>CAYYUV010000012.1:0-40595 GCA_964474405.1 uncultured Oscillospiraceae bacterium
AACCCACATAGCCAGCTTGGGAAGCTGGAGCTCTGCCACTGAGCTACACCCGCAAGCCTCATGATAGCTTCCCCTATTTTACTTGCTTTTCTGTGGATTGTCAACATGGGAAATGTTACGAAAATGACACGGTTTTAACGCATCGGCGCGCGGGGGCGTTGTTGTATTTTGTACAATCGTGTGGTATACTTCCCGCATCGATTCTAATAGGCCGAATAACGAAAAGATGAGGAAAGACATGAGTCCTTTGAAAAAAACATTAATGATATTGCTGCTGGTGCTGATCGGGCTGATTGCGGCGGGAATCCTTTTTGTGGGAATCAAGGCCTGCGTAACCGTAAAAAACATGCAACAGGGTGCGGTAGGCATCGTGGAACGCCCGTCGGGCGCCGGGGCGTCCGCAGGCGATGTGGCGGAGCCGGACATCCTGTATCTGGATGATAATGCCACACCCAATCCCTCCGCCGATGCCGAGTTTGTGCCGGGCAGCGAGGACGATGAGCTGTCGCTGAGCGATATTTATGCGGTCGATTCGATCAACCCGGACGTCATCAACATCCTTCTGGTCGGCCAGGACGGCAACGAATACCGGGAGAACGGATCGCGCACCGACACGATGATGCTCCTTTCCTACAACCCGAAGGCGGGCACGCTCAAGCTGCTGTCCTTTATGCGCGATTCCTACGTCGCCATTGAGGGACACGGCAAGAATAGGCTCAACACCTGCTATCACTTTGGCGGGATGGGGCTTTTGATCAACACGCTCAACGACACGTTTGGCCTGGACATCCAGACGTATATCACGCTCGCGTTCAACGATTTTGAGAAGCTGATCGACGCCTTTGGCGGCATGGACGTGGAGCTGACCCGCGCCGAGGCCTCCTGGATCAACCAGTGGGTCAAGTCCGGCCGCGTATCGGCCGGCATGCAGCACCTAAACGGTGAGCAGACGCTGTATCATGTGCGTTACCGCAAGAGCGGCAACGGCGATTACGGCAGGACGGAGCGGCAGCAGGGCTTTATGATCGAGCTGTACAACGCCGCCCGGCAAAACCTGACGATATCCACCGCGCTGGAGCTGGTCGACTTTGTGTCGAGCTGCGTGCGCACCAACATGACCATGCCGCAGATGACGCAGCTGGCGACCGATCTGATGAGCGGACACGCGCTTGAGATCACGACCGCGCGCATGCCCTTTGACGGCACCAACCGGAGCGCGACCGTCAACGGCGCGTCCGTCATCGCCATCGACGTCGAGGAGAACACCCGGCTGATCCATGCGTTTTTGTACGGCGAAGAGTAATGGCCGCTTTCCATATTATGTACCCTTGAAACATGTCGGAAAAACGGCTATAATATAGGTTGCAGAGGTGTATGATATGGAAATGAACTTTAAACCTATCGTCAATTCCGAGCTGATCGGCGCATTTACCGAGATTTCGCTGCCGGGATTTCCCCCGCGCGAGGGGCAGCAGCCCAAGCAGGAGAAATGCGCCATCCACTATCTTGAGATGGGGCGCGGCGAGCCGCTTTTGTTTGTGCATACCGTCGGACAGTCCATCTACACCTGGCGGAGGATGATGCCGATTCTCGCGCAGTATTACCGCGTGATCGCGCTGGATCTGCCGGGCTTCGGACAAAGCGGGCGGCCGTATTCGCTGAACTACTCGATGGACGAGATGTCGGACTGTCTTTTGATGTTTCTGGACGCGATCGGGCTCAAGTCCACATATGCGGTCGGTTTTTCGCTGGGCGCCGTCTATCTGATGGACGCGGTCATGAAGGCGCCGGATCGGTTTACCAAGACAGCCGTCCTTGCGCCGGGCGGAATCACCAAGGAGATGCCCGCCAAGGTGCGTCAGATGGAGCAGCCGTTTTTCGGGCCCATCGCGCGGGAGAGCTATTCCAAAAAGTATTACCGGGAGCAGCTGGCCACCTGCTATTACGACGCCACCATGCTCACGCCGGAGATCCTGAATGAGTATTGGGCCACGTCGGACGATTTTCAGAGCCGGCAGGCCATCATGTATGCCATCCGCAACTTTGATCTCGACGCCGTGCTGCCGCGGCTGCGCACCTTTAAAAAGGAATTTTTGGTGCTCTGGGGCGCGGAGGATCGCTGGCAACCAGCGGACAACCTGCGCCTGTGGCGTGAGGCGCTGCCGTTCGGCGTGTATCACACGTTAAGAAACGCGGGGCATCTGATGCATGAGGAAAAGGCCGAGCAGGTCAGCGAAGTGATCGACAAGTACCTGATGTATCAGGGCGAAAACACATGATCGGCGCGTTTTCCCTCCACGACACAGTACAAATGAAGAAACCGCACGCCTGCGGCGCCAACGCATGGGAGATCGTGCGCGTGGGCGCGGACATCAAGATCAAGTGCCTGTCCTGCGGGCACATTGTGATGATGGATCGGCTGGAGTTCCTTAAAAAAGCAAAGAGGGTACAACCATCGGATGACCAGCATGCATGACTATGAATATCAAGAGCTGAGCAAACAGGAGCTGCGCGCCCTTAGACAGGCCGCCGCCGCCCGAAACGAACAGCTTGAAGGCGGACAGACCTGGCGCGTATTGGATTTCTTTATCCTTCTTGCGGCAATTCTGACGTTTGCCATTGCCGTTCGCTTTGTGATCATTGAGCCGATCGGCGTGCGCGGCCCGTCCATGCTGCCCACGCTCGAGGACGGCGATTATATGATCGTCGAAAAGATCAGCTATCTGTTTCGCACGGTGGAACGGGGCGAGCTGATCATCGTGTACTATCCCAACAACGACATCTATACCTGCGTCAAGCGTGTCATCGGCCTGTCCGGCGACACCGTGACCATTCAGGGCGGCTATGTCTATGTCAACGGGGTGCTGCTGGATGAGCCGTATATCGCCGTCGAGCGCACCAGCATCCATGACAACTCCTGGGTCGTGCCCGAGGGACAGATCTTTGTGCTGGGCGACAACCGCAACGAAAGCCGTGACAGCACGTCCTCTGACGTCGGCTGCATCTCCGAGAGCCGCATCGTGGGGCGCGTATGGTGCGTGCTGTGGCCCTTCTCCCGCGCACGCGGGTTCTGAGGCGCGCCGGCATGGAGCATCAAGCGCAGCAGACCCGTATGCAGCAGCTCGAAAAGGAGCACCGGCGCGTCAACCGCGTGCTGTGGCTTTGCTGCTCGTTTGCGGCGTTTTTGCTTACGCTGTTTGTGCTGACGGTATGGTTTATGCCGCTGTACATCGGCGGCGACGCCATGGCGCCCACGCTCGAAAAGGGCGATGCGGTCATGGTCAATACCCTGTCCAAATATGTGCGCTATCTCAAGCGCGGAGATATCGTCGTCTTTCGCCACCCCGTAACCGGCGAGAATGAGGTCAAGCGCGTCATCGCCCTCGAGGGCGAGACCGTGTATATCCGCGACGGCGCGGTGTATCTCAACAACAAATACATCCTGGATGAGAGCGATTACGTCACCAATGCCTATTATTCGCTGCCCCAGCTGACCGTGCCCGCGGGCTGCGTGTTTGTGCTGTCGGATGTGCGCGCCTATGGCGACGACAGCCGGGATGCCACCGTGGGCTGCATCCCCGTGGACGCCGTGCGCGGCGTGGTAAAGGTTCGGCTCACGCGCTTTGCCCTTCTTAGCTAATCCACATCGGACAATACCTTCTTAGCGAATCCACACTGAACCATATAAGACAAATAAACCCGCGCAGATTTGGCGGCCGGGCTAGATATCATGTACCCGTGAGGGGGCGCAGGGGCGGATCCTGATCCGTCCGATGCTATACCGCGGCGTATAGGATCTGGCGCATCCGCCGAAGCAGCGACAGCGAAAGCCCCTCCCGAACCTGCTGCATAAAGACGAACGAAAAATCCTCCGCCGGGTCGCACAGAAAATAGGTGCCGGCCATGCCATCCCAGCCAAACTCCCCCGCGGTGCCGTTGGACGCGCCGGCTGAGGGGTCGCGCAGGATACGCAACAGGTTGCTGTAATCATAGCCCTCCTTGCCCTCCATGACAAAGGTGGCGCGCACGGAGGCGCTCATGCGGCTGCGTTGCATCAGCTTTTGCGTGCGCCGGCCGAGAATGCGCGGACCTATGCCCATCAGCGCGTCCGCAAACGTCAGATAATCATCCACTGTGCTGTACAGCCCCATGCCGCCGGACAAAAACGGCGGCATTCGCGACGGCATAACGCAGCCGAGCTGGGTCAGCTCACGCTTGTCCGCCTCGCGCAGGACACCGTCCGTCTCCCGGACGTAGACCGGAGACAGCCGGTAAAGCTGGGAGCCCGGCACCGCAAAGCCGGTGTCGCGCATGCCGAGCGTATGAAAGATCTGCGTGCGAAAATATGCGTCCAGCGACATGCCGGAAACCAGCTCCACAATCACGCCGAGCACATCCGCCGACGTGCCGTAGCGGAACGCCGTACCCGGCTCAAACGCGAGCGGTGCATCCAGAAACGCCGACACCGTTTCGGCGGGCGTGGGCTTTTCGGGGTCCTCCGTGTAGCGAAGGTACAGCGCGTCCTCCACCTGCGCCATGGCGCGCGCGGCGGCGTCGCCCTCGGGATCCGGATAGGCCAGGCCGGAGGTCATGTCCATCAGATGGATCAGCTGCATCGGCGTGTCTGCCGGGCGCGCGCCGTCCTGGGAAAGAACCAGCGGCGTGCGGTACGCCGGAAGAAAATCGGACACCGGCTGCCACAGGTCAAGCAGCCCTTTTTCATATAATTGCAGCACCGCGACCGCGGTCACGGGCTTTGTCATCGAATATACGCGATAGATCGTGTCCGGCGCATCCGTGCCAAAACCGGCGGCGTAGATCCGCCGCCCGCGATAGGACACACCCGCCGCCGCGCCCAACAGAGCGCCCGTCTCCACCTCGCGCAAAAGCAGCGCGCCAAGCTCCCGCTTTAGGTATCCGCGATCCATGTTCGACGTCTCCCTTCCTAAATGACCGCCCGTGCGGGCGCCGGCGCCGGCCGACCGTGTTTTTTCCTTATATACCTATTATTTTACGGGTTGACATCAACCGTGTCAACGTGCTATTCCGCACGCATTTTTGCAGATCTGCGCCGCAACTGTCGAACAGTCGGCAGGTTTACCGTTCGGCAAAACAGGGCATACTTGCAAAAAAGAGGTGAGGAACTCATGAGAAATAAAGATACCGCTGCGATCTCGATGCTGTTTTTGCTGCTGCTGCTGGCTTTGCTGGCGCTGGTGCCCCTGTATGCGGGCACAAAGCCCGCCATGGCGTTGGCGGACGGGCAGGACGAGGTGCTGCGGCTGCATGTGCTGGCCAACAGCGACAGCGAGGAGGATCAGCGCATCAAGCTCGCCGTGCGCGACGCGCTGCTGCCGTATTTTGAACAGACGGCCACCTATCGGGATGCGCGCGCCTATCTGACGCGTCACGGCGATGCCATCCAAAAGGCGGCGGAGACGGCGCTTGCTTGTGAGGGCGCGGACTACGGCGTGTATCTGACGCTGGGCCAGAGCGCGTTTCCCGACAGAACCTATGACGGGATCCTGTTCCCCGCGGGGGACTATGACGCGCTGACGGTGGTGCTGGGCGAGGGCGGCGGCAAAAACTGGTGGTGCGTGCTGTTTCCCCCGCTGTGCATCGTGACAAAGGACGGCGTAGAGATCGACCTTGAAACGGTCGAATACCGCAGTGCGATCTATGATTGGCTCGTGGCGCATGTGGAGGGCTTTCCATGGTAACAAGGATTCGGCTGCGCGCGGCGGCGCTGGCGCTTTTGCTGGCGCTTTTCGTGCTTGTACCCATGGCGCAGGCGGCGCTCCAGCGCGGCTCATACGGCGATGACGTCACGGCCGTGCAGAAAAAGCTAAAGCAATGGGGCTACTATACCGGCGCGGTGGACGGCGTTTACGGCAGCGCAACGGAGGCCGCCGTCCGCCGCTTTCAGCAGTATAACGGCCTGACGGCAGACGGCATCGTGGGCAACGCGACCGCCGCGGCGCTGGGGCTGACGCTGTCGTCGTCCGGCGGCTCATCATCGTCGGGCTCGGAGCGGGAGATCTATCTGCTTGCGGCGTGCATCTATGGCGAGGCGCGCGGCGAGCCGTACAAGGGGCAGGTCGCCATCGGCGCGGTGATCCTCAATCGGGTGCGCTCGTCCAAATTTCCCAATTCGATCGCGGGCGTGATCTATCAGTCGGGCGCGTTTGACGCCGTGTCCGACGGGCAGATCAACCTTGCGCCCAACGAGACCGCAAAGAAGGCCGCCCGCGATGCGATGAACGGCTGGGACCCGACCGGCGGCTGTCTGTACTATTATAATCCCGCAACCGCGACCAACAAATGGATGCTGTCCAAGGCAATCAGCATCCGCATAGGCAAACATGCGTTTTGCAGATAGGAGCGAAAGACGATGAAACGGCTGCTGACCTATTTGGTTCCGTCCGTTCTCGCGGCGGCGCTGGCCGTAATGGCCGTGCTTTACGCCGATGCGTATGAAAAAAAGCAACGCGCCGAACAGGCGCTGAACACGCGCGTGGCGGCGCTGTATCATGCCGTGGCGACCAACCTTTCAGACATGGACGGCGCGCTGTCCAAGCTCGACGCCGCCTCCTCCCGCGAGCAGCACATCCAGCTGCTGTGCGAGGTTTGGCGGCAATCCGGCAGCGCGCAGACGGCGCTTTGCGAGGTGCCGTCCTCCCACGCGGACACCTATGAGACGACCCAGTTTCTGACCCGTGTGGGCGATTATGCCTATGCGCTGATCCGGCAGACGCTTTCCGGCCGCCCGCTTTCGGCGGATGACCGGGCGCAGCTGACCGGCCTGCGCGAGCGGTGCGGCGTCATGCAGCAGGCGATGCTTACCGCCATGGAGACCGGCGCGCTGCCCGAGGGGCAGCTTGCAGACGGCGGCTATTACGAGCAGGCGCGCGACGACAGCGACATCCCCGATTATCCGCATCTGATCTACGACGGCCCGTTCTCCGAAAGCAGCGAGGGCGCCACGCCGCCCGGACTGTCGGGAGATCCCGTGGACGAGCAAATGGCAGCAGAGATCGCGCGGGAGATCTTTCCCGACGCCGAGCTTAGCTACGACGGCGTGTGCGACGGGCAGGTTCAGACCCATGAATTTACCGTGACCAGCGGCGAGGAGACCTTCTCCCTGTCCATCACCTGCACGGGCGGTCACCTGTGGAACTTTATGGGCAGTCCCACCTCCGACCGCTCGGACCCGCCCTCCGACGAGGAGAGCGAAAAGCTGCACCGCGCTGCCGAAGCGTTCCTGTCCGAGCTTGGGTACGGCCAGATGCACCCCTCCTACGCGCAGTATTACGCCGGGACGGTGGTGCTCAATTACGCCGCGCTCGAGAGCGACGTGATCCTGTACAGCGATTTAATTAAGGTATATGTGGACAGGGAAACCGAAAAGGTGATCGGCCTGGATGCGGCGGGTTATGTCAAAAATCACCGGCCGCGCACGCTGCCTGCCCCCGCGATATCGGAGGAGGAGGCGCGTCAGCGGGTGTCCGAGCGGATCTCGGTGGAAAGCAGCGCGCTTGCGCTCATCCCGCGCACGAACACCACGGAGGTGCTGTGCTATGAGTACAAGGGGACGCTCAGCGACGCGTACTATATCGTATATATCAACGCCGAAACCGGCGCGGAGGAGCAGATCTTTGAGGTGATCAACAGCGACGAGGGCGATCTGGTGATCTAGGCGCCGTCCTTTTTCTGTCCCACCATGACGCGGATAGCGGCCGCTACATCCGCAACCGGGATCAGGCGCGCGCCGTCCGCATGCCGCGTGCCGCGCGGAACGAGGATATCGGTATAGCCGAGCCGCACGCACTCGCGGATGCGCGTATCCATCTGCGCGACCGCGCGCACCTCGCCCGTGAGCCCGACCTCGCCGATGGCGACGGCCTTTGCAGGCGGGGTGACGTCCAGAAGCTGGGAGGCCACGCACAGGCAGAGCGCCAGATCGCTGCCCCGGTCGCCAAGACGCAAATTGCCGGCGACGTTGATATACACATCCTGCATGCCAAGGTCAAGCCGCGCTTTTTTGATCAGCACCGCCAGCATCAGGTTCAGCCGATCCACACCGATGCCGCTGGCGGCTCGGCGCGGGCTTTGAAAGGACGACGGCACAAGCAGCGACTGCACCTCGCACAACAGCGGGCGCTGTCCCTCCATGGCGCAGGTCACGGCCACGCCATTGTTCGCCGTACCGGACAAAAACAGCGCGGTCGGATCGTCAACGCAGGCCATGCCGCTGTCGCGCATCTCGAACACGCCAAGCTCGTTGGTTGAGCCAAAGCGGTTCTTGACCGCCCGCAGCAGCCGAAGCCCCTCGAGCCGATCCCCTTCAAAGTACAGAACGGTGTCCACAATATGCTCCAGCACCCGCGGTCCCGCAATCGCGCCGTCCTTGGTGACATGTCCCACGATCAGCACGATCGTGCCGGTCTCCTTGGCGTAGCGAACCAGCTCCGCCGTGCAGGTGCGCACCTGCGTGACGCTGCCCGCGGCGGATGGAACGCCTTCGGCCTGCATGGTCTGAATGGAATCGACAAACAAAAACCGCGCGGCCTGCTTTTCGGCCTCGGCCAAAATGTTTTCAAGCGACGTATCGCAGAACAGAAGCGGGTCGTGCTTTACGCCGATGCGCCCCGCGCGGAGCTTGAGCTGGCTGGCGCTCTCCTCGCCGGAGACATACAAAACCGTGCCGGCGGGACAGAGTGCGTCCGCGGCCTGCATCAAAAGCGTTGATTTTCCGATGCCGGGATCGCCGCCCAGCAGCACCGCCATCCCCTGCACAAGGCCGCCGCCCAGCACCCGGTCGAGCTCGCCGATGCCCGTGGTCACGCGCGCCTCGCTGCGGACGGCGAC
Organism: uncultured Oscillospiraceae bacterium; assembly: GCA_964474405.1. Lineage (GTDB taxonomy): Bacteria > Bacillota > Clostridia > Christensenellales > CAG-138 > CAYYUV01. The sequence continues at coordinate 8,869 of CAYYUV010000012.1, forward strand.
GAGCGAAAGAGGCACCGCCGAAGCGGGCTTTTTTGCCGCCCGGGGCGCCGCCACGCGTTCCTCCTCCACCAGGGTGTTCCAGCTGCCGCACTGGGGGCATTTGCCCATCCATTTGGCGCTTTCATAGCCGCATTCGCCGCAGACAAACAGGGATTTTTCTTTCATATTATCAAAACTCCGTCACATGCATGTATTCCATGATATCCTTGTCGCGCCAGGTCACGTCCATCCATACCAGCATGTCGCCCCCCGCGCCCAGCAGCATGGCCTTCTCCTTCTCGCGCGTGACGCAGAAGGTGGTGCCGTCGGCGAAGAAATAGACATAGTTTTTCTCATCGGCACTGTAAGTAAGGAAGGTGTCGCCCATGAAAAAATCCACCACGCCGGAGGCGATGCGCGTCGGGTCGGGCGCGGCGATGGAGAAGAGGTAGAGCGAGGCCTCGGGGCTGTGGTTGCCGTCGAGATAGGCGACGTAGGCGCCGTTGGTCTTGGGGTCGTGGACAAAGCCCGTTTGCAGCGTGCGCGTTTCGCTGGTGGAGATGTCAAGCATTCTAAGCGCGCCCGACGCATCGACATAGGTGATCACGTTGCCGCCGATGTCGGGCATGCTCTCGCCGAACGCGCTGTTGTCCAGGATCGCGACGGTGACCGATTCCCCCGTTTCGACGTCGCAGCAGAAGATCTTGTCACGGACTTCGCCCGTGCGCTCAATCCAGACGGCGAGGGAGCCGTCCGTGACGAGGCACGGAATACCCACATATACGGTTTTGAGCACGCGGAAGCTGCCGCTTGGGATGTGATAGCTGACGATGCGGCCGCCGCCGTAGATGTGGCAGTCCACATACACCAGATATTCCCCGCAAAGCTGCGGATAGCGCAGCGTTTCATACCGCTGCGGGACGATGTAGGTTGTGTTTGCGCCCGTCGACGCGTCGCGGATCAGGATGCGCGTAAATGCTGCCGCGCCGGACGACGCGGAATAGTTGCCGGCGGCCACCACGACCTGATCGCCGCTGACGGAAGGATCGGCCATGTATTGGAATTCGCCCGCCACGATCTCCTTCTGTACGGTCGCAAGATCGGCGCTGTACAGCGCGTGCCCGCTGCCGGGCGCGGGCGTTGGCGTGGGCGCCGCGGTGGGCGCGGGCGTCGTTTCCTTCAGAAAGCAGGAAACCTCGGGGGAGACGTTGTTGACGCGCGCGGCCAACGGCAGCAGCACATGATAAAAAAGCCCTGCGGCGCCCGCAAAGAGCGCCACACAGACAAGGATGCGGATCAGCGGGCCGTAGCGGGTGCCGTTCAGCCCACGCGCGCGGCGTTTTGCCGCGTGATAGCGCTTATCGCGTTTCATACCCGCTATTGTACACCATTTGCACCCCGGATTTCAACCGGGACGGCGTATCAATGACGATAGAGCTGGCGGTTGTCCAGCGCCCACTGCCGTTCGGAAAAGCCGCCGCGGGAAACGCCCTCCAGCGCGTCGTACATCTCATAGAGCTTGCTGTCGAGCATATCGCACACGGACAGCACCTCCGCCTCGGGAAACAGAGGCATCTTGGGACTGCCAAACTCGGGCTGGCCGTGATGCGACAGGAGCATGTGCTCTACGAGCATCGCCGTCTGTTGCGGCACGTCCATCAGCTCCGCCGCCTGTGCCACCATGGACACACCGATGCTGATATGGCCAAGAAGCTGTCCCTCGCCGGTATATGCGCCCGCCACACCCAGCTCGCTTGCGTCCAGCTCACGGAGCTTGCCGATGTCGTGCAGGATCGCGCCCGCATACAAAAGGTCGGTGTCAAGCGCCGGATACAGCCGCGCCGTGGCCTCGGCAAGCTGGACAATCGAATACATATGATGCAACAGCCCGCCGCGCGTCGCGTGGTGCAGCTTGACCGCCGCCGGATACAGCAGCAGCTTTTCGCGGTTCTCACGCATCAGATACTGGGTCAGCCGCCTCAAATCGTCGTCCAAAAACGCCTCCGCCCTGGCGTACAGCTCGTCATAGACCCAGACGGGGTCGAGCGGCGCGCAGGGGATCAGCAGCGACATATCCACCGAATCGTCCGGACAGGCATGGCGAATCCGTTCGATCTTGAACTGTTCGGTGTCCTTCCAAACGGTCGCCTGACCGCGCACCTTGACCACGTCGTCCTGTTCATACAGGCCGTGCGTGGTCTTGTTGTAATCCCACAGCTTGGCGACGCATTCGCCCTGCGCGTCGGCCAGCACCAGGTCGAGATAATCGATCCCCTTGCTGTTCGGCCGCACCGCCGCGCTTTTGATCAGGCAAAAACCCTCCACCGTCTGGCCAAGGGTATCGCCGAGTAAGCTCATTCTGCCCATGTCCGTTCCTCCTGTTTTGTCCAGTATAGCATACGTTGCCCCGGCGGAAAAGCAAAAACCTGTGCGAACGAACGCAAATATGGTACAATTATGAAAAATGACAAGGGGAGGAAACGCGCGCGATGAACCTTGCGCTTGCCGCCACAGCCGCCGCCGAGGCGCGCCGCTGCTATCACGGCACGGCCGTGGGGCTTATGTCAAACCTTGCGCCCATCGCGGCACTGTTTCCTACGGGGCCGGACTGGCCGCTGCATCGTTGGGACAACTGCTGGTGTGCGGCGTTTGTCTATTTTTGCTGCGTGCGCACGGGCTTTGGCCTGCCCGCCCGCTATCCCGATCCGCTGGTGCGGACGAGCTTTGCCGCCTGTATCGCGTGGGAGCAATGGGCGCGGCTGCCGGGCGTCGGCCGCTTTCGCGCGCGGGCGGACGGGGCGGAGACGGGCGACATCGTGCTGTATGACCGCGTGTTTTCGGACGGCGCGTGCGACCATATGGGCGTCGTCGTGGCGGCGTCCGCCGGGATGCTCCGCGTGGCGGAGGGTAATTTTAACAACGTATCCGCGATCGTGACGCGCCCGGAGGACGGGCATATCCGCGGTTATATCCGGATGGACCGATGAGGGAGGGAACAGGGCAGATGGCGGATGGATCAATGAGGGAGGGAACAAGATAGATGTCGGAGCATATCATCAGCTATGCCGAAGGCGAATGCCGCCGGCTGGACGAGGCGCCGTTTTCGGATGTGGACAGTCTGATCCTGTCGCAGCTTGCGTATCTGAAATGGGAAAAACTGCCCTTCTCCGTCCGCGAGGAGGGGCTGACCGTGGGCGGGCTGCACCGAACCGAGCTGTATGCGTTCCTGCTCGACGGGATTCGCGACGCGGCGTCCAACCGCGCACTGCTAAACGCCGTGTCCGCCAGCCCGCGCTGGCGCGAGATCCGTGTGACCGATTTTCAAAGCGCGTTTGATCCGGCGCGGGACATGCAGTTTGCGGCGGTTGCGTTTCGCCTGCCGGATGGCAGCGGGTATATTGCCTTCCGCGGCACGGACAGCACGTTCGTCGGCTGGAAGGAGGATCTGAACATGGCCTTCCTTTGCCCTGTGCCCTCACAGGCGGCGGCGGCGGACTATCTCAACGCCTGCGCCGCGCGCGGCGACGGCCTTTTGCGCGTGGGCGGCCACAGCAAGGGCGGAAACTTAGCGGTCTATGCCGCCGTCTGCTGTAAAAGCGCGGTGCAAAAGCGTATTGTCGCGGCGTACAGCCACGACGGGCCGGGCTTTCCGGAGCCGTTTTTTGCGCTGCCCGCATATGGGGAACTGTCCGACCGGCTGCAAAAAACGCTGCCCAAATCCTCGCTCGTGGGCATGCTGCTTGAGAACCGGGGCGCGTGCCGCATCGTGGACAGCGACAGGTTTTGGGTGATGCAGCACGATCCGTTCTCCTGGATCGTCGATAACGGGCGCTTTGTCCCCGCGGACGCGATCACCGGCGGTGCCGATTTGATGAACCGCACGCTGCACGCGTTTGTTGTGTCCCTCTCCGACGCCGAGCGGGAACGCTTTGTGGAGGCGCTGTTTGAGGTGCTGAACGCGTCGGGCGAATCCACCATGCGCGACCTTGCCGCGTCGCTTGCGCGCGACACGCTGCCGATGCTCTCCGCCGTGCGGGAGCTGAGCCCCGAATCCCGCGCCATGGTGCTTGCCGCGGTCAAACAGCTTGCGGCGCTGTATGTCAAAAACCTGCCGCGCCGGAGCCGGCGCTCGGGACTGAAATAAGGCTGCCGCGACCAGAGAAAAACCGCCGCGCAGGCACAAAAAAACCGCAGCACGGGGGCAAAAACCGCTTGCATTCGCCGGGACGCTGTGATATACTCTTACGGCTAACGGTCCTTCTTGCGTTCCCGCAGGGGGAACGCCATCAGTCCATAAGGAGGTGAAATCATGAACGAATACGAAGTGCTGTACCTTATCACGCCCGAGCTGGATGAGGAAACCAACCGCCAGGTCATCGACAAGTTTGCTTCGATCATCACCGCGAACGGCGGCGAGATCGAAAAATCCGATGAATGGGGCAAGCGCCGCCTCGCATACGCCATTGATTACAAGACCGAGGGCTTTTATGTCCTGGTCAAGTTCAAGGCGCCCGGCGAGCTCCCGCGTGAGTTGGAGCGCAATCTCAAGAACGACGAGCGCATCATGCGCTACATGGTGACGCGCAAAGAGGCCTGAAAAACTACGACGTAATGCACGAAAGATTGAGGAACAAACATGAATAAGATAGTTTTGATCGGCAATTTGACCCATGACCCTGAGGCGCGCAGCACGCCCAACGGCGTGACCGTGTGCACCTTTACCATCGCTGTCAATCGCAGGTTCGCCGCCCAGGGCGGTGAACGGCAGACCGACTTTTTCCGCATCAACGCGTGGCGCCAGCTTGGCGATACCTGCGCGAAGTACCTCAACAAAGGGCGGAAGGTCGCTGTCATCGGGGAGTTGCAGGCGCGGCTCTACGACGCGAAGGACGGCACGACCCGCATGTCGCTGGATGTTTCGGCGGACGAGGTCGAGTTCCTGTCACCCAAGCAGCAGGAGGACGGCGCCGGATATACCGCGCCGCGTCCGCAGCAGAACGCGCAGGATCTGGCCGGTTTCACCGATATCACGTCGGACGACATCCCATTTTAACCGATAAGGAGGCCTTGCACCATGGAAGATCGTAAAATGCGTCCCCGTCCCAGAAGGAGCAGACGCAAGGTTTGCAAGTTCTGCGTAGATAAGGCGACGAGCATCAACTATATGGATGTTCATACGCTGGAAAAGTTCGTCACGGAGAGCGGCAAGATCATGCCGCGCCGTATGTCGGGCGTCTGCGCAAAGCATCAGCGCGACCTCGCCATCGCGATCAAGCGCGCGCGCATCATGGCTCTGCTGCCCTATGTAGCGGAGTAACGAACAACATCAACCACAACCTGTCCTTGCCGGACTGTTAGCTTTTTATGAAAAACCTGCCCGCGGCACGCCGCAGACAGGTTTTTTTGATGTACTCTTGTTGCTTGCGTCCTTTGAAAATGCGCTTGATTAGATCAGCGCCAGCAGCGTCCCCACTGCAAAGCCCAGATAGTTGCCCACGGCATAGCCCAGTATGCCGCACAAAAGCCCTGGCAGCACCATGCCGGGGTCCCGGAAGGACGCGGCGACGGGCGTGACAAAGGCCGGGCCGTAGATGCCGGCGGTGGAGGTGATGATGGCGGTATGTCCGTCAATGCGGAACAGACGGCACAAAAGCAGATGCAGCGCAATCGCGCCAAACTGCGCCGCGGCAAAGACCGCCACAAACAGCAGCATCTCGCCCTTCAGCGCGGACAGATCCAACGACAGCCCCATGGCCACCGAAAACATGTAGATGAAATATTGCCCCGCGGCAAACGAGCCGGGCGCGGTGCGCACGCGTCGCACAAACGACAGCGCGATGCCGCATGTCGTCACGCCGAGCATGACCACGACCACGACCCACGGATTGTCCAGATCGCCCAGGATCAGATACGCAAGCCCGGCCGACACCAAAAAGGAAGCGGCCGCCAGCAGCAGGATCGGCACCCGCCGCAACAGATAGCGGATCGAAAAGCGCTTCTTGCCCGGCACATATTCATAAAACAGCTTATCCGCCTCCGGGGGAGCGGCCACCTCCTGTGTGATGGCGGCGCCCGCCGCGGCGAACAGGCTCGTCTTGGCGGGAGCGTCCGTATGCGCAGGGACATGCTTTGGCAGGGGCAGCAGCTTGTGGATCAGCGCGGGCATGAACGACAGCAGCATCACAAAATACACGCCGCCTACCAGCGTGTCGGATGCGACGGCAAGCGTGATGTGCGAGTCGGACACGGCGAGCGCCTTGCCGATGGCAAAAAGGTTTGGCGTGCCGCCGGTATACAGCCCCACCATCATGCCGGACAGCCCCGGCATGTCGGAAAGCGCGCCGCGAAACAGGAAATAGCAGCCGACCGCCGCTGCCATGACCGATACGATCACCAGCACAAACGACAACAGCGCAGGCTTTGCCATGTGCCGCAGCGGACGGTAATCCGCCGAAAAGAGCACCAATGGGATCGCGATCGGTACGGTGTAGTTGACAAAGGTCGTCGCCACGGAGGTGTCAAGCCGCGCGAGGTTCAGCGGAATGCCCAACAGGATGCCGCAGGCCAGACAAAGAAAGATCGGCCCCAGCGTGCCGAAAAGCTTGACCTTGCTGCAAAGCAGCACCAGCAGCCGCGGCAGAACGACGATCACCGCCGCCAGGATCACAGACAGCCACCACACAGCGTCTTACCTCCATCGGTTCGTTTTTTGCCCGCATCAGGCCTCGGGCTTGTCCTCCGGCTCTTCAAACATCCAGTATACCAAGCCGTCCGAAATGGCGAGCCCCGCATGCCTTTGCAGCGACAGCGACGCATCATTGTCCGAAAAAACCTGCCCGAAGGGCGTAAAGCCGCGCGCAAGCACGCGGTTGATCAGGCGCGCCTCAAGCGCCGAGGCCACGCCCCTGCGCCGGTACGCGGGCAGCACCTCGAGCATACCGCAGCTGCCCTCGTCATGCTCGCCCGCAAAGCCTGCCAGCGCGCCGTCGATATAGCAGCCGATCATGGCGCCGCTGGCCACGCGCTCCTCAAGATAGCCCGGGCCGCCCATGTGATAATGCGCATGCACGACGGGAAGATCCGCGGCGGTCAGCGTCCGGATGTCAAAGCCCGCGGGTTCAAAAAGCGGCACGGACGACAGATACGCCGTCTGATAGCATTCGTTGGCGTGCGTCAGGCCAAACTTTTCCTCGACCGCCTCCCGCGCGCAGACGGGCCGCGCGACGCAGTCCTCCATCTGACAAACATCCCGAATGGCGCGCCGGGCAGCCTCCGGGGTGGCGGCATACAGCTGGTGCAGCCAGCCGACATCCAGCTTCAGCAGCACGGCGTCCGCATCCGCGTAGACAAGCGTCGCGCGCCCGCGGCGGATCGCCTCGAGCATGTCGATGTTCAACAGCCGGTTTTGCATCAGGATCGGGACACAGTCCGAAAGACAGGTGATCATCAAGGGTTCCTCCGCTGATAAAACGTCGCCTCCGCAACGGAAAGCGGCGTATTCTTGCCATTCTTTTGATGAAGCTCCGCTCGCAGCGAAAGGAGCGTCTTGCCCCGGTGCAGCGTTTCGGCCGTCAAAAAAAGCGATTGTCCGATCGGCACGGGCAAAAAGAAAGAGACCTGAAGCGACACGGTGGGCAGCAGCCGCTCCGTCTCGCCCGCGACGCCCGACGCCAATAGGGACAGCGCGTTGTCAAACACCGTCGAAACAGCGCCTCCGTGCGCCGCACCCGTGGAGTTTCTGCACAGCGTGGGCAGCGAAAAAGCGTATTGCGCCGCGCCGCGCGCGGAATCGGCCGACAGGAGCGATCGCCCGAGCAGGTTCTGCACGCAGCCGGGCAGCACGCCGCGATACCAGGCATCCAGCGCTGTCAGCCGGCGGTACAAAGCATCGTCGTTTGTCATAGTTCGTCTCTTAAATCCTTTGAAAAATGCTGATAGTCCGGATCGCCGGAAAAATCGCCGCCCCATGTCCAGCCGCAGGCCAGAAACGAGCGGTAGCAAAGATCGTCGCGATCGATCATGCCGGCAAGGCCGAGCGACCGATCCACATAGTCCGCGCCCGCCTCGGGCGAGACCTTGCTGCCGTTGACATACGGGTTCATGACGGGGTTGATGTCCACAGCAAGCCCGTAGGCGTGCAGCGAGAACTTGCGGCTGCCCGTCACGCGCCGACAGCAGTAGGCCGAGGTGTTGTTGGCCGCCATGGAAAGGTTGTCGTCAAACGCCTCGCCGAAGTCATCGACCAGCCGCACCGACGCCAGCGGGTACTTGGCCTGATACAGCGCGTAAAATACCGTCAAAATGTCGTCAGCCACCAGCTTGTGGACGATCAGCTCACCCTCCTGCTCCGCCCCGTCAAAATCGACGTAGCACACATGAACATAGCGCAGATCATCCAGCGTGACGGGCGCATTCTTTGCGTTTTCGGGATAGCTGGTGCCTACGATGCGTGTGCGAAGCTGCTCTGACAGCGGTACATAGAAAAACCGTTCGTCGTCTGGCCGCGAAACGCGCGTCAGCCCCGCAAACGGATCCGCCGTGGGGGTGGGCGTGGGCGTGGCGGTCGGGGTGGGCGTGGGCGTAGGCAGCGCCTGGGCGACAGGGGTCGCCGTCGCGGCAGGCGCCGAAAGCGCGATCTCCACCGGCACAATCTCCACCGTGCGGCGGCCACAGGCAAGCGAGCCTGCAAGCGCCGCCAGCATGATGCTGGACAAAACCCATGCTGCGAGCCGTTTCATGTCATCCTCCGTCCGGGCGTGTTGTGACCCTATATAGAATAAGTATAGCGTAAGCGCCGCCGAAATGACAGCTTTTTTTCCGTCGTCCGGTCGATTGCCGCCGCACGTTGCCGGTCTGCTTGCAACCGCATGCGTTCGCCGTCCTGCCGCGCATCCGCTCGCACGTTTGCGCGCGGCCGCATATTTTTGCTTGACCCGCCCGGGGGTTGCCAAGGGTGCGCCGCGTCCGGTATAATGATAGTATTCTATACAAAAAGGGGTTAAGGGGGCATGTTTTTGCGTCAAAACGTCCGAAAGATTCTGTCCATGATCCTTGGTTACGTCGAGATGGCGCTGGCCGGGATTCTGATCGTGTCGATCATTCTGGGCATTGTGGGGCTTGTCATGAGCATGGGGATTTTCCATGGCGACGCGTTCAATTACTCCGACTTTTCCGTGTTTCTGTCGAGCGCGTTCACGCTCGTGATCGGGATCGAGTTTGTGCGCATGCTGATCAAGCATACGCCGGGCGCGGTGGTCGAGGTTCTGCTGTTTGCCATTGCGCGCCAGCTCATTGTGGAGCATGCTGCGGCATGGCAGACGCTGATCGGCATCGTGTCGATCGCGGGGGTTTTTGCCGTGCGCAAGTTTTTGTTCAGCAGCACTTTTTCCGCAGCCGATTCCTATATCTTTACGGCGGATAAAAAGCTGGTGGATGTTTCGCGCGTCACCCGCATCAACCTGCCCACCGACGGCGGCGAGACCGTGGGCGCCTTGCTTACCGCGCGGCTCAACCAGCAGAGCAGGCCGCTGGAGGTCGGTGCGCGCGTGCATTTCGGGCGGGTCACACTGCGCGTGGCCACCATGCATGACGAGCGAATCGAGACCATCGACATGCTGGTTACACAGCCGGAGGATTAGCGCGCCCGAGGTTCCTGTTTATCCCGCTTTTTCCGGGGAGATTCGGCGCCGGCTCGGTTGCCAAAAGGGTCGCTGCATGGTACAATGCGGGTATGGACGAAACGCAGTTTTATCGCATGACGGCGGAGGGGCGGCTCGCGGGGGCCTATCTGCTCTGCGGGCAGGAGGAGCTGACGCGGCGCGAAGCCAAGGAGCGCGTGATCGCTTTGACCGATCCCGCTTACCGCGCGCTGAATGTCGAGCAAATGGAGAATCCAACATGGCAGCAGCTGTCGGATGCGGCGGCGCGCCTGCCATTTTTTGATTCACTGCGCGTGGTCGTTGTCAAGACGTTTCGGGATGAGGACATCGCGCCGCATGCGGACGCGCTGATGGGGCTGCCCGCGGAGACGGTCGTGCTGCTTGAGCGGGCGGGGGAGATGCGCAAGGACAGCGCGGTGTTTGCCGCGTTTTCTTCGGCGGATCGCGCCGTGGTCTTTTCCGCGCTGACGGAGGATCGCGCCGTCGCCATGCTGGCGCGTGAGGCGGGCAAGGCGGGTGTGGAGATCGCGCGGCCCGTTGCCCGGCGGCTGGTCGAGATGATCGGTGTGGACGCCAACGCCCTGAGAAATGCGTTCCAAAAGGCCGCGGGCTATGTCGGCCGTGGCGGGACGATCGACGAGGGCGTGCTGGACACGGTGGTGACCGCCATACCGGAATACGATGTTTTTCGCATGCTGAACGCGTTCTTGTCCGGTGAACGCAAAAAAGGCACGGCGCTTCTTGCGGGCATGCTGCAAAGCGGGCAGAGCGCGCTGGGGCTTGCGTCCTTTTTGGAGGGCAGGCTGCGCCAGCTGCATCAGGCGCGTGTGCTGCTGGATCGGGGCGTATCCCCGCGTGAGGTCGCGCGTGCGCTGGGCGGCAGTCCCTACGCCGCGGAAAAGACCGTTGCCGCCGCTAAAAAAAACACGGCGGAAGGGTTTGCCCGCGGGGTAGCGGCGTTCTGCTCCGTGGATGCGGATCTGAAGACCGGCACGCTGGATGAGCGCGCGGCGCTGCTGCTGGCGGCGCTCGGCACGCTGTAATTTTTTCGGAACAAGGAGCGGGACGGATGCCAAACGATCACGATCTTGGGTTTTTGCTGCGATATGAGAACGTGGCATGGTATGAAAACGGCGCGGTGCGCATTCTGGACAGACGGCGCTATCCCGCCGAGACAGTTTTTGTCACCTGCCGCACCTACGGCGAGGTGGCGGAGGCCATCCGGGCGATGGTGACGCAGAGCTACGGCCCGTTTCAGGCTGCGGGCGCGGGCATGGCGTTGGCGGCGTGGGAATGTCGCGGGCGCGACAAAAAGGAGCAGGCGCTTTTTCTCGGCCGTGCTGCGGATGCTCTGAAGAACGCGCGGCCGACGACCGCGCGGAAGATGGCGCTGGTCACGGACGCGTGCCTGAAGGCGGCGCATTCGGCGCTTGAGAGCGGGTGCGCGGCGGATGCGGCCGTGCAGGCTTACGTTTTTGGCATGCTGGAGGAAAAGTATGCGCGCATTGCAAAGACGGGGCGGCTGCTGGCAGAGCAGGTGCCGGCAGGCGGCGCGGTCATGACCCAGTGCTATGCGGACTGCGACCTTGGCATGCTGCTGCGCGCGCTGCGTGAAGAAGGCAAGGAGGCAACGTTCTATGTGCCGGAGACCCGGCCCTATTTGCAGGGCGCGCGGCTGACGGCGTCGGTGATCCATGACATGGGCTTTCGCGCCGTCGTGATCACGGACAACATGCCCGCCTACACGCTGCAGCAGAAGCGGGTGGACGTGTTTACCACCGCCGCGGACGTCATCACGCTCGACGGGCATGTGATCAACAAGGTCGGCACGTTCCAGATCGCCATCGCGGCTGCCTATCTCGGCGTTCCGTATTACTGCACCGGCACGCCGGACGCGGCATATCCCACAGCGGACGCCGTCAGGATCGAGGAGCGGGACCCGGCGGAGGTGCTGTCCGCCATGGGTGTGCGCACCGCCATGATGGGTGTGGACGGGTTTTATCCCGCGTTTGACATCACGCCGCCCAAGCTTGTCACGGGCATCGTGACCGATCGGGGTATCTATCCGCCCGAACAGATCGGGGCGTATCTCGCCCCATAGTTACTATGATAAATACGCGCGGGGCGACGCCCGGCGCGGCGGAACCAATATCATCACAACGCGAAAGGAAGAACACAAGTCATGAAATTTGCGATCATCGGCGGCGATTTTGAGCGTCTGTCCCTGCCCTGCCGGCAGGAGATCGTGGAAACGCCCTACGGGCGTGCGGAGATGAACCACGTCACCCTGGACGACGGCACGCAGTTCATCCACCTCAACCGACACAACCTCAACGAGAAGAAGGATGCGCGCGACTGTAATTTCCGCGCCAACATGTTCGGCCTGTTTATGCGCGATGTGACGCATGTGGTGAGCCTGTCGTCCGTCGGCACCTGCGACTATACGCACAAGCTCGGCAGCTACTGCCTGGTCTCCGATTTTATCGATTTTACCCATGCGCGCGAGAACTCGTTTGAGCGCGAGCACCGGCATGTCATCCATGCAGGGATGGAGGACGTATTTGATCCCACGCTGAACGATGCGCTGGAAAGGATCATGCTGGAGCAGAAGGTGCCGTATGCCGGGCGCGTCGTCTACGCCGGGTTCAACGGGCCGCGGTTTGAGACCGCGGCGGAATCCCGCATGATGCGCATGCTGGGCGCACAGGTCGTGGGCATGGTGCTTGTTCCCGAGGCGCCGCTTGCGGCGGAGATCGGGCTCAAGTATGCGTCCATCGGCATCATCTCCAACTATTCCACCGGCATGACCGCCGAGGTCACCTTTGACGACATCAGCCGCGTCACCAACCAGAACCGGGATCGCGCGTTTGCCATCGCCATCGACCTGATCCGGACGATCCACGCATAAAAAGCCGGACGGCGCCCCCGCGGAGCCGTCCGATCCTTGCCGATAAAGGAAGAAACGTATGGACAGAAGCAGCAAAAAGGCGCGGCGGCTCAACCGTCTGATTCTGATTGCCTTTTTTGTGACGGCGACGGTGTTTGTCCTGGCCGTCGTACTGCTTGCGGTGACGCTCATACGGTATCGGACGGAGGACGCGCGCTACGATGCGGCGGCAGAGGCCTATGTAGCGACGCCCGCCCCCACAGTTGCCGCCATGGAGACGCCGGACGCGACGCCGGTCGATTTTTCGGGCGGCGCGGTCGCCGCGCTGACCCAGAAGCCGCAGGAAACGCCGCCGGTCACGGTCGATTTTGACGCGCTGATTCAAAAGAGCGCGGACGTGGTCGCCTGGCTGTATGCGCCTGACACCAAGATCAATTATCCCGTTGTGCTTGGCGCGGACAACAGCTATTATCCGACGCATACGTATACCGGGGAAGAGTCCGCAGGCGGCGCGCTCTTCTTTGACGCGCGGACGGACACCGCGCTTGAGGCAGACAACCTGATCATCTACGGTCATCATATGAAGGATCGCACGATGTTCGGCTCGCTCAAGCGGTATGCCGACCGTTCGTATTACGACGCGCATCCGATCCTGTATCTGATGACGGCAGGCGGGCAGAACTATCGCATCGAGGTGTTCGCCGCGTGCGCGCGCAATTCGGACGCCGACCAGTATCCCGTATATTTTCAAACCGCGGCCATGCGCTCGCGGTATATCCGGGCGGCGGGGGAGGATTCCAAGCTCGGCCTCACCGTAAAGGAGCGCGAGGAGCGCCTGATCTCGTTGGTCACCTGCTCATACAGCGGCGGCGAATACGACAAATTCGTGGTTTATGGCTGGCTTGTGCCGATCGATTGAACGAGAAAAACGAAAAAGCGGCTCTACGTCAATAGTTGGGGTAAGAGCAAGTAGACTAAGCAACATGGGGGGTCATTCGCGAAGGAGCGGATGACCCCCTTGCGTTGAGCGTGAGGAGAATCCGACGTCGGAAGTTATGGAAGTTGCGGTAGCCATAGGCAATGCGTTTAAGCACCTTGATCGAGCTATTGCAGCCTTCGGTAAATCCGTTGGAATAGGGGCAGTCAAAGGCATTGAGGATGTATTTGTCCCAGTTTTGCAGCATGGTCAGGCAGAAAACTCCGGGATATCTGCAACAGAGGCATGGAGCCGGAACTCCTTGAGACGCTGTTCTCCCTCCTTTCTGTCCTTGGACGCCATGAAGCGATAGAATACTTCTTTGAGCAGATACGCCTCTCTAAGGTCACGATCAAACAACAGCATTCTCTCAACGGCAGCTTTACTTTCGGGCAAAAGCTTGTCCATGTGCGCAAGCAGAAGCTTTCGACTTCGTTTGAAGTACTTGCGTTGCTCCGGAAGGAGTTTCTTCTGCACGCGCTTTCTGACGTTCTCCAAAGCCCAGGTGCAATAACGAACTACATGGAAACGGTCGATCACGACCGTTGCATTCGGAAAGCGCCGTTTTGCCATGGAGATATATTCCCTTCTCATATCACATACAAAGTAGCGCACCTGCTTTCGATCTGAAAAGCTGGAGAAATACTGGTCAAACTCACGTTCACAGCAGGTGGGGAGGATGTCCAATACTCTCTTGTGAACAGGATCGGTAACAATGCCCTGAAACTTACCGTATTCCGTGTTTCCCTTGAATTCATCTACAGAAACGACCATGGGGAGTTTCGTTGGCTTGCCGTATTCAGCCAACTGGAGCCAACGGCCGACGGTAGAATCCGACACCCCACAGCTGCGTGCAATGTCCTTTCGCGAGCGCTTTTTCTCCAGCATGTTCATGCATAGCAGCGCCAGCCTATTGGTAATTCTATGCCACTTTGGAATGAGATAATTGCGTTCGTAGAACCGTTTTCCACAGCAGGGACATCGATATCGCCGCTTACGATAGAGCCAGACAACGGTCTTTCCTTGAATCGGACTATCCTTGATATGTTGCAGACGGTAATCGTGTACGGTGTCGACGAGTGTCCGGCATGCCGGACACTCACAGCTGCGCCGCTCCATCTCAACATGCAACACGAGCTGATTAGAAAAAGATTTCACCTCTTTCAAAATCATGTGTTCCATATCCAGCAGTTTTGCGATATGATTGTTTTGAAGCATGGTTTCTTCTCCGTTCTTGTAGGTGATTGTGTTGCAGCTTTAGTCTACAAGATTTTGAAGCATCATGCTTCTCTTTTTTTCCAAAACCCCAATGCTTAGTATAGAGCCATCGTTTGGGTAAAACCATGTCAATCGTTGTGAGAAGGGTCGCAGGCCATGCAACAGAAGTGGGGCATTCGCGAGGGAGCGGATGGCTCTCTTTCGCTGAAGGGCAAGCGGAGACGGCGGGATGCCCGCGGCCGCTCCTGCCGCGCCGCGGTGACGATAATCATCCAAATTCGTACAACGGCAGCCATTTCCATCGTGCAGCCGGATGTGGTAAGATATACACGCCGCGACATGCGCCAACGGTCGATTGCATGGAAAAACACAGCACAGGCCGTATACCGGCGCAGAATAGCAATGGGAGCAGGGGAGGAAAGAACCGTGGACAGAATAAACAGCGTGGTACAGAAGCAATTTGCCATCGATTATCATTGTTACGAATTGGATTTTGAGAACACTGACACGCTGATCACGGCGGCAAGGCCGCACCCCAAAGCGAGAAAATTCGCATGCGACAGCATTTTATCCATGCTTTCCTATCGTGGAAAGCTCGTCATTACCGCCAGCGACGCGCTGCTTCCGTGGTGTAACGACGTCCTTAAGCCGCATACGAGCGCGCAATGGGGGTTTGAAGCACAGACCCTGTGCAGCATTGACAAGAAACTGAGCGAGTTTGGCCATGGCATTGATCAGGCGCACCTGTATTTTTTGCCCGTCTCCTTTGCAGAGGAACCGGCCGGCAACATCACATGGCTTTATGGCAAGGAGATTGCCGCGCTGGAAGAGGATGAGAGAATCGACGAGGCGTTTTTGTTTGAGGATTATGTCGAGGACGTGCTGGGCGCCGCGCTGCTGTCCGATCAAAACGAGCTGCTTGCGGTTGCCGGTGCGACGGCAAACAGCGACACCATGTGGGAGCTTGGATGCAACGCCTTGATTCCCGGAAAAGGATACGGCACGACGGTGCTTTCCGCTCTGGCAAAGGAAGTGTACGCGCGCGGAAAGATCCCCTACACGGGAACGGCGTTATCGCACATCGCGTCACAGTGTGTTTCACACAAAGCCGGGTTTCGCCCTGCCTTTTGCGAGCTTCGATCTTGCCCGCTGTAAGCAAAACAAGCTGATCCGCAGGCGCAAAGCCTGTTTCGCACACAATATGTTTTTTTCAAGGCCACAGGGCGGGGGAAGATGGGCCGGGACGCGTTGCCGCGGGCAGGCGCGCCCGGTTTTTGCAGGCTGTATCGGAACACGGATGCGCTTTCAGCGCCCCGCAAGCATCAGGAGCCTTGCGCGGTCGAGGATGCGATAGCCCGCTTCGCACCGTTGCAGGATGCTCTCCTCACACAGGCCGCGCATGACCCGAAACAGGTGGCGATAGCTCATCCCGGTGGATTGCGCGACGTCTGCCAGAACGTCGGTAATCAGGCCGTCGTGCTCCGCCATCGCCAGATAGCTGCAAAGGCGCTCCCGGCTGGTGCGAAGCACGGAAGCCGCGAGGCCGTCGCTGCTTTGAAAGAGCTTTTCGGAGAGCCCCGCCGCAACACGGTTCAAAAACAGCACGTTCTGCTGCATCAGCGCGCGGTTCTGCGCGATCGGGATCGCGACACAGACAAAGGGCGTGACGGAGACAACCGATGCCGACGCCGCCGGCCTGCCCGCCATCATCTCGACATCCCCCAGGATGCCGCCGGACTGATAATAGCATACGATCAAATTCTTGCCGTTGTGGGCAGAGATGCAGACCTTCGCCTTTCCCCTTTGCACCAGCAGCAAAAACTCCAACGGAAACCCCTGCCGCAAGACATATTCTCCGGCAGAGAACGAAAACATGCTGATCCCTTTCAATGCATCCGCATCCAGCCCGTAGGCCTTTAGCAGCGCATGCCCGCTCGCATCCAAAGCAGTCTGTTTCACATTGCGGCTCCTTATATCCGGTATTATACCGCGCCGCCCGCGCAAATACCATGACAAATGTCCTATCGCGGGAATCGTTTTTGCGATACACTGTGCTTGATCGATCGGTGGAGGTTTGTATGTATTATTTGCTGGCTCTTGCGGCGGGCGTCATCATATCCGTGATGGTATCGCTCAACGGCGGCCTGACGGCGGCCTACGGCGCGTATATTGCCGCGGCCGTGATCCATGCGGTCGGCGTTGTCTTTGCCTTTGTCCTCTGCCTGATCCGCAGGCAGAAGGTGTTTCGCCGGTATCATGCGCCGCTCTGGGCATATCTGGGCGGGGTTATCGGCGTGTTCACGGTCTATTTTAACAACTATGCCTATGGCCGCATCAGTGTCACGAGCATTGTAGCCCTGGGTCTTTTGGGGCAGAGCGTCCTGTCCAATGCGATCGACGCGTTCGGTCTGTTCGGCATGGAGAAGCGCCCGGTCGGAAAGAGCGCGTGGCTGGGTGCCGGGGTATCGCTCGCGGGCATTGCCGTCATGATGGACAACAGCGTAGACGGCGCGGTGGCGGCCGTGCTGGTTTCCGTGCTTGCCGGCGTCACCGTTGTGCTGTCCAGAACCGTGAACGCAAGGCTGGCCGAGCGGACGGGCGCGCTCCTGGGCTCGTTTTGGAACCATCTTGTGGGGCTGCCGATCTGCGTGGCGCTCGTGCTGATCCTGCCTGCCGCGCGTGTCGCCGCGCCGGTGGAGGCTCCGCCCTGGGTATATTTGGGCGGGACGCTTGGCGTATTGGCTGTTCTTGTGTTCAATATCATCGTGCCAAAGATCTCGGCGTTTCGCATAACGCTGCTGTCGTTTGTGGGGCAGATATTTACGGGCATCGTGATCGACCTGATCTGCGGATACGACATCTCGGGCAGACTGTTCTGGGGCGGGCTGATCTGCGCTGCGGGGCTGTTTGCCGGCATGGCGCTCGAGCAGTGCACGCGACGCAAAAAGGCGCGAAATGAGCGGAATCGCGGCGGTGTCGGCGAAGCGGAAAACGCGCGCCCAGCCAAGGCGCATGACAAAACGGACCGTCCCGATTAGCACGCGCAAGGGCGTCTGCTTGCAGGCGCTTGGAAGCAGGCAGCGACAAGAGCGCGGGCGCCTGCATGCCAGGCCCGGAAACGGAAGGGCACGGCGCTTGCCCCAACGATTGACAGCAAGCCCGATATAGAGACAAAAAAAGAGAGAAAGAAAAGACCGGCCGAAGCCGGTCTTATTTGTGTGTTCGCAATCCCTGAGGATGCCTTATTTCACGCCGGAGAACAGGACGAGCTCAGACTGATAGAGGAGACCGTCGCGCTCCGCACCGGCGGGCAGGGTCTTGGCCTGGGTGATGAGGCCGGTGTACTCGTCGCTGACCCAACGGCCGTAGTTGTAGCTGTTGCCGTTGACGAACAGTTCGAGGTAGGTGATCGGATCGTTATAGTCCGCGATCCAGCCCAGACGCGCGAGGCCAAAGTCGCCCTCGGCCAGGCCGTTGGTGTAGACGTTCCAATCCTGGTTGGACAGCTCCATGTTGAGGCCGAGCGCGTTGTTGACGTCGCTCTGGACGGCCTCGGCGATGGCCTGATGCGTCTCGGAGGTGTTGAAGCGGTAGTAGATGGTCTTGCTCTTGTCAAAGCCGCCGGCAACCGCCGCGTTGATAAGCTCGACAGCCAGCTCAACACGATCCTCGTAGTAGTTCAGATCCAGACCCAGCTCGTCCGCGTAGTTGGCCTGCAGCCATGCCCACATGGGAGCGATGGTCTCGGCGTTCTTCTCGGCGAAGTTGTTGCCTTCGCTGTCCTTGATGCCGGAAGCAACGATGCCGGTCGCGGGCACCTGGCCCCCCTGGGTCACGTTCTCGACGATGTTCTCGCGATCCGTGACAAGGACGATGGCGGCGCGTACACGCCAATCCGGGATCTGCTCGCAGCAGACATACAGATAGTAGGTGCCGACATAGGGCAGGATGAAGCAATCACCGCTGGCCTGCAGCTCGGCGATCATGTCCGCCGGGAAGTTCTCGATGAAGTCATACTCGCCAGCCTGATAGGCGGAGAGGATGGCCGTCTCGCTGTCGGACAGATAGTAGGTGATGGAGTTCGGACCAAGGTTTGCAACGTCGTAATACTCGGCGTTCTGCTCCATCTTGATGTAGCTGTCGTGTACCCACTCGGTGATCTTGTAGGGGCCGTTGACCACGATGTTCGCGGGGTTGGTCCACTCGGCGCCGAATTTCTCAACGACATCCTGGCGCAGCGGCATCAACGATGCAAATGCGCACAGCTCGACAAAGTACGGGCACGCGGCCACAAGGGTGATCTCCAAGGTCTTGTCATCGACGGCCTTGATGCCCAGCGTGGACGGATCCGCGGTGCCGGCCTGGATCTCGGCAGCGTTCAGCACGATGCCATCCAGAATGTAGCCATACTCGGACGCCAGGGCGGGATCGACGATGCGCTTCCACGCATACTCAAAGTCAGCCGCCTTGACAGCCACGCCGTCGCTCCACACCGCGTCACGGAGTTTGAAGGTGTAGAGGATGGTGCCGTCTTCATTCTCGGTCATCTCGTAGGACTCGGCCATGCCGTAATCGATCTTGGTGTTCAGCACGGACGGATCGCCTTCGATGACGGGTTCGCCGGTGGAGACATACTTCATCAGTGCTTCAAACTGATGCTGCGTGTAGGTCGAACCGTCGACAGAGCTGATCAGACCGGGGTCGATCGTCTCGGGCTCGGACGCGATGCAGGCAGTGATGTCTTCCTTGCCGGTTGCGTGCGTGAAGAAGTAGTAACCGAAAGCGGTATACATGACGTTCTCGACGCCCTCGTGCAGGCAGTACATGTTGGTGTAGAAGTACAGCGGGTTGACGGTGAAGCCGCCATCGTTGCCGGCATAGGTGGCCGGGCTGGCGATGATTTCAGGCTCCGCATCGACTTCGGGCTCGGTTACTTCGGGCTCGGGCTCGGTTGCCGTCTGCTCTGTGGGTTCGGGCTCGGTGGTCGCGGCGCCGCCAGTGCAGGCTACGGCCGAAACGAGCAGGCACAGGCACAGCAGAAGAGCGAACAGTTTCTTCATTTCGTTTCCTCCAATTAATTGGTTTTATTTTACAAACCGCATCGACAGGACGCTTTGCCCCGTCGTCCCTCGCGGTCAGTAACAAAGGACAGTTTCCGCGCGGCGGACAAGAACGCTATTTGCCGTCCAGCAGATGGCAGGCGGCATAGTGGCCGGGAGAATACTCCTTGAATTCCGGCGCGCACTCGGAGCATTTCTTCATCGCATACGGGCAGCGGGTGTGGAACCGGCAGCCGGAAGGCGGGTTCAGCGGGCTCGGGATATCGCCCTCGAGCAGGATGCGCTGTCTTGTCTTGTTCTTTTCCGGGTCCGGAAGGGGCACGGCGGACAGCAGCGTCTGGGAATACGGATGGATCGGATGGCTGCACAGCTCATAGCTTTCAGCAAGCTCAACCATGCACCCGAGGTACATCACGCCGATGCGGTTGGAGATGTGACGCACCACCGACAGATCGTGCGCGATGAACAGGTAGGTCAGCCCGTGCTCGGATTGCAGATCCTCCAGCATGTTGATCACCTGCGACTGAATGGACACATCCAACGCGGAGATCGGCTCGTCACATACAATGAACTCCGGCTCGACCGCAAGTGCGCGTGCGATGCCGATGCGCTGCTGCTGGCCGCCCGAAAACTCATGCGGGAAGCGGTTGGCGTGCTCGGAATTGAGCCCGACGTCCTCAAGAAGCTTGTTGATGCGCGCGCTCCGCTCCGACCGCGAATGGGTCAGATGGTGGACATCAAGCGCCTCGGCCACAATCTCGCCGACCGTCATGCGCGGGTCAAGCGAGGCAGACGGATCCTGAAAGATCAGCTGCATCTTGCGACACAGCGCCTGGGATCTGAGGTTAATCGACTTATCGCTGTCGTAAATGGTCTGATCGCCATAAACGATCCGACCCGACGTCGGCGTATACAGGCGCAGAATGGTGCGGCCGAGCGTGGTTTTGCCACAGCCGGATTCGCCCACGATGCCGAGCGTTTCACCCTGATAGATAAACAGAGAGACGTCCTGCACCGCCTGGACATAGTTCTTTTTGCCAAGCATTCCGCCCTTGACCGGAAAATATTTTCTCAGGCGGTCGACTTCGAGCAGCTTTTTGCGCGCTTCCATTATTCGTCAGCCCCCTTTCCGATGAGCTCTTTGACATGCAGCCAGCACGCAGAGACATGTCCCTCCGCGCCGACCTCGACAAGCGGCGGATCTTTTTTGAGGCAAATCTTCATGCAGTGCGCGCAGCGCGGGCCGAAGCTGCAGCCCTTGGGCAGATCAAGCATATCGACCGGCGTGCCCTCGATGGGGATCATGCGTTCACGCTCGATTTCGTCGATGCGCGGCATGGACTGCAAAAGCCCCTTGGTGTAGGGATGCTGCGGCGAATAAAAGATGTCGTTGACCGTGCCCTGCTCGAGCACATGCCCGGCGTACATGACCGTGACCTTATCGCAGATCTCGGCGACGACGCCAAGATTGTGCGTGATAAAGACGATGGACATGTCGGTCTTTTTCTGAAGATCCTTCATCAGCTCGATGATCTGCGCCTGAATGGTTACGTCAAGCGCGGTCGTGGGCTCATCCGCGATCAGCAGCTTGGGGCTGCAGATCAGCGCCATGGCGATCATGGCGCGCTGCCGCATCCCGCCGGAAAACTCATGCGGATACTGGTCGTAGCGTTTGTCGGCGTTGTTGATGCCGACAAGCTCGAGCATTTCAACCGCTTTTTTGCGCGCGTCCTGACGCGAAATACTCTTGTCGTGGCAGGTCAGCGCTTCGGAAAGCTGATTGCCGACGGTATAGACGGGGTTGAGGCACGTCATCGGGTTTTGGAAGATCATCGCGGTCTTGTTGCCGCGGAACTCAATCATCTGTTTTTCGTCATAGGAGAGGATATCCTCGCCTTCGAAGGTGATCGAGCCGCCGACGACCTTGCCCGGGCTTTGCAGCAGCCCCATGATCGCATAGGCCTCGACGCTCTTGCCCGAGCCGGACTCGCCCACAATGCCCATGACCTCGTTGTAGCCCAGGGAATAGCTGATGCCGCCGACCGCCTTCACCTCGCCGACCGGCGTGAAGAAGGAAACCTTCAGATCTTTGATTTCCAATAAATTATTACTCATCTCACGCCTCCTACTTCTTCAGCCGCGGATCCAGCGCGTCGCGCAGACCGTCGCCGACCAGATTCAGCGACAGCACCAGCAAGCTCAGGATGATCGCCGGGAACAGCAGCCGGTACGGGAACGCCGTGATGGTGGCAATCGCATCGGCGCACATCGAACCCAAGCTGGACATCGGCGCGGAAATGCCGAGACCCAGGAAGGACAGGAATGATTCAAGGAAGATCGCGGAGGGGATTTGCAGACACGTTGCAATGACGATCTGTCCCACGCAGTTGGGCAGCAGATGCCGCTTGATGATGCGGCTGTTCGGCGCGCCAAGCACGGTGGCGGCGGTGACATATTCCTGCTGCTTGAGCATCAGCACCTGGCCACGCACGATGCGCGCCATGCCGACCCAGTACAGCAGAGCAAACGTGATGAAAATGCTGACAATGCCGACGCCCAGCGTTCCCAACGCCTTGACCACGGTCAGGGAGGAGGAATCGAACCAGTTTTGCAGAGGCGTCTGCAATACAACCTGTAACAGAAGCACGATCAGCACGTCGGGAACCGAGTAGATCAGATCCACGATGCGCATCATGACAAAATCGATCACGCCGCCGCACAGGCCGGCGATCGAACCGTAGATGGCGCCGATGACGAGCACGATCAGCGAGGCGATGATGCCGATCAGCAGCGACACGCGCGCGCCATACATGCAGCGCGCCATGATGTCACGGCCGGCGGAATCGGTGCCGAACACATGCGGGAAGACGGAGGGCAGCATGGAAAGCTTGCCGTCGGCAAGCGTGTCCAGTCGCTTGTTGCCGAGCGATTCGAGCGTCGGGGCGGCCTTCTGTACGTCAAAGGGCACGCTCTGCATGATGATCAGCTCGCCGCTTGCCAGATAGGCCTCCTCATCGATGGCGTACAGCGGCTCCGCCGCATCCGCGTCATAGATAAGAGCGCCGCCGCGCATCGTCTCCTGAAGGTGGACGATGTAGTAGCTGCCTTTATATTGGAAGAAATAATTGCCCTTTTTGAGCGAGGTCACCGAGCCCTGCTGCATGGAGGAGGCATAGACAAGCTCCGCACCCTCCTTGTCGATCAGATCCTTGACAAACTGCTCACCCTGGGAATATTCGAACGGCCCGAGCTTCATGGCGCTGCGGTACTGCTCCTCATAGGAATAGGGGATGAGCGTAGGCCCCACAAAGGCAAACAGCAGGATGATGATGACCACCACAAGCGCGATCATGGAGACCGTGTTCTTTTTGAACCTGCGCGCGGCGTCCGCCCAGTAGGAAACGCTCTTGTGCGTTTCGACCATGGAGGCCTTTTCGGCGCTTGTCGCGCCTTCAAAATCGGCTTCGGTGAACGTGCCGTAAGCACCCAGATCCTTCAGCCGGGGATGGAACAGGCTCAGACGGGGCAGCTGTTTTTTCTCGTCCATGTCAGTCGTCCCCCTTTGTCAGATTGATGCGGGGATCGACAAGCTTATAGGCGATATCGACAACCAGCATCATCACGATGATGAGCGTTGCAAGAACGATGGTCGTCCCCATAATGATCGGATAGTCGCGGTTGAGAATGCTCGAAATGAAATATTTGCCGAGCCCCGGGATGCTGAACGTCGTCTCAACGACAAAGCCGCCGGTGATGATATACGCGGTCAGCGGCCCCAGATAGGTGATGACCGGGATCAAAGAATTCCGCAGCGCGTGCTTAAAGACGACCTTGCCGGTCTTAAGCCCCTTGGCGCGTGCCGTGCGGATATAATCCTGATTGATGGCGTCGAGCATGCTGGTGCGGGTCAGCTTGGCGATGTAGCAGGTCGGATAGAACGACAGCGCGATGACCGGCATGATGTAGGCCTTGAAGGAGTCCAAACTGCCGGACAGCACGGGCACCCACGAAAGCTGCACGCCGAATATCACCAGAAGCACGGTCGCCACCACAAAGCCGGGAATCGCCACGCCGATGGTGGTGAACACGCGGAGGATGCTGTCAAGCCAGTTGCCGCGGTTGTACGCCGCGACACAGCCGGACGGAATCCCCACCACGATCGCCAACACCAGCGCGCACACGCCCAGCTTGATGGAAGTGGTAAACTTGCTCTGCTTGAAGATGATGGAGGCAACGCTTGTTCCCTCTTGCATCTTCAGGGAAATGCCCATGTCCCCGGAAAAATACCCCTTGACGTAGTTAAAATACTGTACGATGAGCGGTTTGTCCAGGCCATACTTGGCCTCGGCGCGCGCAATCATTTCCGGCGTCGATTTTTCTGTATAAAACGGGCTGCCAGGGATCGCGTTCATCAGAAAAAAGGTGATTGCCGAAACAAGCAGGACTGTAAGGAGCGCAACGCCTATTCGTTTGAGTACATAAGATGCCATATTCCTTCTCCTTGCAAATGGTCCGGGCCTCAGCGAGAGGTGCATAAAAACGGAATAATATGCAGTGGTTGGTTTGGCAAAAAATCCGCTTTCCGTCTGTATTAACATATTAAATCACACTGGCATGTGTAAAGTCAACCAGAAATTATCATCGAACATAATAAACGCGTATAGACTGCGTATATTCTATGTAAAACGGCCAAATTGTCCGGTATCGCGGGAAAAAACGGTTGCGGGTGACAGGCTGCATACCCCTGTTTTTGCATGGAATGAACGGTGCTGACATGCGAAAATTATTGTATAAATACACTTATTATATCATATATTATACAATCCGTACTAAGGCGTGCGCGCGTGCAAAAAAGGGTGCATGCACGGGAAAAGCGGGCTTTGCAGCGCAAAAGCGCCGTGGTATAATCATGCAATAAGAACGGAGAAAAGGGGCGGAGATATAATATGGAAGATTTGATCACAAGGTTCCTGGACGAGGACGGCCGCGTCAAGCAATGGCCGAAGAAGATGGCGGCCAAGCAGGCGGTTTTGAATTATCTTTGGGCGAGGTTTGAGGACGGTCGCGATTATTCCGAGCAGGAGGTCAACGCGCTGGTGGGTTCGCTTCACACGTTTGGCGATCATACCATGCTGCGCCGCGCGCTTGTAGAAAGCGGCCTGATCGGGCGCGTACCCGACGGCAGCCGCTACTGGAAGAATCCCGACCCCGCGCAGCAATAGCCAAAGAAGATGGCGGCTAAGCAGACGGTTTTGAATTATCTTTGGGCGAGGTTTGAGGACGGCCGCGATTAGCCCCGGCAGGAGGTCAACACGCCGGTTGGCCGGCCGTTACTTGCCCCAGCGGGTGTTGGCGGCCTCGATCAGACAGTCGCGAAACTGTTCCTCCGTCATGGCGTAATTGGCGGAATAGGTGTGGATATAGCGCACGCCCATTTCGTGCAGCTCCTGCACGCGCTCCTCGTTATCCAAGATGATGCAGCCGACGCGGATGTCGCTCTGCTCAAACAACTGGATGAGGTTGGTAATAAAGACCTTGCCCGCCTTTTGCCGCCAGGCAAGCGCGAGCAGCGAGGGCTTGAGGTTGACGGTGTTGAACGGCAGCCGCAGCAGCAGCCCGAGGTCTGCATGCCCGCTGCCGTATTCGTCCAGAAGGAACGTGGCGCCCGCGCAGGCGAGCTGGCGCATGTTCGGCTCCAGCCGGTCGGCAAAGGAAACGACGTCGTCCTCGCGGATGGAGAAGCACAAAAGAGACGGGTCAATGCTGTATCGGTTCAGAATGCGCAGCATCAGCGCTGCCAGATCCGTCTGCGCACAGAGTGCGGACGACAGGCGCACATACACATGCCGCGCGCCCCATTTGCGGATGTCATACCGCTGTAAAAACAGGCAGATCCGCTCAAGCATGGCGCTGTTGAGCTGCATCACCGCGCCGTGGCGCTCGGCCATGCGGTACATCTCGTCCATCGGCACGGAACCGCCCGCGCCGTCGTCCATCGACATGGCGGAATCCGCCGCGAACAGGCGGCCGTCGGTGGTATTGACCGGATAATAGCGCACATCCACGCCGCGTCTGGGGATCAGCTCCATCAAACGGGTTTCTAGCTGCATGCGGCGGCGGAACTGCGCATCCGCCTCCTTGTCGCTGACAAACACGCTGCCGGGGAACCCGTCCTGACGCAGAGTCTCAACCCCCTGCTCGAGCGCGAACAGGATGCTGTCCTCGGAGGAAAAATCCTCCCCGGGCAGAGCCAGCGTGCGGCAGTCCAGCCGCACCTCGGTATCGTGATAGACAAGCCGGCGCGGAAACTTACGCGCATATTCGTCCACGTTCTGGTCACTGATGGACACGCCGCGCACGATCACGCCGATGCTGTCGTAGGAATAGCGGATCAGATTGTGCTTGGGATAAGCCGACTGAAGCTCATGCACCAGCGTCATCAGCACCTGCTCGCCGCCCTCCATGCCGACGGTGTTGTTGACGTTGCCCATGCCGTCGATCAGGTATACCACAACGGAATAGAGACGCCGCCGTTCCCGCTCGTAGCCGATCAGCATCGGCATGGCCGCGCGGTTGAACAGCCCCGTTTTCTGTTCGGTATACATTTCGGGGGATTGCAGCACATACATCATGACGTTGAGCGCGAGCGCCGCACCCACGCCGTTGAGCATGTACCGCGGAAAGAGGAATTGCAGCACGGTGGCGATGATGATCAGGCCGATAAAGGCCAGCATGGCCCCCCGGCTGCGCCTGTCTGCGGTGCGCGAGGAGAGCACGACGACGGCCATGGCGATGAGAAAAACGGTTGAGTTAATATATAGAAGGAAATGATACGGGCCGTGCAGATAGCGGTTGCCCTCGCCGAGCGTAAAGGCAAAGCCCGTCCACGGGGTGGACAGCACCAGCAGATAGACCATCAGCAGCGGCAGCAGCAGCAGCAGCCGCACGCGCCGCGCAAGCAGCTTTTCCTGCCGCACCAGCGTCACACAGTAGGCATAGCCGATCGCAACATAGGTGTTGGTGGTCAGCAGCAAAACGATGTTGATGGTGTATAAAAACCACGGCGCGACGTTCGCACTGGAATAGTCCAGCACGCAGGTCGCCGCGTCCAGCGCCAGAAAAAACAGACCGCCGACCAGAAGCCAGCCGAAAAAATAGTTTTGCCGTGTGGGAAGCACGCGCCTGCTGAAATAATAAACCGTTGTGACCAGCAAAAACAGGAGCGCGCACACCTCATAATCGATAACGAAATTCATGCCATCCCCCAGCGCCGAACCGCCATGTTACAAGACGTCCGACGTTACAGCATTAGTGTAATATGCGCATCCGCCCTTTGTCAAGCGCGGCAAGCCCCGTTTTCCCCCATTTCCCGGTATTTTTGATCAGGACGCAATGTTACATTGTGACATGCTTGCTTTGTCACGTCATGCGCGCGCCGCGCAGAAGCGGGGGCGGCAAAAGCGCCGCCGTCAGGTTGCCCGCTGCTGCTGCGTGCGGACGCGGATCAGCAGATCCACACCGTTGTCAACCCGGGTCTCGGACAGCTCAACATCCATGCCGTTCTGCCGAAGCTGATCCGCGCTCATCTTGACGCCGTTGACAAACAGCCGGTAGTCCTTCAGCACGCCGATGACGCGTGCATGGCGCGTGTCGCATTTGAGCAGCAGGGAGGAAACATACGTCTCCATCTGTTGCACATTCATATGTTTTTCCACGGCCTCGCGCACGGCGGTAAGCCGGAGCCGCTCCTCCGGAATGGCCAGAAGCGCGCGTGCGTGGCGCTCGCTGAGGCTGCCGTCTATGAGCGCCTGCCGCACCTGCGGGGAAAGACGCAAAAGCCGCAGCTTGTTGGATAAAAACGCCTGACTCTTGCCGAGGCGCACGGCAAGCGCATCCTGTGTGATGTTGTATTGACGGAGGAGCTTTTGATAGCTCTGCGCCTCCTCAAGATAATGCAGATCCTTACGTTGGATGTTTTCCACCAGCGCCATCAGCGCGCTGGATTGGTCGTCGGATGTCTGGATCACGCAGGGCACCTCCTTCATGCCAAGTAGTTTGCACGCACGCAGACGACGCTCGCCCGCGATCAGTTCATACCGGCCGCCAACGCTGCGGACGGTCAGCGGTTGGATCAATCCGACCTGCGCGATGGAGATCATCAGCTCGGACAGCTCCTTCTCGCCGAATGCGCGGCGCGGCTGCTGCGGGTTTGGCACGATCTCGTGGACAGGCAGCAACAGCAGCGTCCGATCGTGATCCTTCCTTGGCGGGATGGCAACAAGCCCGCGCTCAAATGAATACGTCTGCAAGGCGGCCTCCTTCAAAATTGGGGTGTACGGTCATTGTTGCATGTGCCGGTTGTCGAAAGCTAGGCGGCTTACAAAGGTCGATTGCTTCCCCCAAACGTAGACAGCATTTCGTCTTTCCGACGAAACGCCGTTTTTTCCCGCCATTTCCCGTCAAAGAAGGGCTTGCCTTTTTCCGCTTCTGTGTTATAATGTTACCAAATTTGCAAGGAGGTGCTTGCTATGGCATATAAAATTACGGATGAATGCATCAGCTGCGGCGCGTGCGCGGGAGAATGCCCCGTCGGAGCCATCACCGAGGGCGATACCAAGTATGTGATCGACCCCAATACCTGTATCGACTGCGGCAGCTGCGCAGGCGTTTGCCCCGTGGGCGCGCCCAAACAGGACTAAAACCGACCCACAAAGGAACGTCCGCAATCCCTGCGGGCGTTCTTTTTTTGCGCTCTGCGCGGCGGACAGACAGGCGAAAGCCGTGCGGTGTGGGCACGCTGTGCAGGGGAGCAGGTATCGCCACGCAGGGGGGAGCGGGTATCGCCACGCAGGGGTGAGTGGCGACGCATCAGCGGAAGCAAAGCCAAAAAACGGTGGCGGCGGGCGCGCACATGGGAAAAACATGGCGCAAGCGGCCAGACGCATGAAACATAAATGAAACAGAATTTCGGCGGCGGCAGGCGCGAAATAACCGTCGCATCCCAAGCTCTACCCCGCGCCGACATGCACGGTCTGCGGCGGATAAAACCACGCGATCCATCGGGCGACGCCGTTCGAAATCCGGCAAAAATGACGGGGCGGGCGCGCCCCCTCTCGAAAAGCCGTCCGGATGTTACAGGCAGTAAGAACGGAATAATTCCAAGAAACATGATATTTTTCCATATAATTACCAACCGTGTACGCCGCGCGGCACAACATGCGGCGGCGCGGCCTTGACAGTCGGGTCATGTAAACCGGCCTGCGTGCTTATCTTTGAAAAGCCCGACGTCATTGCGACGCCGCTGCACGCGGCAGACAAACCGCCCCACAGAAAAAAGCCTGCCTTGCCCGGTCAACCTCCCTTACACGCTCACGTCAGAAAACAACATGAAACAACAAGAATGTCACAAAAATGCGCGCCACCCTCACACCGCTCCCGTGCGCGCGTGGCGGGGGCGTCACCGGGCTGTAGCTGTGACTGATCGGCGAACACACCGCTCCCGTGCGCGCGTGGCGGGGGCAGCTTGTCCCTGCGAATCTGCAACAGCTCGGACAGCCTCACACCGCTCCCGTGCGCGCGTGGCGGGGGCTCCGTAAACCCCCTGTGTGCGCGGAAACATCCCTCACACCGCTCCCGCGCGTGCGTGGCGGGGGGCTTTGACTGTCGCAGCCGCAAGGGATTGTCGCTTCCACGCGCGTTACTCCCGTACACGCTCACGCCCGAATTGGGCGAAAGGATTACATGATTGCTGTCGCTTCCACGCGCGCTCCGACACCTGTTCAGACAACGATTGATGGGTGATGTCCGGGGCTCTCGCACACGCTTGGTAGGCTTTTTCTCTCTGCGCGCGACTAGTCCGTTTTGACCGCCGCGCCGCTCCCATGTGCGCTTGGCAGGTGACCCGGAGCAAAGCAATTAGACCTGTCACCTGACAACCCATCCATCCGCCCATCCGCCCCTCCGCGCCCACACGTTCCCGCAAGCCCTTAGCGGGCGGCCTGGGGCAAAACAATTCGATCGGTTGCCTGCAAAACCCATCGCGCCCGCGCATTACATCCGTCCCGCCCCCCTCGCGGCCGCGTCGCACGCCCGAATGTGCCAAACAGGCAACGACGCACCCGGTAAAAAATTATGCGGCGGATCATCAAAAACAAACGGGAATGTAACAGACGGATTCCGGGTGCAGAATCGCTGTGCGAACGGGTCGCCGCCGCCGCGCGACGGCAAAAAAGCGCACGTTTCAACATATTCTATATTGTCGCGCAAAATATGGCGATCCATGGCGATTTATATATGATGATATATCGAATGAAAATCCTTCACAAATTGTTCTCAAAAAAAACGGTAAAGCACCCGTATATTTATCTGAAAACAGGAAAAAAAGAACAAATTCGAACCGCAATGTAACGCTGGTGCAACACCCGCCTAATATAATGTTAATCACAGAATCAGGACTGGCATCTTTGCGTGCTGTTTTTGAGACGGCAATAGTATATTAGAAGAACAGGCTGCGGGCGACCGCGACGCCGCAAATCTCTCAGGAGGTAACTATGAGAAGGATCACAATGAAAAAATTTATCTGCTGTATGCTCTGCATGGGCATGGTCTTCGGACTGATGCCGGTAAGCGCAATCGCAGAGGACGAAGCGCCCGCCATCGCGACGCACGCGGTGCAGGTCAGCTATGTGTACGCGGACGGTGCGACCGCCGCGGAAACGCATACGGAGTCTGTCGAGGAGGGCGCAGGATACAACGTCCCATCCCCGACGATCCCGGGCTTTGCGCCGAGTGCCAACGCCGTATCCGGCGTGATGGGCACGGCGGACGTCTTTGAGACCGTCACCTATACGGCTGCGGACAATGCGCCGGAAGGGAGCAAGGGACTAGTCCAGATCGCCTTCTACGCCAGCCCGGCTGACGGCAGCGTGACGGGCGCCTTTGCACAGACGGACGATCCGGATCAGGACGGCATCGTCACCGTGTCCGTGGAGAGCGGCACGCTGTTCTCCACCGTCACAAAGCCGATCCCGACTGCCTCCGGCAAAATCTTCAAGATTTGGAATCCCGCGCTTGCGGGCGATACGGCCATCACGGAGGACACGGTTCTGCACGCGCAATACCGCGACCCCAAGTCGTACACGCTTACCTTTACCGCGGGCGAGGGCGGCAGCGTCAGCGCCAGTGAGATAACGGTGACCGAGGGCACGAGCTGGGCGAACGTCCTTGCCGCGTTCCCGACGGCGACGCCGAACGACGGCCTGACCTTCGGCGGCTGGTCGCCCGCGATCCCGGACGGCGTGATCAACGACACGACGCTGGTCTCCTCCTTTGCCGCCTCCTTTGGCGCCGCGCGCACGGTGACCTTCACCCCGGGCGAGGGCGTCACCCTAAACGGCGGGCAGGATTCGGTCGTGATAACCGTCGCCTCCGGTACGCTGTGGGAGAACGTCGCCGTTCCCACGATCGGCGTCACCCAGGGACATCAGGCCGAATGGTCGCCCGCAAAACCCGCGGGGGATCACGCGGTGACGGGCGATGAGGAATATGCGATCACCGTGGACGGCACAAACGACACCGGCTACGCCCACTTCACCTTCTATGTGGACGGCGCTTTGGTGGCCGAGCAGACGGTGGCCAACGGCGAAACGCTGTTGCAGCCCGCCACCCCCGATATGGACGGCTATCGCTTTATCGGCTGGTATAATTTTATGGACACCGTACAGCCGTTCGGCGTCATCAACACCGCCGCCTACGCCACCGAGGTGCGCGTGGACGCGCGGTTTGAACAGGTTTATTACGCCACGTTCTTAAAGCCCATCTATGCCGCCGACGGCAGCGTTTCCCATTGGATCGTCGCCGATGAGCGCGCGGCTGCGGCTGGCGAGACGATCGGCACCGACGTCACCTTTGACGTCGGCTCGGAAAAGGCGCTGATCGGCTGGCGGCTT
>CAYYUV010000012.1:40695-44058 GCA_964474405.1 uncultured Oscillospiraceae bacterium
CACCGACGTCACCTTTGACGTCGGCTCGGAAAAGGCGCTGATCGGCTGGCGGCTTGGCAGCACGGACGGCACGCTCTACGCCACGGACGGCACCTATACGATTCCCACGGCAGACCCCGCCGACGTCACCTTCTACGCCGACGTCCATGAGGTCAAGTGGATCACGTTTGTGACCGGCACGGGCGCAACCTATTATGAGCCGGAATTTACCACGGAAAGCACCTATAACCCCGCGGATAAGACGCCGGTGCGCGACGGCTATACCTTTGTGGGCTGGTCGGTGAATCCGAACGCGACGGCGGGGGACACATTCCCGGTTGCCGTTACGGAGGACATCACCCTGTATGCAATCTGGGCGGCCGGCACCGACACGGCATACACCGTCATCTACTGGCTGGAGACGGCGGCGGCGGGGCATACCGAATTCGTTTACGAGGGCTCCGCCTCGGCCACGGGAACGACCGGCACGGCGATCACGCTGACCGAGGCGCAAAAGTCCACCGCCAATATCACGAGCAACCCCACCGGCGGACAGCTGACCGATGCGCAGTATCGCGCCTGCTTCCATTTTGATCACTGCGATACGGACCGTACGGTCGCGCCCGACGGCTCGTCCATCGTCAATGTGTATTTCTACCGCAATACCTACACGCTGACGTTTACGGGGGAGTCTTCGGTCGTTACATATACGAAATATACTGGAAACAAGGATAGATGGAGTTATTCCGGCAAATATGCGCTTGTAAACGGCGCGTATATTGAGCTGACGTGGGAAAATTACAGCAGCTACACCGGCTATGACTGGTATACGAAAGCCACAACCGCCACCCCCTTCTCCATTGCTGCCGATTATGAATACGATCAGGATCTGACCGCGGCGTGGAACAACGAAACGGTCAAGGGGCTGAGCGACGCGGGCTATACCTGGGAATCGAGCGTGTACAGCAGCGTGTATTACTCCTTCCTGCAGAAGATGCCGAACTACAACCTGACCCTGACCGCCTACAACATGGGCACGGGCAAAACCTGGCATTATTACCTTGAAACGCTGGACGGCACGGCGGCCACCGCGCCCGCCGGCGCCACAACCGTCACCTATGACGGCAAGGTGTATTATCAGTTCCGTTCCGCCTCGGCAAACGCGGGCTCTCTCACCTACGATGAGGACTACTATGCCATCAGTGGGTTCACCCAGAAATATGCCAAGGGTGAGGACGGCTGGACGGAGAATAACGGCTATTACAGCAAGACCCTGACAAGCGGGATGATCCTGTACTACGAGCGCAGCTCGTTCACCCTGACCTATCATAACGTCAATGCCGTCGCCAAGACGGAGACCGTGCGGTACGAGACGCCGCTGCTTGCCACGACGTTCGGCGCCTATGTGCCGCCGAGACCGGTCGGGGAACAGTACAAGGATTATGTATTTGCCGGCTGGTTCACCAGCCCGGCCTGCGAAACCGGCACGGAAGCGGCCTGGTCAACGGGCGAAAACGTCGTCACGATGCCCGCGAGCAACCGGGTGGTCTACGCCAAGTGGGCGCCAAAGACCGTCAACGGCGTAATCTATATTAACATTGGCGGAGATGAGACGGCCGTCGGTGGCGCGCCGTACACCGTCACGTCCGGATCGGCCATCCCTGCCGCGACCATGGAGGGCTTTGCAGAGCAGGTCATCGTGCCCGAAAACATGGCGTTTGCGGGCTGGCTGGTGAGCTATCAAAACTCTGACGGAACCTATACCGACTATATCCCGTTCAACACGGCAACGGCGCTGACCTCAAACATCAGGCTCAAGCCCAGCTTTGTCAGCACGCTTGAGATCCGCATCGATTACGATCTGGATCCGGCGGACACGGGCGTCACCGGCTCCGTGCCGAGCGACCCTGAATGGTATCCGTTTGCGGACGCCGCGGAAGCCAAGATCATGGGCAAAAACACGCTGGTGCGCTCCGGCTATGTGTTCGTCGGCTGGCGCGGCCCGGACGGCATCGTCTATCAGCCCGGCAGCACGGCGCCGATCGACTTTACCCTGGCCGTGGAGGATGCGGACACCGGCGAATACTACTATCATATGACCGCGATGTGGGATGCGGAGCCCGCGAGGGTCTTTGTCACCTACAATGCAAACTATAACGGCGCGGGCAACGGCCCGACCGTCGGCGGCGGCAGCTCCGTGGCGGCAAACAGCACCGTCACCCTCAGGAGCGCCGGCACCTTTACCCCGGCGGCGGACGCCAACGGCGGCGTCGTCACCTTTGTTGGCTGGAACACGGCCGCCAACGGCAGCGGCACCGCATATGCGCCGGGCGCGGAAGCGCGCTTTGGCAGCTCTGCCGTGCTGTACGCTCAGTGGAACACTGCTTATACGGTGACCTTCCTCCCCGGCGACCATGCGGCCGAGGGCAGCGAGACGATTCAGCAGACCTATCAAAAGGGCGCTGCCATCACCACGCCCGAAGCGCCCGCTTCCGCGGACGCTGCCACCTATGCGTTTATCGGTTGGGCGCCGCAGGACGGCAGTCCCGCCCTGCCCGCGAGCGCCAACGGCAATTATACCTATGTCGCGCAGTGGGAAACGCTGACCGCGGGGCTGATCATCCATTATGTATACGAGGACGACACCCCTGCCGCGGATGATTACGAAGCAACCGTCGCCATCGGCACAGATTACAGCGTGGATTCCCCGGGCAAGACCGGCTTCACAGCGAGTGTTGCCACGGTCGAAGGCACCATGACGGCCGGCGGCGCTGAGGTCACGGTTATCTACGTGCGCAACAGCTATCCGCTTACCTATTATGTGGACGGCGGGCAGTACAATCAGACAACGGTTGCCTTTGAAGCCGCCATCACGGCGCTGACGGAGCCCGTGAAAGAGGGCTACACCTTCAGCGGCTGGGACAGCGACCCTGCGGAGGACGGCAATCAGCCCGTTCCTGCGACCATGCCTGCCCACGCTGTGAATGTGTACGGCACGTTTGCCGTCAATTCCTACACCGTCACCTATTATGTGGACGGTGCGCAGAATGGCGATCCGGACACCTACAACTTCGGCGCGGCCATCACGGTACGCGGCGGCGTGAATAAGACCGGCTATACCTTCAAGGGCTGGGATTTTGACAGCGAGACGACGGGCATCCAGTCCGCTCCTCTGACTATGCCGGCGAAGAACCTCCGTGCCGATGCGGTCTACGAGATCAACAGCTACACGCTGACGATCACCTATGTGATGAGCGACGGCTCGGCGGCGCCCGCCACCCATACGGATACGCTGAATTACAACGCGCCGTACAGCGTGACGTCCCCCGTCATTCCCGGTTACACGGCGAATACCCTCGTTGCTGAGGGAACCATGCCCGCGGG
>CAYYUV010000013.1:0-40240 GCA_964474405.1 uncultured Oscillospiraceae bacterium
GGCGCTGACTGTGTTCGGTGTCCTCAACAATCCCACCAATAAGATCGGATTTTGACAAACAAAACTGAGCCAAAATGCAGAGGGCCGCATATTGCGGCCCTTCACGCATTAAGGCAGTATTTATCATGGGTTATGTTTACAGAACAAACAAGATAATGTATACTACACATAACAAAAACAGGCTTGGAGGTGTATTATGAGCGTAGAAAGCATAGCAACCATTTGTTCGGTGGCTGTCGCCTTGGTGGCTGCGGTATTCTCTTTCATTAGCGCCTGGCGATTCCATAAGCACAACTCAAGGGAATTGGCAGTAGCCGCTATCACGTCTAATCGCATGAACTGGATTGCGGATGTGCGCAAGCTTTTAATTCATTTCTGTGAACAGTATCGTGTAGATTCCAGCGACACAGAGAAATTATCTGAAATTCGTACATCACTGCTGCTCTATGTGAGGTATGACAGGAAGGAACTGTATGGAGAACTAATTGACGAACTCGATTATTGTTGCAGTCACTCGAATTCATTTTGCGAAGATGAATACAAGCGTCTTGTTATCTTGTCACAATATACTTTAGCGCAAGTATGGGCACGCGTAAGAATTGAAGGGGGCGAATCGTCTCTTGAGAATGAGCCGGATATTCGAAAGAAGATTGATGAGCGAGTTGAACGGCTACACGGGATGCTTCCTTCCAGACCGTGATAATCGTTTCAAGGTCGTGTGACTGCCGTATGAGCTTTCCTCTACTACCGAGCAGCTGCTTGTTCTTTCCGAGAAATCGCCTACAACAATACCGCACCTACGAGCTGGGGCATTGGGAGATGCTGGGAACCATGATCCGCCAGTGCATGGCGGGTGCGACGTGTCAGGAGCTTCGGGAGGCGGGGCTTGCGGGCTATTACGTCATGCACGATCACGGTGTATACCCGGTCGATCCGTCCGGAGTGCCGTTCAACGCGACCGCGTTTGCCGTCACGGGTGATCCCGTGGCCGACCTGGTCGAGGACATGGCAGCAGAGCAGAAAGCGCGGGCGACGTATGAGCATCTGATGAACATGACGTGCAATCCGCAGATCATCGAGCCGCTGTACTTTCTGCGCGAGCGTGAGGTGGTGCACTATCAACGCTTCGGCGAGTGCCTGGAGATCGTACAGGCGCAGCTCATGCCCGGCCGCAGCTCGTGCGCCTGCCGCTGCCAGCAGCGGAGAAGATGACCTTGGATCGGCGGCGTCGCCGAGAGCATCAGCGCATGACTGTCGGAGCAGACTAGGGCAAGCCTCCATGCGAACCCCCATGCCGCATTGTGTCGGCCGTTGGCAGGACGCCCACAACCGTATAGCTAAAAAAGAACGGGGCATTGCGCCCCGTTTACGTTTGCCTATTTGTGAGCCGCAGGTCGCATGGCGCCTGCTTGCATCCTTTGTCGGTTGCAAAAAAGCAATAGAATGTTACATGTGCTTAATTCCCAAATACGAGCCGGCTCAAAATTGCAGTTCGCTTGGACGGATGGTATACTGAGATGGCAAGGACGATGCTTGCGACGTTGCGCTTAGGTTGTATGCGCAGCGAAGTTGGATGGGAGAAGTTCAATCTTGCCGAGAAGGCAATTCGAAACTGTGCAATAGTGAGAAAAGATTATGGGGGGCAACATGATAACGCAAGAATTAGGATATGTTTCCGGCAAATTGGTTGATCATTACAACGAAATATGCGGTATTTTTAAGAAGTTCAATGTCACGCAGGTGAGAATTTTTGGGTCTGTAGCCAGGATGGAAGATAAAGAAACAAGTGATTTGGATTTACTGGTTGACATGCCCGCGAAAAGCACACTGATTCAGCTTGGCCAATTGCAACATGAATTGCAACAGCTGTTACACATACCAATGGATGTTATTACCTATGCGTGTTTAGATCCTTTGGTGTTGGAGCATTTTAAGCAGATCAGTATTGATTTTTTTGAAATACGCGGGCAAAAGAGAGAGAATGCAATGAAAGGAGCCATGACGGCACAAGATAAAGTTCGAAAAAATGGGAAGAGCGCCATCTGGGTCATCGACCGGATTCTGAATTGTTGTAAAGGAATAACCCAAGAGCGTTTCTTGACGGATAGCGTGATACAAGATGCCGTTACAAGAAATGTGCAGTTGTTAGGACAAGTTGTATCTCAGATTCCAGATGAAGAATGGATAGGAGAAAGAGAATACTATTTCAAGATCCGGCAGGGATGCATGGTATTGCGAAATGCCTTATTTATGAATGTAGACTTAGGCTTGCTGTGGAATACAGTAACCATTGAGTTGCCGCAATTTCGCGAGATGTTGTGCAAAGCCCTTGCATCGGCATAATTTGCCGTCTGTGTATCGCAACGTGGAGCGGCTGACGGCGATCGCACATCCGGAGCTTCGAGAGAAGCTGACCCGCGCGGCGTACGAATGCGGCATCCTGTACGCGCGGGTTTGAGAAGAACGTCGATATAGAAAGCGGATTGTCACGCGTTTGCGGGATCTTGAAAAAGCGACTGAAATAATTACAAAACGGGCCAACTGTCAATTCGGCGCTTGCGCTGAAAAAGGCAGGAAGCGCAGGCTTATCATGCGTGACGGAGGGGCGTGCAGGGGCGGCCTGGACAGAGCCGCTTGACGCTAGAAGGGGAAGGGACCTCGGCGCGTCTCGCCATAGGGCACGTTGCAGAAATGCGTTTGCACACGGGGGCCGTCGATAATATGCAAGGCGAAGGCCGGCTGCCCAATGAAGAACGCGTCGCCGCCGTCCGAACCGAAGTTCAGTTCCATCGACATGGACACGGGGGGGCATGTGATGACGGATACATTGTTGACGGGGGCGGCGATTCCGACGTGAATATGCCCACAACAGACAAGCAGCTGCGGACGCCCCGAAAGAACTTGCAGAAGGTCGGTGGCATGCACAAAGGGTTCGTCCATGACGGTGTACCCCGTAGCAAACGGAACATGATGCATAAACACCAGGGTGGGCTTGTCCGAAGCTGACGGAACATGGGTCTGCAGCCACGTCAGGTCGGATCGGCTGATGCTGCCGTAGGACTTGCCGTCAACCGTAGAATCCAGAAGCACCAGGTTTGCCCCCTCCACATGCTCCAGCATCGGCTGAAAGACGGTCCGTATACGCGGGCTGTCCTGGTACGCGCGCTGCATGGTTTTCTTGTCGTCGTGGTTACCGGGAACCATATATACCGGCATGCACAGGCGATCCAGCTCCGCTTTGGCCAGCTGATAGGAGGATTCGGTTCCGTCGGTTGAGATGTCGCCGGTTACCACCGCCACATCCGGCTTGACGCGGGAATGGAGAATATAGGAAACGGTTGCCTGAAGCATCTGAAGCGAGTTCACGCATCCAAACGCAGGTTTCCCTTCTTGTGCAATATGCAAATCCGATAATTGGAGCAGAATCATGCTGCCTCTCCTTTTTAAGGTCCACAGCCCACGAAAGCCCGCCATGCAAACACATGTCAGGTCCGTCTTCCGGGTCCGGCACACGGGAATCGGAAGCGAATGCATGCTTCCGTGTATTCCATTCTATCAGACAAGGCAAATTGTGCCATACAGACAGACAAACCTTATGCATTTTGCATGCTATTTTTGTTAGAAATGCAATGTACAGAAACGGACTTGCAGGATAGAATATCAATGTAGAAGTATATACAAACGTAAGCACGATCGGTTTGGAGGCTCCCACATGAAGGAACTCATAGAAATCGCGTTGGAATGCATCGATCCCGTTTTGCTTCTGGCGCAACGTCGCCAGCTGCACATGTATCCGGAAATCGGGTTTGACCTGCCAAGAACCCTGGAGCTGGTCGAACAGGAGTTGGATCGTATCGGCGTGACATACACAAGAAAGTATGGCAAGCAGAGCATCGCCGCGACGCTGGGCGATCCAAACGCAACGTTTACCATAGGCATCCGCGCCGACATGGATGCTCTGCCGATTCAGGACTGCAAGGAAGTGCCCTATCATTCGCGGATTGCGGGGCGGGCGCACGCCTGCGGCCATGATGCGCACACGGCGATGCTGCTTGCCGTGGCGCGCGGTCTCAAAAGGATCAACGACCAACTGCGTTGCCGGGTCATGCTGCTGTTTCAGGCAAACGAAGAGAGCTTCGACAGCGGCGCGCGATATATGATTGAAGACGGGATCATGGACGAGATTGACGTGATCATTACCGCGCATGTCGAGAGCCGGCTGGATTCCGGCCAGATCGGTTTCTATGACGGCCTGGCCTTGGCCGCAAGCCGCCCCACGCTGATCGAGTTTTTCGGCAGAGAGGCTTTTGACGGCGTTCCGCAATCCGGCATAGACGCGCTGGCAATGGCCGTTCAAACCTATAATGACATACAGATGATGCTGTCCCGCGAGATGGATCCGCTGGAGCAGTATTCCTGTGCCGTGAGCGCGCTGAACGCGGGCTGCACCAGCAATATCATTTGCGGCTACGCAAAGATGCAGCTGTCCATTCGGGCGTTCAGTCTGGCGACGGATGAGCGGATATTCCATCGTGTGAAAGAAATCGCCCTTGGGAACGCGGAGACCGCGGGCGGTAGCGCGCGCATTGAGGGAGAACGCAAGGCCGTGCCCATGACCTGCGATGCGCGGGTGAACAACAGCCTGCGTGGGATCGCGTCAACTGTCGTGGGCGACGAGAATGTGGTTACCGTTCCGCCCAGAATGAGCGGTGAGGATTTTTCGTTCTATTTGGAGAAAAAGCCGGGGGCGATGTTCCTGATCGGAACCTACAATGCGGATAAAGGGATAACCGGCACGGAGTACAGCACCTGCTTTGACGTGGATGAAGACGCGCTGTTTGAAGGCGTTGAGATTTGTCTTCGTTTTGTGCTGGAGAACATGGACACGCCGTGCGTCGGCCGGAGCGATCGAACGGAATGCGTATGCAACTGAATCTGCCGGAACAGGTATATCTGGAGAATTGCTCCAATTTTTACGAGATAACCAGGTTGGACAGCGACCCGTCAAACGCCGTACAGCACAGCCATGATTACTATCAAGTGTGCTATGTCACCCGGGGAAGCCTCATTCATAAGCATGAGAACACCGGCGTCACGTTGAACGCCGGCGATTGCTTCATTATACCTCCCGCGTTCAAGCACAGCACGGAGATTCTTGCCAAAGACACGGAGGGGTGCTTTTTGTCTTTTCAGGAATCGCTGTTTCATCCCGACTATCAGTTTACGAGCGCTTACAAATTTCTTGCCGCGCTCCGGCTTGACACAATGAACGGACAACACATCGACATCACGCTGAAGATAGCCATGCCGGGCAGAGACGCGGCGGCGTTCATGGGTCTGGTCGATTGCTTGATATATGAGCGGTCCTTAAATTTGGAACGGCAAAACTCCAATGCAAACAGCCTCATCTCCGCAATGATTACGATCATTGCAAGGAATTATTTCGATGAGCCGCAAATGGAGGAAAGGCTGAAAAAGATCAACGAGTACAGCCAGATCATGCTCGAGTGCAAGACCTATATTGACGAGAATTTTATGTACCCGCTGACAGTGGCGCAGCTGTCCAGAAAATTTGCCGTCTCCACCTCGACCTTTGGCATCATGTTCCCGCGGATAGCGGGGCTGCCGTTCAAACAGTATCTCAATAGAAAGCGCATCAGCAACGCAGTCATTCTTTGCGCGGTGGACTCCCTGACGCTGCAGGAAATTTGTGGCATGTGCGGGTTCTCCGATTTCTCGACATTTTATAGAAATTTCATTAAGTATACGGGCATTTCTCCGTCAATCTATCGTGAAAAGCATGTAAAAATGGTGTAAACGTACGAAAAATGCACACCGCTTCACCGAAAATGCAATGGGAGTTGTGTTTTTTCTGCCCTATAATGTACTTGTATCTCATGTGCTATTTGGCGGAAAGAAAACACAACAGGAGGAAAAGGAATATGAAAACAAGAAAGATTCTCGTCATCACCCTTGTGTTGCTGCTTGCATTCGCTTCTCTGGCATGCAAAGCCGAAGAAGCGACGCAGGAAACGGTGGATCTTAACAGCATGACGGTAGAAGAGCTGGTTGCGAAAGCAAAAGAAAACGGCGGACACATCGAATCCGTAGGTATGCCTGATACTTGGGCAAACTGGGGAGAGACGTGGGACGAGCTTGAACAGGTCTATGGCATTACCCAGAATGACACGGACATGGGTTCCGCCGAAGAACTGGCCATGTTTGAAGCGGAGAAGAAGGACGCAACCAAGGACATCGGAGACGTCGGTATGCGTTTTGGCCCCGTTGCCGTTGAAATGGGCGTAGCCATCCCCTATAAGACCTCGTACTGGGATGAGATCCCTGATTGGGCAAAGGATACGGACGGATACTGGATGGTCGCCTACATGGGGACGACGTGCATCATGGTCAACAATACTTTGGTAGATAAAGCGCCTACCAGCTTCCAGGACATTCTGGAGGGAGATTACAAGGTCAGCATCGGAAACGTGGTTAGCGCAGCGCAGTCACAGAACGCGGTGCTGGCAAGCGTTTATGCCATGGGCGGCGATTTGAACAACATCCAGCCGGGTATTGATTTCTGGAAGACGCTTGCCGAGCAGGGCCGTCTGGATCCCGGTGACAACCGCAGCGCACGCTGGGAAAGCGGCGAGATCGCCTGCGCCGTCATGGATGACTATAATGCGCTTGCATACCGTGACAACGCCATGGTCGCAAACCCGAATTACTCCTTTAGCATTGCCATTCCTACGGATGGTGCCGTGCAGGTGGGATATTCGACAATCCTGAACAAGTATTCCAAAAACATCTATGCGGCAGCGCTTGCCCGCGAATACATCTTCAGCGATGAAGGACAGATCAATCTGGCAAAGGGATATGCCACGCCGATCCGCGATGTCGAGCTGCCCGAAGAGCTGGTTGCAAAGCGTATTCCGGCTGAGCAGTATGCCAATGCGATTCCGCTTTCGGACTTCACCCTGTGGGAAACGGCTTCGGCCAAATTGGCAGAGATGTGGCAGGAGGAAGTTCTGCCCCTGATTCACTAATCCGACGCAGCAGGCTTACGGACCGTTTCGTCGTCTGCGAAGGGCATCCTTCGCAGACGGCGAACGCCTCGAAGAGCGGACGTGTATTCTCATCGGGTCTTTGCGAGAAAGCCTCTTTCCGTTATTCTCATCTGCGAGAATACTTATCGAACAGAGTAAGGACTGAACATGAAAAAGAAAATCAACCTGTATCTGTTGGCGCTGGTGCCATTTTGCATATTGATTCTGCTGTATGAGGTCGTTCCGCTCCTCAGCATTATTTTCAAGAGCTTCCAGCCGACAAAAGCCGTCGGCTTTACCCTGGAGCAGTATATCACTGCGTTTTCCAAACCGCTTTATCAGAGAGCGCTGCTCAACAGCTTGCAGATCAGCATTTGCTCGGCCATATTGGGCATCATCATCGCGTTCTTCGGCGCAAAGGCTGTGCAAAGCGTCAATAGTTCGCTGAAGCGTTTTTTTACCTTGATCCTGAATGTTACTTCCAATTTTTGCGGCGTGCCGCTGGCGTTCAGCTTCATGCTCCTGCTGGGCAACGCGGGCGTACTGATTGCGATCGCCCGGGAGATCGGCTGGCAAAGATTGGCTGAGTTTAACCTATACTCGAGAGCCGGTCTGAACATCATTTATATCTATTTTCAGATTCCGCTCGCAACTCTTTTGATGATTCCGGCGTTTAATGCCATCCGTAAGGAGTGGCTGGAGTCGGCGCGACTGCTCAATGCAAGCGCCTTCCGGTTCTGGTTAACGGTAGCCGTTCCGGTGCTGATTCCGAGCTTGCTCGGGACGCTGGGCACGCTGTTTGCCAACGCGCTTGCCGGCTATGCCACGGCGTACGGTCTGATGGCCAGCAACTATTCGCTGCTTCCAATCAATATCGCAACCATGTTCAGCGGCGATATCGTCATACGCAAGGAGCTTGGCAGCGCCCTGTCGGTCATCGTCATGTCGCTGATGTTTATAAGCACCATGCTGAACAATTACATCGTGAAAAAAACTTGCAGATGGGCAAGGGGTGACTGATCGCTATGCAGAAACGAAAAACAGCCGATATACTGGCAATCATCCTGATCTCCGCGTTTTTGATTCTGCCGCTTCTGGTCGCGGCGATCTATTCCGTCTCGGTGAGCTGGGACGGCGTGATCCCGCAGGGGCTGACGCTGAGCCACTATCAGGCCATCTTCTCGGATCAGCGTTTTCTGATGGCGTTGCTGCGCACGGTTCTGATCAGCATTCCGCCGATCGTCATCACGACGGCCGTGGTGCTGCTGGCGCTGTTTGCAGTCGTGGTCCATTTTCCCAAGCTGGAGAAGTATGTGCAGTTTCTTTGCATGCTGCCCTATGCCTTGCAGGGGATTATTCTGTCGGTAAGCGTGCTGAACATGTATTCGGGAAGCGACAGCTTTCTGGGCACGCGCATCGTTATGCTGGTCGGCGCGTACTGTATTCTGATCCTGCCGTACGTTTATCAGGGGATACGAAACGGGCTTTACGGGGTAAAGGCGCAAACGCTTCTGGAGGCCGCCTCCGTGCTGGGATCCTCGCAGATCAATGCCTACTTCCGTGTGGTGGTTCCCAATATCGTCCCGGGCATCACGGTTGCGTGCCTGCTTTCGATGAGCATCATAGTGGGCGACTTTGTGCTGGTCAATACCATCGCCGGAAGCAACATTGAGAACGCGCAAATGTACCTGTTTAAGATCATGAGCTACTCCTCAGGTCAGTCCAGTGCGATATTCATTGTGGTATTTATTATGATCCTGCTGATCACGGGCAGCGTTCTCATCCTGCAAAACATGGGAAGCCGCAAGATCCAGACGAACAAAAAGGGGAACAAATAACATGGCGTACATTCAACTGAGAAACATCATCAAAAAGTTCGGAGATCTCGAAGTTCTGCGCAACATCGATCTGGATATAGAAAAGGGCCAGCTGGTCACGCTGCTGGGGCCTTCCGGCTGCGGAAAGTCAACGCTGCTGCGCTGCATAGCCGGTCTGGAGGCGGTCACGGAC
The DNA here is from genome assembly GCA_964474405.1 of uncultured Oscillospiraceae bacterium. GTDB lineage: Bacteria > Bacillota > Clostridia > Christensenellales > CAG-138 > CAYYUV01. The sequence continues at coordinate 9,057 of CAYYUV010000013.1, forward strand.
GGCCACATTGTTCTGGACGGAAATGACATCACGCAGCTTCCGCCCCAAAAGAGGAACATCGGCATGGTATTCCAGCAGTACAGCCTGTTCCCCAACATGAGTGTGGAGAAGAACGTTGCGTTCGGCCTGAAGATTCAGAAGGTGCCCAAGGCGGATGTCAAGAGGCGCGTCGCGGAGATTCTGGAGGTCGTCGGCCTGTCTGAGCGCAGCGCCTATTACCCCAGCCAGCTCTCCGGCGGTCAGCAGCAGCGCGTCGCGCTGGCGCGCGCCATCGTGACCGAGCCCAAGGTTCTGCTTCTGGACGAGCCGCTCAGCGCCATCGATGCGCTGCTCCGCAGGAATCTGCAGGTCGAGATCCGCAGAATACAGCAGGAGCTCAACATTACCACCATCTTTGTTACGCATGATCAGAACGAGGCCATGATCATGAGCGACATGATCTTCCTTATGAACAACGGCGTGATCGAACAGGCGGGCGATCCGGTCAGCCTCTACTCTGCGCCAAAGACGCTCTTTGCCGCCAATTTTATCGGTCACTACAACATACTCGACTGGAAAACGTTCACAGCCATGGCGGGCGCGTTTCCGGAATGCGGAGAGGTCGCCATCCGGCCTGAGATCATCAGCATCTCGCGCAGCCCGATCGAGAAGCCGGAGCATTACCAGTGGCACGGCGAGGTACGCAACAGCCATACAATCGGCAATATCATCCGATATGAGATCGATTGTGACGGGACGCAGATAGATGTGGACGTGCTGTTTGAAAAATCCCTGTTCTTTAACAAGGGAGAAGCCGTCTGGATATCCGTTCAGAAGTCTGAATGCATTGCGCTCGACTGATGGGGTGTAAAACAACAGAATGGATGCTCTTTTTGAATCCTGGGGATTATATGAGCTTAACGAGCTCACGATAGTCGTTCGCGTTTTTCTTGCGATCGTGTTCAGCGGCGTGCTGGGGATTGAACGCACACGAAAGCGCCGTGCCGCCGGATTTCGAACCTACATGATCGTATGCATCAGCTCGACGGTGGTTATGATGACGTCTCAGTTTATGCTTATTCGTGTCGGCACGACCGATCCCGCACGTCTGGGCGCGCAGATTATTTCCGGCATCGGTTTTCTGGGCGCGGGGACGATACTGATAACCGGCGGTCGCCAAATCAAGGGATTAACCACGGCGGCCGGTCTTTGGAGCGCGGCGTGCATGGGCATTGCCATTGGCGTCGGCTTCTACTTTGGCGCGTTTGTAACGTGTATCGCGTTGCTGCTGGTCATGACCCTGTTTGACCGGTTTCAGTCCAAATTCATTATGCGCTCGAAGCGGATGCAAATCCATGTCATTCTCGAAAGCATCCAAAACATCGATGATTTTCACAATGTCGCCCATGAGATGGGTATTCATATCATCGATTTTGAAACGGCGCTGTCTGATGTGGGACCCGGAATCAGCGCGTACTTTGAAATGGAGTTTAGGACAAAAATGTCTCACGCCGATGTGGTGCGCACGTTCAAGAGCTGCCGTGGCTTGACGCTGATCGAAGAGATATGAGCGTCCCCCGGCGTGCGCTTTCGATTTTTTAACAGGTGTCTGAACGGAAAGGACATGCAGCGCCTGAATCATGGTGCGCAGCAGGGACGCAAACAAGAGATAACGGTGCAAAAGAGGAACGGACACGGGCAACCGCGTCCGTTTTATTTTCGTTCAAACCACACGCCGTCCGGCGGCGCAAGCGCGCCTGTCCGCGATATCAAACTGCCGTGCAAAGCACGCATATTATGCGCAGAAACCTTGTCAATTCCATGGCCTATGGGGTCAATTCTCTGCATGTACAAGCGCATAAACGGGGGCGTACAATTCTAATGAAGGAGTGTGGGGATATGGTAATTCTTGCTGTGGGCTGTCATCCGGATGATCTGGAGATCAACTGTTTTGGGACGCTGGCCAAGTACATCGGCATGGGGCATCAGGTCGCTGTTTGCACGGTTGCAAACGGAGATTTGGGTCATGCGCAGATTCCGCCTGCGGAGCTGGCCGCGATCAGATATCGCGAAGCCGAGGCGGCGGCAAAGGTGATCGGCGCCTCCTACTATGCCATTGGCGTGCATGATCTGCATGTGCATGCGCAGGATCCCGCGCAGATAAGCAGCCTTGCGCGCGTGGTGCGCGAGGTGCAGCCAAACGTGGTGATTACGCATTATACCGAGGATTACATGGATGATCATGTGCAGACCAGCCAGCTGGTGCAAAACGCAACGTTCGCCGCTTCCACAAGGTTTTACGATCCGCAGGATATTCAACACCCGGCAGCGCTGTGCCCGCTGTTTTATATGGACACGGCTGCGGGGGCAGGGTTCTTGCCCACAGAGTATGTGGATATTGCAGACACGATGGAGCTGAAGCTGGAAGCCTTGCGATGCCATGCCTCCCAGTTGGAGTGGCTTTTGGCGCATGATAACAGCGATGCCTTGGACAGCGTGCGAATACATGCCAGGGAACGCGGGCATCAATGCGGCGTCCAATATGCGGAGGCGTTCCGTGCCAGCTGCAAGTATCTGCGCATGACGACGCGGCGCATGCTGCCGTGACGGGGTGCGGAATATGATGAGAGTTCTGTTGGTTGGAGCGGGATATATCGGGACTGCGCATCTGGATGCTTATCGAGCGATAGAAAATGTCTGTGTCGCCGGGCTGATTGAAGCGAATGAAAAAACCGGTCGGGAAGTGGCGCAAAGGTATGATATCGCATGGTATCCCACGCTGGAGACGGCGCTGGTTGAAACCGCTGCGGACGTATTGGATGTCTGTGTGCCGACATTTTTGCATGAACGGTTTGTGATTGCGGGCGCGGAAGCGGGGCTGCATGTGCTGTGCGAAAAACCGGCGGCGCTTTCGTCGGAATCGTATCTGCGGATGATGCGTGCAGCCGAGGCGCGCGGGGTAAAGCTCATGACGGCACAGGTCGTTCGCTGGTCGCCACCATACAGGGAGATAGGGCGCATGCTCGCAGATGCAGAGCTGGGCACGCCGCATCTGCTGACGCTCCGCCGCCTTGCGCAGCATCCGCCGTGGAGCACCTGGCACCGTGATCCTAAGAAAAGCGGCGGCGGCTTGTTTGATTTGGGCGCGCATGATGTGGATTATCTGTACAGTCTGTTTGGCATGCCGCAGAGCGTGTGCGCGGTCGGCTGGAAAAGCCGAACCGGCTGCTGGAATCATGGCGCGGCCAGCTTCCGCTGGGCGCGGGGCGTGTCGGCGCACTATGAGTTTTCGATGGAAATGACGGGGGATTTTCCCTTCACGGCGGAGGCTCGCGTCACCGGCGATGACGGGACGGCGGAGTTTGTGTTCCGGTCGGGTGTGAATATCAAGGACGGTTCGCAGACGCAGACACTGACAAAATATCCGGCCGGCGGCGATACCCGGCGCATGCCGATCGGGGATGATCATGCGATGGAGGAGGAGATACGGAGCTTTTTGACAGCGGTGGAGCAGGATATTCCGGTTCCCTTGCCGCCGGAGGAAACGCTTTCGGTGCTTCGCATGCTTGAGGGCGTGCGCCAAGCGCTGGAAACAGGGACGGTTGTTTCGTTTTAAGGGGGAACGCCATGAAAAACTATGTTGCGGTACACAGTAATTGTTTTCACGGGTTCGCAGTCGAGGATGCGCTCGAGCAGATCGCGTTGGCCGGGTTTCAGTATGTAGAACTGTCTGCGGTGCGCGCGTGGACAGAGCATGTCATGCCCGACATGGGTGAAGAACGGATAGACGATCTAAAGTGCATGATGATAAACCTGGGGCTGTCGTGCCCCATTTTGAGCGGTCACTGTGATCTGATGCAAACGGAGAGGGTACAGGACTTCAAACGGAATATCGCGCTTGCGCGCGATCTGGGGTGCGAATACATCGTTTCTTCCGTTGGGGAAGCCCACTATGGGCAAAAAGAGGGACGGGACGCCAAAACGCTTGCCGGCAACCTGAGGATGCTGGCGCCTTTTTTGCAGGCAGCCAATCTGCAGATGGGAATCGAGAACCATGGCGAGTACGGCTCCGGCGAAAAGCTGATGCCGCTGCTGGATCTGGCCGGCGTGCCCGGCATTGGCATAACGTACGATACGGCCAATGCCGTTTACTTTGGCAGGCGTGCGCCCGAGACGGACATCTTGTGCTGTTCCAACAGGATCAGGACGGTACACCTCAAGGACAAGCGAGGACCGGATTATATCGGGATTTATCCGGCGCTGGGTCAGGGAAACCTGAAGCTAAGGCAGATCGTGGAGACCTTGCTGAGCAACGGGTATACGGGTCCGTTCTCCGTTGAGATTGAGTTTGATGCGGATTTTGCACTGCGCAACAAAACGCGGGACGACCTCAAAACGGTCGGCCGTGCGCTAAAAGACTCACGGCTGTTTTTGCAGTCCGTCGGTCTGATGCCCTGACGGGATGCCACTGCGGAACGCGCGGCAGCGCATAAGCGCCGTATGCGCGTCGGGCACGCCTTCCGATGCGCCCGGAGCAAAGAGCGAGCAGGCGGCCGCGGCGGTTGCAAGCTCCAACGAAGCGCTCAGATCCCAGCCCCGGTAAGCGCCAAGAAGCATGCCGGCGCAAAAGGCATCGCCCGCGCCTACTGTGCCTGCGATGGAGCCGTCGGGCAGCGGCACGCTGTCTATGCCGACATACCCGCCGCCCGGTTCCAGTGCAAACCCGCCCTCGGGGCAATGGATAACGGCACGGCGTGCGACGCCAAAGGCCAACAGCTGTGCAAGCGCACGGGGCATGTTCTGCCTAAGCAGCGCGCCGTCCGCGTCCCGCAGCGGAATGGCTGTGATTTGCTCGGCCTCCCGCTCGTTGATGATACAGTCGTCCGTATAGCGCAACGCCGGCAGCACGAGCCTTGAAAAACGGTCGCCGGTCTCGCTGACCACGTCGATAGAGGTGCGGATGCCAAGCGCCTGCGCATGCGCCAGGACGGAGGCAAGCCGCGTGCCGTATTGCGGATCCGGCGCATCCATGGCGTCCAGCAGCAGGATGTATCCGATGTGCAAAAAGGCCGCCGGCAGGGAAGCAAGATCCAGATCCTCGGGTGAGAACGCCGCATTGCTGCCCCGAAAATGGAAAAAGGTGCGCTGCATGGTGGACTGATCGCTCATGACATGCGTAAAGGACGTTTTGCCGTCCACAATCACGCGGGAAACGTCGATGCATTTATATTGATACAGCTCCCGCATCAAAAACCGGCCGTCATCGTCCGCGCCGACGCGGCCTGCCGCATACAGCGGCAGCGTCGGATCCAGTCTGGCCAAATCCGCTAGCACGTTGCACACAAGGCCGCCGGCGGTACGCACAACGCCCTCGCGGATGGTGGTAAGCTCGCCGGCCAGCGGCCAGCGGTCGATTGGGAAGGTGGTGTCCGCCAGCAGATTTCCTGCGGCGCAAATGCCCGTTCGCTCCATAGGGAGACCTCGCTTTTTTTGAGATTATTGTATGCCGCGCGCACTGGCGCGTAAATGAACAAAACCGACAAACCGGTGCCGAATTCCGACGCCGAAGCAAGGAGAAACATCATGATGAATATGCTGACCACGTTAAAAGGATCCTATTTTGAAGAGGTTTTGCCCCAGGGTTGGGACATGGCACGCATCGCCGCCTGTGTATCCAATCCACCGTCCGAGGTGCTGACAAAGCAGCCGTTCTGGCATGCGGACTTTCGGCCCGTCTCCTGCGCCACGCTGGAAACGTTCAACGTGCGCATGGGGCATGAGATCGCCATGGAGATTCGCCGGGCGGGAGAAGCGGGAAGAAAGCTCATCCTGATCCTGCCCGTGGGCCCCATGGGGATGTATCAATGGGCCGTGTTCTTCCTGCGGGAATGGCAGATCTGCTGCAAGCATGTGCATTGCTTTAACATGGACGAGTGGAGCGACGCGGAAGGGAACACCCTGCCGCCGGAGGATCCGGCCGCGTTCCAGAACGCGATGACGCGTGCGTTTTATGAGCCGCTTGGCGAGCTGACCGTCCCCGCCCAGCAACGCCACTTTGCCACAAAGGACGAGCTGCCGCGCTACATGGACATGATCTCCGCCCTGCGCGCGGACGGCGCGCGGCAGGTGCTGGTGTACGGCATCGGCCGCATGTGCCACATCGCCTTCTGGGAGCCGCATTTTGCCGCCGACTATGCGACCGTGCAGCAATGGCTGCATGCGGATTGCCGCATCGGCGCACGGCTGCATCCGTTCACCGTGGAGCAGAACGCCATCACCAGCTTCCGTTCGAGCTGGCCGCTGATCCCGTGCTATGCAAACACCATCGGCCCCGCTGTGATCTTCGGATCGGATTATGCGATCGGCGGCGCGGACGGCACGCTGTCGCGCGGCATGCAGTGGCAGGGGATGAGCTTCTGGATGACGCTGCGGTACGGCCCCTGCAAGGAGGTAACCAGCAGCTATATCCCCACCCTGCCGGGACGTCTGTTTTTCCTTTCCGAGCTGGCCGGGCCGCTCTGCGCGGACACCAACTGAGCATGCCGACAAAAGCGCCGTCGTTTGCACGGCGTTTTTTGCGTTTTGGTCAATTTTGTTATCCCGAAAGGTCATCTCTCTTTCTTTCGCTCTCATCTTTTGTCAAGCATAATGGATCCGTAAAGAAAGATACGTTACGGAGAGGGGAGATACGGTTTGGACAGGTTAAAGGGAAAGATTGCGCTCATCGTCGGCGCAACGTCGGGCATCGGCCGATCCATTGCGGCGCGATTTGCCGAGGAAGGCGCCATCGTAGTTGCGGCGGGGCGCAGGCAGGATCTGGGCGACCAGCTGACAGAGGAGCTTGGCGGGCTTGGATACGAGGCCTGCTTTGTGCGCACGGATGCGACGGTCGAGCAGCAGGTGATCGATCTGTGCGACACCGTCATTGCACGATACGGCAGGCTGGACATTGCCGTAAATGCGCAGGGGTGGAACAGGCTCGACCGTATCAGCGAATTGACAAGCGATGTGTTTGACAAGGTTATCAAGGTGAATCTGTACAGCATGTTCTACTGCATGAAGCAGGAGGCGGCCAAGATGACGCCCCAGAACAACGGCGTGATTTTGAACGTCTCTTCCATCAATTCGACCGTGGCAAACAATTATATGGCGGCCTATTGCGCCGCAAAGGCGGGGCTGGATCAGCTGACCCGCGTCGCCGCGATGGAGCTGGGACCCAGCGGCATCCGCGTCAACACGCTCAACCCGGGCCTTACCCGAACGGAGCTGAGCCAGGGGATCTTTGCCGATCAACGGCTGTATCATGCCTTTACCGACAAGACCCCGCTGCACATGCATGCGGAACCGTCGGACATCGCCGCCGCAGCTGTCTTCCTGGCGTCCGACGAGGCCAAGTTTATTTCCGCTGTTTCGTTGCGCGTGGACGGTGGATTGGCACCGGAAGGGTTTCCGGATGTGTTCAGAATCTTTAAGAATGAAGTCTGGTAACGTAAGGAGATCAGTATGGACAAGCATGAATTGATGTGCCGGCTCTATGAGAAGATGATCCGCATGCGCCGGTTTGAGGAGGGCGTGGTCGAGGTCTATGAGGAGGGCTTTACCCCCGGCGCGCCGCATCTGTATGTGGGCGAGGAAGCCATCGGCGCGGGAGTATGCGCGGCGCTGCGCCCGGACGACTATATCATGCCCTCGCATCGCGGACATGGCCAGATCCTGGCGCACGGCGCGCAGATGCGTCCCGCCATGGCGGAGCTGCTCGGTCGCGCGACAGGCTATTGCAAGGGCAAGGGCGGCTCGATGCACATGGCGTGCATGGAACGTGGCATCCTGGGCTCCATCGGCATTGTAGGGTCCAATCTGTCCATGGCGGTGGGCGCCGGCCATGCATGCAACTATCACGGAAAGGGACAGGTGGTCGCCTGCTTCTTCGGAGACGGCGCGAGCAATCGCGGCACCTTCCATGAAAGCCTGAACATGGCGTCGATCCTGAAGCTCCCCATCCTCTATGTGCTGGAGAACAACTTTTTCGCCATATCGGAGGATCAGCGCAAGATGACCAACGTCAAGGATCTTGCCGTCCGTGCGCAGGCATACGGTATCCCGGGCGAGGTCGTGGACGGCAACGACGCAGTTGTGTGCTATGAGACCGCGGGACGTGCCATCGAGCATTGCAGAAGCGGGCAGGGCCCCTATCTTCTGGAGTTCAAGACGTGGCGGCATCTGGGTCATTGGCAGGGCGATCCCGACATGCAGCGCTGGGAATACAGGGACAAGGCGGAGCATGAGCGCTGGATGAAGCGCGATCCGCTGATCGTGCTGCGCAAACAGTTTGCCGATGCGGGCTTTGATACAAGTGAGCTGGATGCGATGGACGCCGCCGCGACCGTCGAAGCGCGGGACGCGATCGATTTTGCAAAGGCAAGTCCGTGGCCGGATCTGTCGGAAGCAATGAGCGATATGTATGTGGATTAGGGGGTGGAAGCGATGACGATGCATACCATCAATCTTAGAACAGCGGTAACAGAAGCCATCCGTGAGGCGCTCAACCGGTATCCGGAGAGCTTTCTGGCCGGGGAAGACATTGGGATCATGGGCGGCGCGCAGGGCGCGAGCAAGGGACTTTTGGCCGAGTTTGGCCCCAAGCGAGTGATCGATACGCCCATCAGCGAGGCCGCGATCAGCGGTCTTGGCGTAGGCTCCGCCATATTGGGCATGCGGCCGATCATCGAGATCATGTATATGGATTTTATCTCCGTATGCTTTGACGAATTGGTCAATCAGGCCGCCAAGCTGCGCTATATGTTTGGGGGGCAGATGAAGGTACCCATTGTGTTTCGCATGTGCGGCGGCGGCAGCCGGCATACGGCCGCGCACCATTCGCAATGTTTTGAGGCCATGCTCAACCATGCGCCGGGCATCAAGGTGGTTTTTCCCTGCACGCCCGCGGATATCAAGGGGTTGTTTCTGGCCAGCATGGAGGATGAGAATCCCGTTGTGTTTGTCGAGCATAAGGCGTTGTATAACTTAACCGGCGAGGTGCCGGAGGGCTATTACACCATCCCGCTTGGCAAGGCGCGTCAGGTGCGGGAGGGGAACGACGTCACGGTCGTGACCTGGGGGCTGATGACCGGCCGCTGCGAGGAAGCAGCCAAGACCCTGGCTGCCGAGGGCATCGAGATGGATCTGCTGGATCTGCGCACCATCAAGCCGATGGATTATGACGCGATCTATGCCTCGGTCAAGAAAACGCACCGGCTGTGCATCGTCCACGAGGCATGCCTGACAAACGGCGTCGGCGCTGAGATCGCGGCGCGTGCGGCGTCGGATCTGCTGTATGATCTGGACGCACCGATCGTGCGCGTTGCCGCACCGGATACGTCCGTTCCGTTCAGCCCGCCGCTGGAGGAACAGGTCTTTCTGCCGACGGCGGAAAAGATCGCCAATGCCATCCGCGCGCAGGTGCGGGGCTGAAAAGAAGCAAGGCCTTGCGCTTTGGGTGCAATGTCAAACAAGGAGGCGGCCGTGAAACGAATTTTGTGCTACGGAGATTCCAATACCTGGGGCTTTGCCCCCGAACAGACGGACGAGGCGACGGGCGCGTTTGGTCGTTACCCGGATGATGTGCGCTGGCCGCGGCGGCTGGAAACGCGCCTTGGCAGCGGGTACACGGTGATCGAGGATGCCTACAACGGGCGGACAACCTGCTTTGAAGACCCCTCCTTTGGCGGCCGAAACGCGCTGGATCATTTTTTCGTTTCGTTTTACTCGCATGAGCCGCTGGATCTTGTTATCCTGATGCTCGGTACCAATGACATCAAGGACGTGTTCTCTGCACAGCCGTGTGTAATCGGATGGGGGATGGAACGGCTGATCAGACAGTTTTTTCAGATGACGTCCACTTGCGTGTCGCCCCATGTGCAGCTGCTGTTGGTGGCGCCGCCTGCGCTTGAGAAACGTGCGGATGGAACCTACTATGGGGGCTTTAGTAAAGCTTCTGCGAAAAAATCGCGCGCGCTGCCGCCCATCTATGCGGATATTGCCGCGCGGTGGGGCTGCGGGTTTTTCGATGCGGCCGCCTGTACAAAGGCCAATTCCATAGACGGGATTCATCTGGATCAAAAAGGTTGCGCAGTGCTTTCGGAGCGGATTTCCGAAAAAGTACGCAGCATGCTGTCTTGAAGGGCTACCAGCCTTCATTCAGCGCTTCTCCAAAGGAAAAACCGATCACCGGCCGGTGATCGGTTTTTTCCTTTGGAGGTATCAGGTGGAGGTATCAGGCTATATGTCTTGTGCGCGCATATCGCGTAGGATGCGCGCGGTGTTGACGGTCATCAGCTCCGGATCGCGATACTGCTCCGAGTAAAGCTCGGCGCAGACCCAGCCGTCATATCCGTGTCGCCGAAAGACGGAAAAAACGTCCGCCATCGGCAGCACTCCGTCCTCCAGACGGCGATGTGCGTCGGTACAGCCGTCCGTGTTGCAGATGTGGATGTGGATCAATCGGTCGCCCAGCTTGTCAAAATAGCTGCCGATCGGCTCATTTGCAACAGCCACGGGCGCCAGATCCATCATGGCGTACAGATTGTCGCTGTCTGCATCGCGCAAAAGGCGCACACAGTCGTCGGCCGTCGTCACAACGGGACTTTCCATGGGCGTCAGCGGCTCGATCATCAGCCGCACGCCGCGCGGTTTGCCGTATTCGGCCAGCGTATGCATGGCGTCCGAAAACACACGCCAAACCTCGCCCGCATCTGCGGCATAGCCGGGGTGATCGGCGACAACAAGCACGGACGCGCAGCCAAGCGCTTCGGCCGCGTCGATGTGCCGTATAAACAGCGAGACGGCCTCGCCCCGCTCCGCAGCGTCTGTGGAGGTCAGACGGTAATTGCCGCCCAGTACGTTGGGCGTGAGCACGGGCGTTTCCAGATGATAGGCGCGCTGATAACCGCGGATTCTTTTGACGGCGCACGCATCCAGATCGTCCGGAAATGCGTGCGGCCGCCCCGCCCAGATCTCCACGCCATCAAACCCGTTCTCCGCCGCCGCACGAAAGCAGGCCTCCAGCGGCAAACGGCGAAAATCCAACGATAGTATGGCGTATTTCATGGCTTAGTGCAGCGTTATCTGCGGATCTACCAGCCTGTCTGTATCCAGCGGAAAAAGCTTTTGCCCGGTTGACATGGCGATGGCGACCGTTTGCGCGGATTTTTCCAGATACTCGCTGACATGGAAGGCGTCGCCAATGGTGCGGCCGATGCAGACCGCGCCGTGATTGCACAGCAGAGCGGCCTGATATTGCTGCCCAAGCGCGTTTACGATGTTCTCGGCCAATTCCTGCGAGCCCACCGGCGCATATTTGGCGCACGGCGTTTTGCCGCCGATGTAAAGAGCCTGCTCTGCAAGTACGCAGGGGATATCCATGCCCAGCACCGCGAACACGGAGGAACAGACAGCGTGCGAATGGATAATGCCGAAAACCTCCGGCCGCGCGCGGTAGATGGCAAGGTGCATCGGGTATTCTACCGTCGGAAACCGATCCGGCGCGGCGTCAACGATGTTGCCGTCCATGTCAAGAACCACAACATCCGCAGCACGGATGGCGTGCCAGTTGGGAATGTCCAGCGTGTCGCTCGGCCGCGGATCCACATAGATCAGCCCGGTTTCCGGATCGCGCATGCTGATATCGCCGGAATCCTGCGACGGGGAAAGCCCCATGTCGTAAAACCGATAGGTATACCGGACCAGATCTTCCTTCCAGCTTTGTTTAACCAGTTTGTTCATGCTATCCCTCCTTTTTTTCAGTATAGCATCCAATCGGCGCGCGTTCGGTATACGGAATTGGCGAATGCATTGCATAAAACTGACAGGTATCGCCGGAGCTCTCCCGCTTGCGCGGGTTTTCTTTTATACTTAGCGTATACAGTTTGGAAGGGAGAATCGTCATGGAGCAGGTAAGGGTCATCGGCAAGGACGTCGCCAAAGTCTGGATGGAGGAGCAGGAGGTCTGCCGCGAGTTTTACAGGACCGAACGGATTACCTTTGGCATGTCGGAGCTTCCCGCCGGCGGAACAGGCGGACTGGACGTCGGCCACAAAGAGGCGGATGAGGTGTTTTTCTGCGTGGCGGGCGAGGTGCTGTGCTATGTGCCGGAGGAGGATGCTTATCACCGGATGCAGGCAGGCGACGCCATGCTCGTGCCGCCCAACAAGGGGCATAAGCTGTTCAACATCGGCGAGGACAAAGCGGTTCTGACCTGGTCCTGCGCGCCGCATCAGTGAGGAGGGCTCCATGGTTGATCTGATTCTTGGCATTGACGTCGGCACAACGGCGATCAAAACGGCCGTTTTTGATACGGCAGGCGCGCAGCTTGCCTCCGCCACGGTCGAGTATACGCTCCTGACGCCCGACGCCGTTACGGTGGAGACGCCCTGTGAAACATATCTTGATGCGCTGACACGCTGCATGGACATTCTGCGGGACAAGGGCGTGGACACGCGGCGCGTGGATGCGGTCGGGTTTTCCGTGCAGGGGGAGACCCTGTGCTTTTTGGATGAAAACGCGCAGCCGCTCGGCAACGCGATCGTCTGGATGGATAACCGCGCGCACGCACAGGCCGAAACGCTGCGTAAGGCGTTTGGCGACGACGTTTGCTACCGTGTCACGGGACAGGTCAGCTTTGAAGCGTGCTGGCCGGCCGCCAAGGTTCTGTGGATGCGGGAGAACAGGCCGGATCTGTTTGAAAGAACGCGGCACATCCTGCTGCTCGAGGACTATCTGATCTATTGCTTTACGGGCAGATTCGTGACGGAGGGCTCCCTTTTGACCTCGACAGAGTATTGGGACATTCGCACCAAGACGTATTGGGACGATATGCTGGCATTTCTGGACGTTGACAAGTCCGTGCTGCCCGAGATTCTGGAGCCCGGCCAGATCGTGGGGACGATCCTGCCCGAAGCCGCAGCGCTTCTGGGCGTCAGCACGGATGCAAAGATCTGCACCGGGTGCCTCGATCAGGCGGCGGGCGCGATCGGCGCAGGCAACATCCGCCCCGGCATGTTTTCCGAGAATATCGGCGCGGCGCTTGCCGTCTGCGTGCCGACGGAGGGGCTGACGTATGACCCCGGCCGGCGGATGCCGGTACACTATTTTGCCTTGCCGGACACATACATGATGCACACCTTCACCACGGGCGGCATGTGCCTTAGGTGGTTCCGCGACGCATTCTGTCAGGAGGAGCTCGAAACGGAGCGACAGACGGGGCGCGACGCCTATCAGATCATGGATGAGGAGGCCGACGCCGTGGAACCGGGCAGTGCGGGGCTTTTGACACTGCCGCATTTGCAGGGCGCGATGGCGCCGGATGTGAATCTGAACGCAAGGGGCGTTTTCTTCGGGGCTACGCTGCAGCACAAAAAGGCGCATTTTATCCGCAGCATTATGGAAAGCATCGGCTATATCCTCAGGCAGAACATCGAAGCGATTGACCAAATGGGTCTGCCGATAGAGGAGATCCGTTCACTCGGCGGCGGTTCAAAATCCGCCGTGTGGAACCAGATCAAGGCGGATATCACGGGAAAGACGCTGGTAACCACGGAGGCCGCGCAGGACATTGCGTGCCTGGGCGCAGCCATTCTGACGGGCGTCGCCGTGGGGGCGTTTGCAAGCGTGGAACAGGCGTGTCGTGAGATGGTCAAAATCAAGCACGTCTACCGGCCGGATCCAAACAAGCACCGGATTTATCTGCAATGCTATGCGCGGTTTCGAAAGCTGTTTGCCGACCTTGGCGCCATGTTTGCCGCCGGCGCCGAATAAGTTATCGCACCACGCTCCCCTTTTGCGGGGAGCGTTTTATGTGTTGTGGGTCAATACGCGTCAGAATCGTGACCCTAGTCGGTCATTTATCGGTATTTTGCCGTGCAAGCGTACGGCGTATGATGAGGCTGGAGAGGCAGGAGAGAAAAACGCAATGACGTCCGTACATGTCGTATGCATCGTTTGTGTGATGCTTGTTGTTGCTGTAATTGGCGTGATATCGGGCAGACGCGTAAAAAACGCCGCCGATTTTGTTTTCAGCTCGGGAAATGCGGGGACGGCCGTCCTGTTTGGCAGCATGGTGGGCGCACATGTGGGCAGCGTATCGACCATCGGCGCGGCGCAGGTGGCGTATGCATACGGATGGTCTGCCATGTGGTTCTCCGTTGGCGCCGCCGCAGGGCTTTTGCTGTGCGGGTTTGTGCTGGCGCCTGCCTTTCGCAAGAGCGGTGAGGAAACCGTGCAGGGGCTGGTCATCAAAAGGTATGGCGCAAAGGTCGGAACGGCGATCGCGGCGCTGGTGCTGCTGTGCTCGTTTATCTCGCCCGCCGTGCAGCTGATGGCAGGCCGTGCGCTTTTGACGCGGCTGCTGTCCGTTGGCGACACGGCCGCCATTGTCCTGACGGCCTTGCTTGCGCTCGTGTATGTGTGGTTTGGCGGGTTTAGTGGCGCTGGCCTGCTTGGACAGATCAAGGCGGGGCTGATGGTGCTGGGCGTGATCGCGGGGATGATCCTGATTTTTATGAACAGAGCGACGGTGGCATCCGGAACGCTTGCCGGCGGCTGGTTTTCCCGCGGCGGGCTTGCAGACGTGTCGCCCGGCGTCTCCATGCTGCTGGGTACGGCCGTATCGCAGGCTTTGTTCCAGACCGCCATATCCGCAAAGAATCTCAAACACATACGTCTGGCATCCGTTTGCGCCGCGGCGACGGCGCTGCTGCTTGGCGTCGGCAGTACGCTGATCGGCATATTTATGGCGCAAACTCACCCCGGCATCCCCTCGGAAGCGGCGTTTATTGAGTTTGTCCTGCGCTACATGCCCCCGCTGCTTGGGGGCCTTGTGCTGGCGGGGCTTCTTGTGGCGATTCTCGGCTGCTGCGCCTCGACCCTGCTTGCAGCCAGCGACATGTTTGTGAGCGATCTGTACACCCGTGTTTTGCGAAAACATGCCACGCAGAGTGAACGGCTCTGGACGCTTCGCATCGGCGTTTTTGCGGCGCTGCTGATCGGCATGGCCGTTGCGTTTGCATCGAGCGGGACGATGCTGGTGGACATGAACTCGCTTACCTGCGGCGCTCGCGCGGTGCTGATCCTGTTCCCGTCGCTGACGGCGCTGTATGGGAAACGGAAGCCAACGCCTCTTGCCATTGTCATATCCAGCTCGCTGGGTATCACCGTGTTCTTTGCCGGATATTTCCTTTGGCGCGACGTCGCGGACCCCGTGTATTTCGGACTGCTTACCGCCGGGCTTACCCTCGTCCTGTTCCTGCTTTGCAGCAATAAAAAAGCGTCCCGCCGCCCGGACGGAACGCCTCAACAGTTATGACGGCTATTGCGCCGTTCCGCACCATTCCAGCATCATCCCCGCAAAGAATTTGCAGGTTCGCTTGAGCAATTCCACCGACACGTTTTCGTCCGTTCCGTGGACGCCGTGGCCGGCTTCGCCGGGCCCGTATACCACGGCGGGGACGCCGCTTCGCTGGATATAGGTTGCGTCGCAGACGGCCTTAAAGCCGGACAGGTTCAGCGAATATCCGTTCATCTCCCGGTGCACCCGCTCCGCCGCTTTTACGCCCGGATGCTCCGGCGTTACGCCGAAGCCCGGCCAATACTGGTATTCCTTATGCAGCACCATTTCCGGCGGATGTGCCGTCAGCCAGCTGTCCGTGGCGGCTATCGACATGACATATCCTTTCAGCTCATCAAACACGTCCTCGCTGTCCCGGCTTTGGTCATGAAAGACGCTTCCGCTGATCTTCACCTTTCCGGGCAGCGCGCCCAGATACCCGTCGCATTCAATATTCCAGACGTTGATGCCGAACACGCCGACGCCCTTGGTGTCGTGGGTCAGGGTGCCGCCGCAGCCGACCATGCTGTCGCGCCAGTTGCGCGCCCAGTCCCGTTCCTTCCGATACAGCATGTCCAGAATCGGAAGCGTTTTTTGCAGCGCATCCGCGCCAAATTCGTCCCCGCAGGGCACGCCGCGCGGCTGGGGATACTGCACCATGTTCCGACAGCCGCAATGGACGGCCTTTCCGTATACCGTGATGTCGAAGAAGAACAGGGACGGCCCCTCGATGTCCAGATCCTGTGCGGCGGTGGATTCGGCAACGATGGCAAAGGACGGCTTGTCCGCCATATCCCTCACGGCGGGCCCAGGGCCCAGCGTGCCGCCCTCGCCGGATTCTTCGCCAACGCTTGAAAGCAGAACCACATCGCCTTTCAGACGGACGCCCGCCTGCTGCAGCGCGCGCACCGCGTACACCATGGCGGCGATGCCGGCCTTGTCGTCTGCCGCGCCGCGTCCCCAGATGTAGCCGTCCTTGATCGCGCCGCCAAACGGGTCAACGGTCCATTGACCGGGCTCGTTGACGGGAACCACGTCCGAATGGGCGTTGATGAGCAGCGATTCGCCCCCGCCTGCGCCCTTCCAACGGCCGATCACGTTGGGACGCTCCTTCTTGGCGTCATATGCGCATTCGGTGACGTCAAGCTGCATATCGCGCATGGTATTTGCGACAAACGCTTGCACAGCCCCCTCCGTGCCGGTGTTCGGCACGCCCTCGTTGACGGAGGGAATGCGGATAAGGGAGCTGAGAAACCGGACAAGCTCCGGTTCCAGCCGGTCGATCGCTTCCGATACGGTCTGAGACAGATTCATTGTGCTTTCTCCTTCAGGTTTGTTGTGTCTGATCATGACGCGCCCGGTATTCCGACGGCGTCATGTTGGTGTTGGCCTTGAACAGCCGGGAAAAGTAATGCGGATTGTCATAACCCACCATCTGCGCGATCTGCTTGACATCAATGGGCGGCCGGATGCGCAGCAGGAGCTGCGCCGATGCCACGCGCTTGTTGATGATATATTGCAGCGGCGTATAGCCGGTGCATTTGCGAAACGTGCGGATCAAGTGCTCCGATGTGATATAATACTGCCTTGCCAGCAGGTCGATGCTGATCTGGTTGCGAAATTGCTGATCAATGTAATTGCAGACCTGCCGAATCAGCGATTCGGACGATTGCTGCATGTCGTAGGACAGCGACAGCGCCGAGGACAACGCTTCGTAAAACAGGGAAAAGCATTCCTTCGCGGAGCGCGACAGCGCCACCTTGCTGGTCAGCCATTCATAGTCGGAGGCGTCCACCTTTCCGGCGCAGGTGGGGGATTTGAAGCAGAAATAGGTTGCGACCGAGTTGAGAAAGCTCTCCAGATCCGCTTGCAGCGGCGCCGCCTGGCAGCGCTCCATAAACATGTCCCACAGCTGTGAGCGCAGCAGTACGGCGTCGCTGACCATGGCAAGAGATTCCAGAAGGGATTCCTCGTCCTGCCGGATGGCGGCATGCGGATCGCCGTAGGTTGCGCATTCGCGGCTGCTGTACAGCACGCCGCGCCAGGCCTGCGCATATTTTTGCAACACATGCTGCATGGAGATGGATTCCTGATAGATCTCGGCGGTGCTGATGACATGGTCGCAGTAAATGACAGAGACAGGCAGCCCGTCATAGCACGCAGACAGGTTTTTTTGCAGCATCTTGGCCAGCACTTCCGGCTCGGGCGAATCGATCAGCGGCGCAAGAAACACAAAGCACTGATTCTGCTCGGTGCGGTTGACCACCCAGACACGGTAGGTCGGAAACAGCATGCCGATCGTTTCGCTGAAGTTGAGCTGGCTCAGCTGGGTATAGTAACTGTCGGAGATCCATTTGTACTGGATCAGGTCAAACCGGTTGCCGATGCATACCGCAAACATGAAGAAATACGGATTGGCAAAATGCAGGTCGATCTCCGGCTGGTGTACGGAGCTGAGCTCAGAGGACAGCAGGGACTTCTGCACCTGATGATGCGGGCCAGTCAAATCGGCATAGATGTCGGAAAGGCAGGCGGACAGCTCCGCCTGATTGACGGGCTTGATCAGATATTCGTTCACGCCGAGCGACAGCGCGCGCTTGGCATAGGTAAAGTCCATGTATCCGCTGATCAAGACACAGCGAATGTGCGGAAACTCCACATGCAGACGGGCAATCAGCGCAAGGCCGTCCATGCCCGGCATGCGGATATCCGACAGCACCACGTCCGGACGTTCGCGCTTAATGATCTCATAGGCCTCCATGGCCGACTGCGCCGTGCCGACGACGCTGACTGACAGCTTGCAGGCGTCAATCTGCTGCAACAGATCCTCCATAAACGGCGCCTCGTCCTCCACAACGACGACCCGTGCAATATAGCAATGTGTCATAGGTATCTCCCTTCCAGCTTCACCGAGCCGCCGACACGCACAAGCGCCCCGCCGCCCGGCGGGGTTTCGATGGCGACGATTGCACTGTCGCCGTAGATCAAGCGGATGCGCGCGATGATGTTCATCAGCCCGATCCCCTCGGAGCCGGTTTGCACCTGCTCCGATCCGTCGCATGTGAGCAGCTGCTGCCGGACGGAATCGGGGAAGCCCACCCCGTTGTCCTCCACTTCGATGAAGAAGCGGCCGTCCTCCAGCAGCCGTCCGCGCAGACGGATCGTCCACGGCGGTGCGATGGCCATGCCGTGTTTAAAGCAGTTTTCGATCAGAGGCTGGAGAATCAGCTTGGGCAGCATGATGCCCAGCATGCTCTCCGGAATGTCGATGGACGAGCACAGGCTGTCCGGGTAGCGTGTCTGCATCATGTCCAGATAGTGCTGCGCATATGTAACCTCGGCGGAAAGCGGAACGATCTCGGAGGAGGTCTTGTACAAATATCGCGTCATCCCGTTGAGATGCGTGCAGATCTCCTTGATGCTCTCGATATCATCCTTGCGCGCATAGATCTGGATGAGCGCGATGGCATTGTTCAAAAAATGCGGATCCATCTTGGTTTGCAGCGCATACAGGCGCGTGCGCATTTCCTTCTGCTTGAGATCCACGATCTCATCTACCGATTTGCGCAGCTGCGACAGCATATCGCTGAATGTGTTGTTCAAATCCTCATATTCATGATGGCTGAAATGGACGTCCAATTCCCGCTGCAGCGTGTGCAGGTTGATGCTGCCTACCTCCTTGCGCAGCGCGGTAATGGGCGCTGTGATCCGTGAGGCGGACTGCCATGTCCACAGCAGCGAAAGCAGCAGCAGCGCCAGCGCAAGCATTGCCATGGCGCCGACGATGCTCCGCATGCCGGCCAGGTATTCGGCCTCCGATTCATATACGATGACGGTTAAGCCCGCATCCCCCGCGGCGGACAGGCCGCAGATGATGGCCTCCCCGGTAACGGGATGCCGCACGGACAGGATGTCGGTGCCCGCTTGCGCGGGAGAGTCCATCTTTTTGCGGATGCTGGTATACAGCACGCTTTGACCGTATGTGTTCTTGTGTGCGGGCACCACAAACCTGCCGTCGTCCATGACCACCATGACCTCCATTCCGGTGCCCGCAACGGCTGCTTCCACGATGTCCGTAAATGCCTGATAGGATTGCTGCACCTCGATGAACGTATCGAAGTACAGCCGCTTGGAGGTGTCCGGATCAAACAAAAAGCTGACCAGTGATATCACAACCTCATGATCGCTGCTTTCGTGCGGGGCGGACAGGACGGCGGTGCCGTGCTTGAGCTGGGCGCGGGTCAAAAGCATGTTGGTGGTGATCGCCTGGGGGGAGGATACATAGGCGTCGATCTCTGCGCCCACGGTCACTTCGTGCCCGTACAGGCTTTGCACGCTGATCATCTTGGGCGAGGATTGCGCCGCGTCAAAGATGCCCTTGATCTGGGCGTGCAGATTCTCGCTCATCGAGGTCGCGATCAGCGGATTGGCCGTATGCACCATCCGATAATACTGCTCTTTGAAAACGGTCGAGTATTGCAGCTGACGGGAGATGCTTTCCATGGACTGAATGACTGAGGAGAATTGGCTGCTGATCGAAGTGCCGACCTGGGCGATCTCGCGCCGCGCCTTGTCCTCCATCAGGTCATTCACTATAAAGGAAGAAACCAACATCAGCGCGAGCGAGGTGACCGTCACAATGATGGCGACCTGTACAAACAGCTGGGATCGGATGGAGTTATAACGATGCTTTCTTTGCATACCTGTTCCCCTCTTGCACCGGCGCGTGCCAAAAAGACAGCGCATCCGGAACCGAGATTAGTATATCAAATTCGATGTGGAAAAGGTAGCGAGTTCAATAATATGTACTATTCTTGTCAAATCCATGCATTCTTCATGTAAGGTGTGTCTGATAAAATGACTGTTGTAACAAGCAAGCGCGGCTTGCAAGTCTCATTTTGCCCGTTTTGCGGAGATGGGAAGCGTATTATATGGGGAAACTACTCAAACGCAACAAGAAAATCGTTATCGGGGGCGCCGTGATTTTGATCTACGCCATCCTGACGGTTTTGGCGCCTCTGATCGCGCCGTACGGCTTTGATCAGATGCGAGCCGGCCCCTTTCTGCAGGCGCCCAACTGGGGACAGCTCTTTTATCCGGTGGAGGGGGAAACCCTGCATCTGATGGGAACGGACAACTTTGGCCGTGACATTTTCACACGCGTTCTGTACGGCGGACAGACGTCGTTGGGGCTTTCGCTGCTGGCGACGGTGATCGCCATGTTTCTTGGCATCGCCATCGGCTCCCTGTCCGGCTTTATCGGCGGAAAGTTCGACGCCATTGTAATGCGCATCGCGGATGTGCTGACCTCCATCCCGTGGATCCTGATGGCCATTATCATCACGGCCATTCTGGGCGCAGGCGCAAAGATCGTTGTTCTGGCCATGGGGATTACGCATGCGCCGGAAGTCATGCGCATCATGCGCGGCGAGGCCGTTTCCATCCGTGAGCGTGAATATGTGGAGGCGGCATACGCGGTCGGCGAGCGCCGTTCGGGCGTGTTGATGCGGTATGTGCTGCCAAACTCCATTGCTACCATCATTGTTCAGGCAACGCTGATCTTCTCCAAGTGCATCATCATGGAATCGGCCATTAGCTACTGCGGATACGGCGTGCAGCCGCCAAACCCCAGCTGGGGTCTGCTGCTTGCCAACAGCCAGCAGTACATGTGGGAAGCCTCCTATTATGCCTTGTTCCCGGGGATCGTCATTGTTGTCGTCGTTCTGGCCGTCAATTTGTTCGGCGACGGTCTTCGCGATGAGCTTGACCCCAAGTTTAACGGAAAGAGGTAAGGATATGGAACAGCCGATCACGCAGCATGCCCTGGAGATCCGCAACCTCCGAACCAGTTTCTTTCTGAAAAACGGCAAGGAACTCAAGGCGGTCAACGACATATCCTTTAGCATTGAACGCGGCGAGCTGCTCGGGCTCGCCGGCGAATCCGGCAGCGGCAAG
The DNA here is from genome assembly GCA_964474405.1 of uncultured Oscillospiraceae bacterium. Taxonomy (GTDB): domain Bacteria; phylum Bacillota; class Clostridia; order Christensenellales; family CAG-138; genus CAYYUV01. The sequence continues at coordinate 30,370 of CAYYUV010000013.1, forward strand.
AGCGTCATGCTCAAGACCATTTTCCGAGTGGTGCCGTCGCCCGGGAAGATCCTGGGCGGGGAGATCCTGTATCGGGGAGACAATATCCTCCAATATTCGGAGAAGGAGATGCGAAGCCTGCGCGGCAAAGCATTCTCCATGATCTTTCAGGAGCCCATGAGCGCGCTGAACCCATCGTATACGGTGGGCTGGCAGATCGAAGAGGTGTACAGACTCCACGGGGCGTATACACGGGCGGAGCGGCGGGACATGGCCATTGAGATGCTCCGCAAGGTGCGCATACCCGATCCGGAGAAGCGCTTGCGCGAATATCCGTTTCAGTTCAGCGGCGGCATGCGGCAGCGTGTGCTGATCGCCATCGCGCTGGCATGCAAGCCTGACATCCTGTTTGCCGATGAGCCTACGACGGCGCTCGATGTGACCGTGCAGGCTGACATTATGGATCTGCTGGAGACCCTGCGCAATGAGACGGGCACCTCCATGATGATCATTTCCCACAACCTGAACCTGTTGGCGGAGCGGTGTGAGCGCATTGTTGTTATGTACTGCGGTCAGCTCATGGAGGTGGGAAAGACCAGCGATATGCTGAACAACCCGGCACACCCCTACACCATCGGCCTGCTCAACTCCACGGTCGATATTGAAAAGCCGGACGCGCATTACACCGCCATTCCCGGCGATATCGCGGATGCAAGCGCCAAGGGCACCGGGTGCATGTTTGCTGCGCGGTGCAGCCGCGCGACACCCCGCTGTTTTGCGGAAATGCCGCCCATGGAGCAGATCGGAGAAAACCACTTCTGCCGCTGCCATCACATGGGAGAATAGGAGAGCAAGCCATGGAGGCGATGCCCCGTACAAACGAAAACGCGCTGGTCGCGGTTAACGATTTGCAGGTACATTTCAATGGCAGAGGGTCGTTGATCGGCAAGAATCGTTCCGTCATTAAGGCGGTTGACGGCGTCAGCTTTGCATTGCTGCAAGGCGAGACCCTTGCTCTGGTGGGCGAATCCGGCTGCGGCAAGACCACCACGGGCAAAGCGATGCTGGGACTCATCCCGGCGACGGGAGGCAGCGTTTGTTTTGAGGGTCAGGATCTGGCCTCCGCCAGTCGCGAAAGCGTGCGGCTGATGCGCCGGGACATGCAGTTCATCTTTCAGGATCCCTATTCCTCGCTCAACCCGCGCATGACCACGGAACGTCTGATCCGCCGTCCGCTGGAGATTTTCGGAATCGGCGCCAATCGGGCGGAGCGCAAGGAGATAGCGGCAGATATGATGCGGCGTGTGGGACTGTCCGCAGAGACTCTGGGCAGGTATCCGCATGAGTTTTCGGGCGGACAGCGGCAGCGGATCAGCATCGCCCGCGCATTGATCACAAACCCCCGGCTGGTGGTTGCCGACGAACCCACGTCCGCGCTGGATGTTTCCATCCAATGCCAGATTCTGGATCTGATGATGGAACTCAAGCAGGCGTTTCATCTGACCATGCTGTTCGTGTCGCACGATCTGAGCGTGGTGAACTATATCTCCGACCGTACCGTCATCATGTATCTTGGCCGTGTGGTGGAAACGGGCGTTACGCGGCAGGTCTTTCGCAACCCGTACCATCCGTATTCCAAAGCGCTGCTGGAGGCGATTCCTTCGAAGAGCGGTGCGCGAAAGCAGCAGCATCGACTGGCTGGGGATATCTCCAGCAGCGTACACGTTACCGCCGGCTGCGCCCTCTGCACCCGGTGCCCGTATGCCAACGAGCGCTGCCGGACAGAACAGCCCCTGCTGCGCCCGCTTTCGGATGGCCGCAGCGTGGCCTGCCACCGTGTCGAGGAGATCAATTAAACAGGATTTTTGCGGGGATACCCCGCAGGAACATCAAAGAAGGAGGAGAATACTTATGAAGAAGCAGAAATTGCTTGCTATGCTGCTGTGCGTCGTGTTCGCGCTCAGCCTCATCGCCTGCGCACCTTCCACCGCCCCTGCGACGGAGGGGGAAGCAGCTGCCCCGGCAGATGCGGCTCCGGCAGATGGAGAAGCGGCAGTGGCCGAGCCGGCCGCGACCAAGGATCTGGTCGTTGCCTTTGATCAGGAACCCACCAATCTGGATTACGCCATCGGTCGTCCCTACGTGATCCTTTGGGCGGCAGATCCGTGCAACGACTTCCTGTTCGTGCTGGATGATGCGGGCGAAAACGTGGTAGGCTCGCTGGTCGAGAAGTATGAGTGGACGACCGAAACGGACATGGCCTTTACGCTTAGAGAGGCCTATTTCCATGACAGCAGTCCCGTCACCGTTGCAGACGTTGCATTCACCCTGTGTGAATACATTCAGAATCCGACTGTGGCGTCCAGATGGGGAACCAGCCTTGCCTGCATTTCCAGCGTCGAGGAGATCAGCCAGACCGAGGGCGTCATCCATCTTTCTGAGATCTATGCGCCCCTGCTGGACACGCTGACCTGGGTGCCCATCTATAAGAAGGGTACCACCGCCGAGCAGCAGGCGACCGCGCCTGTCGGCTGCGGCGCGTTCAAGTTCGTCGAGTGGGCGGCCGATCAGTATGTCAAGTTTGAGAAGTTTGACCAGTACTGGGATGCCGATTCGATCAAGCTCGACACCATCACCATCAAATTCTACGGCGATGCGAACGCCGCAAAGACCGCGCTGCTGGCCGGTGAAGCCGACATCCTGTACTGGATCGCCGGAACCGACATCACGACCTTCTCAAACACCGAGGGCTTCTACACGTTCAGCGCGCCCTACGGCTCCTACTATTGCGATTGGAACGTCGCACACAATCCCGCCCTGGCGGATCCGAACGTCGGCATGGCCATCAAGTATGCCATCGATCGCGACCTGTTTGTCGAGACCTGCCTGGCCGGCAACGGCGAACCCTCCTGGCTGGCGCTGAACAAGAGCTCCGTATTCTATGATACCAACTGGGAGTACGGGTTTGACCTTGAAAAAGCGAAGGAATACATGGCTGCGTCCGCGTATCCCGACGGCTTCACCTGCTCGCTGATCGCGCCGAGCACGGCGACCGAGAGCGCAATGGCCGAGACGCTGGCATATTGCCTGCAGCAGATCGGCATCAAGTGCGAAATCTCCACCTCTGAATATGCGTCGTTCTCCGAGCCCTGGCTGTCCGGCAACTATGACCTCGCCATCTGCGGCTATGTCACACCGACCGATCCCGATCCGACCATGTTCGAACAGTTTGCGGTAGAGACCAACCATCTGGGATATAGCAATGCAGAGGCCGAGGCCAAGATGGTCGAGGCACGCACCACCAACGATACGGCAAAGCGCAAGGCGCTGTACAGCGAAGCGCTTGGCGATCTGCTGGGGAACGGCCCGGTTGCCTATATCCTCAATGAAAACCGTACCGCCGTCTGCGCGGACTATGTCAGCGGCCTGATCATGTTCCCGGCACGCTACAAGTGGAACAAGGTCGATATCAACAAGTAACAAAGGCGCCACGCCCGATCGCGGGCTGTCACACGGCATCCTCCCACGCCGTAAAGGCGTGGGAGGACCGTCATGAAAACGGAGCTTCCGGAAGGAGCGTACTATGCTCAAGTTTATCGGCCGCAGGCTGCTCATACTGGTTCCCACGCTGATCCTGCTATCCTTTCTGGTGTTCAGCATCATCCGATTGATCCCGGGTGATCCGGCACTGGTCATTTTAGGCGATACGGGCACGCCGGAAAGCGTTGCGGCGTTACGGGAAACCCTGGGTCTCAACAAACCCATCACGGCTGCGTACTGGGATTGGCTTACAGGCATCTTTCGCGGCGACTGGGGTAACTCCCTGATGGACAAAAAACCGGTGTTGGACACGATTGCCGAGCGCATCCCGCGCACGTTCACGCTATGTATCACGTCCGTGCTTCTCTCGATTATTTTGGCAATTCCACTGGGCATTATTGCCGCGGTGAAAAACAATAAAGGGGCGGATCTGACCATCTCGGTCACCGCCATGCTGTTTATTTCGATACCGGGATTCTGGCTGGGAATCCTGACGCTGATCCTGTTCGCCGTGGTCTGGCGCATCCTGCCCGCGGGCGGGTATACCGCGCTCAGCGTCGGCGGGATGGGCGAGTATCTTCGTCATCTCGCGCTGCCTGTCATCACGCTGGGTGCAAGCCTGGCCGCGCAGACAACGAGGTTTCTGCGATCGAGCATGCTCGAGGTGATGAATGAGGATTATATCATGCTGGCCCGCGTCAAGGGCTGCTCGACGCCGCGCATCATGTTTGTCCATGCGCTTCGCAATGCGCTGGGACCGATCTTTTCGACCATTTCCATGCAGATCGCGTTTTTGATGGGCGGTGCAATCGTTACCGAAAAGGTGTTCTCGTATCCGGGCGTCGGGATGGTTCTGTTGGAGGCCGTGCTGGAGCGCGATTATCCGCTGGTGCAGTGCGGGATCATGGTGTTTGCGACGATTGTTATGGCCGTATACCTGATTTCGGACATCATGTATGCGGTGATCGATCCTAAGGTGCGGTACGGCTGAGACACCTGTGGAGCATGTCGGACAATACGGAAAAACATAGAAAGAAGGAGCGCTTAGTTATGAAACGGAAAATCGGGTGTGTCGGTGTCGGACGGATGGGCTGCGGTATCTGCCATAATCTGATTGAGGCAGGAAACGATGTCAGCGTGTTTGACGCAAATGCGGGATCCATGGAGAGATTCCGTGATGTTGCATACCTTGCCTCGTCTGCTGAGGAGGTTTTCACCCGCAGCGACGTCATCTTTTTGTCCCTGCCCAACTCCAACGTGGTGGAAAAGGTGATGGAAGGGTTCTTCGCGCTGGGCGTGAAGGACAAGCTCGTCGTCGATATTTCCACCAGCTATCCGGGTTCCACGCGCAAGCTGCATCAGCGCATGGTGGAGGGTGGCGGCAACCTGATCGATGCGCCGCTGCTGGCAGGCCCCGCACAGGCGTGGGACGGCACGCTGCCCACGGCGATCGGCGGCGACGAGGATGTGGTTCGGGCGTATGACGACATGTTTGCCAGCTATTCGGGCAAGCACGAATATGTGGGACCGAGCGGAAACGGTCATCTGATCAAGCTCGCACAGAACTGGGCAGGGCTGGTACAGGCGATCATGTACGCGCAGATCTATCCCGTTATGGCAAAGGAAGGCATCACGGTTGAAAAGATGTACGAGGTGCTGAACACGGAATTCTTTGCTAACTGGTTCTTCGAGGTGTATAGTCAAAAGTATATCAAGCGGGAGTTTAAGCCCGCGTTCGCGCTGGAGCTTGGGCTGAAGGATCTGACCTACATGAAAAAGCTCTGCGACGAGCTGGGCGTGCCGGGCTTTCTGCTGGACGGCGCGATCGACCTGTGCCGTGTCACGCTGAAGGAGCACAAGGATCAGGATAAGTATGCCGACATGTCCAGCGTCTGCGAGACGATGTATCAGTATGTCGGGCTGTAAGCAACATCGCTATGACACATGAAAAACTGGTCGCCGCATACGACTTTGGCACCAGCGGCGCAAAACTTGCATTTGTGAACCTGGAGGGGAACGTGCGACACGTCTCCTCCGGTTCCTATTCTTTTTGCACGCCGCAGCTTGGTTGGGCGGAGATGGATCCCGGCGTATACTGGGACACTGCCTGCGTGCTGATGCAGCGGCTGCTGGCGCAATCCGGCGTCCGTGCGGAGGACATTGCCGCGATCGTTTTCGGCACCATCTGGAAGGGGATCATCCCCATCAGCAAGGACGGGCGTGTGCTGTGCCCGAGCATGCTCTGGCTGGATGGCCGTGCGCATGCTCAGGCCGAGGCGCTCAATGCCCGATTTGGCGAGAATATCTTTCATCACAAGGATTATTGGTCCAAGCTCTATTGGCTCAAACAGAACAGGCCGGATGTGTTTGCCGAGGCCGCGCACATTCTGGATTTTAACGCCTTTCTCAAATGGAAGGCGACCGGCGAGATATCGGCCGATCTGGCCAATCATTACACGCGGTCATTCGACGGGAGAACTCAGGCGTTCTATGATGCGTATCTGCAATACTGCGGCATAGACGCCGCCCTGTTCCCGCCGATTACCGATTGTACGGATCTGGTGGGGCAGGTCACGTCTGCTGCCGTTGCCTGCCTTGGTGTTTCCAAGGGCACGCCGGTCTACGGCGGATGCACGGATGTCATGGCCATCCCCGTGGGCGCAGGGGCGACCTGCGTGGGCGATTCACACATATATCTGGGCACCTCCGGCTGGTTCGGTCAGATCACACCGGTCGCCGCCCGCGTGCATCCGGTGCTTGCTGCGCCGTTTTGCCGGGAGGCGGATGTGTCCATCAACGGCATCAACGCCGCATGCTCCGCCATCGATTGGGCGATCGCCCGCTTCTATGCGGAGGAACGGCGGACGCTTGGCGACGGGGTCTATCCCTATTTGGAGACCGATCTTGCGGATATCCCCGCAGGCTCCGACCGCTTGCTGGCGACCAACTGGCTGTACGGGGAACGGCCGCCCGTGCCGGAGGAGGCTTACGCCATGTTTCTCAATGTGACGTATCGCCATGACAGACGGCATTTTGTGCATGCGATGCGTGAGGCCTGCCTGTACATGCTGCGCTGGCGGCGAGAAGCGGTGGAGCAGCGTTACGGCCATCCCTGCACCGCGCTGCGCGCAGTCGGCGGCGGCGCAAAGAGCGCGCAATGGATGCAGATGCTGGCGGATGTTATGCAGGTGCCTGTCGAGACCGTCGCCCATACGCAGCATGCGGGCGCTGCGGGCGTGGCCTGCTGTGCGCTGATCGGCATGGGTGTGTTTTCGGGGTTTGCTGACGCGCGGCGGTGTGCCCGGGTCGAGCATGTCTATCTGCCGGAGCAGGAAGCGTCGGAAAAATATGAACGAATGTATCGCGCCTATCTGGACGTAACCGCGGAGATGGCAGGCGCGTTCCGAATTCTTGGAAGGCTGGAGGAATAGCTATGCGCATATTGCTTGGTGAGTTCAAACAGGAATCCAACAGCTTCAACCCCATTCTTACGTCCCTTGAGGCGTTCGAACGGGCGGATATTGTGCGCGGGGACCGTCTGCTTTGCGGGGCAGCCGGCGAACGCGCCGCGTTGGGCGGCATGCTGGATGCGATACAGGAATGCGGGGACGAAGCCGTTCCCTGCGTTTCCATGCGCGCCGGCAGCGGCGGCCCGGTGGAGCAGCGAGTGGTCGATGCCTTTTTGGATGAGACGCTGCGCCTCATTGGCGAGCAGGCGCCTTTGGACGGCGTGTTTCTTTCCCTGCACGGCGCAACGCTGACCGAGCGGTCGCAGGATGCCTGCGGCGATATTCTCGAGGCGGTTCGCGATTGCGTGGGCTGCCGGACGGTCATCGCCGTGTCGCTGGATCTGCATGCAAATGTTACCGAAAAGATTGTGCGCTGCGCGGATTATATCGCCGGGTTTCAGACGTATCCGCATTTGGATCTGAGACAGACCGGCTATCGGGTCGCAAAGACCGCACTGGCGCAAATGCACGGACAGCGGCGCGTCCTTGCGTATGCAGCGTTGCCCGTCATGGCGTCCGCGAGCGATTACGCCACCAACGAAGGCGCGCTGAAGGATCTGATGTCCTATGCGCACGGGCTGGTGACGGATGGCAGACTGTACGATTTTTCCGTCTTTCTGGTGCAGCCTTGGCTGGATGTCGCGGAGATCCGTTCCGCTGTGGTAACGGTTGCTGCGGATGACGCCACCGCGCTAAAGTATGCCAACGAACTGGCCGCACGCGCATTTTCTTTGCGTGGGGCGCTCAAGCGGCAGCATGACGCGGTGGATGACGTGATCCAAAAAGGGCTGCAAAACCGCACCGGAAAGCCCGTTGTTTTGGTAGATTCGGCTGATTCGCCCAATGCGGGCGCGACGTGCGACAGCGCGGAGGTGCTAAGGCGTCTGCTGCCGCATCAGGACAGACTGTCCGCCGCATTTCCGATCAATGACCGTCCCGCGGTGGAACAGGCGTTTGCAAAAGGCGTCGGCGCAGAGCTGACCGTTTCGCTCGGGGCGACGCTGGCGCCCGCGCTCTCAAGCCCTGTGACGGTGACGGCGCATGTGCAGAGCCTGCATGAGGGCAGCTTCGTCCTCGAAGGCCCCGCCGCGCGCGGCAGCGTTTGCGTGATGGACAAGACGGCGGTTCTCCGCGCGGGAAAACTGCGAATCCTCATCACGGAGCATGCCAGCAGGATCGGTGATCCGCAGTTCTACCGTGGGTTCGGGATCGAACCGTCGCTTTGCGATCTGGTTGTGATCAAGGCGTGCACCTCCTTCCGTGCGCCGTATACGCCGATTGCGTCCGCAATCTATAACGCGGACACCATGGGCGCCGCCTGCGCGGAGCTGACCCGCCTGCCGTATTTGAACCTGCCCATGCCGATGTATCCGTTTGCCGACGTAACCGAAGCGGACATTATGCCTGCAAAAATCGCACGGCGCATGCAAAACCCGGGTGAAGACCCCGGAACTGACGCATAAGAAAAAAAGGGGGGGTCCTGTGGATAATTTGCTGGAAGTTTTTATGGTGATCTGCTTCGGCGTTTCCTGGCCGGTCAACATTGCAAGGGCGTGGAGGGCACGCAGCACCAAAGGCAGCAGTTTGCTGTTCTATTGCCTGATTTGGGTTGGCTACCTGTTTGGGATCGCCAGCAAGGTCTTAAAGGCGCAGGCGGGGGTGCCTACGCCGTTCTACGTCTGGTTTTTCTATGTTCTGAATCTGATGATGATCAGCGTTGGCATCGCTGTCTATTTCCGCAATCGCAGACTGGATCGCCTGCACGAATAAGCATTAAAAAAAGCGGCGCATGAGCGCCGCTTTTTTGCATATTCGCTATTTGCCGTTGAACAGGCGGATTTTTTCTTCTACCGCTGCCTTGACGGCGGCAACCTGATAGGGGATCACGGCCGTCATCTTGTCCTTTCCCTGCAAAAGCGCCTCCTGCGCGCCCAAAGCGGCCGCACGGTCCAGATCGGTAAAGACATTGACCTTGCTGATTCCGCTGGCGATCGCCCGCGCAAAATCCGCGTCGGACAGGCCGCTGCCCCCATGCAGCACCAGCGGCACGCGCACCGCCTTTGCAATGGTTTCAATGCGTGCAAAATCCAGCTTGGGCGGCAGCTTATAGTCCCCGTGCGCGGTACCTGCGGCGATCGCCAGCGCGTCCACGCCCGTGCTGTTTACAAAGTCCGACGCCAACTCCGGCTGGGTGTAGAAGGCCGAGGGATCGGTCTCACTGCCGTTGCCGACATGCCCCAATTCACCCTCCACCGAGGCGCCCATGGCGTGCGCTATGCGAACGATCTCCGTGACTTTTCGCACATTCTCCGGATATGCGTCCGCCGAGCAGTCATACATAACGGATGAAAAACCGAGCTGCAGCGCGCGCACGCAGGCTTCATAGGTCAGTCCGTGATCAAAATGGACAACGACGGGGACGGATGCGCGCCGGGCCATGGGGATCAGCATGTCCGCCGTTTCCTCCAGAGACGTAATGCCAAGGAACACCTCCGCCGTTCCGAAGATCACTGGCGCGCGCAGCGCGTGGGCTGCGGCTATGATCCCCTTGGCCTGCTCCAGATTGACCGCGTTGAACAATCCAACGGCATACCGCCCTTCCTTCGCGGGATATAAAACTTCGTTCAGATTAACAAGCATAGACAGCCTCCTTTTGTTCCATTATTCGGCTGCCCGCGGGGATCGTCAAGCAAGAAAACTGATCATTTACCGGCAGATATCCAACGTCTTTCGGATCACGTCCCAAATTAGCCGCGCCGGACGCAGCGCCCGGGGAAACAGCTCCCACGCAACGGAGCGTCAGGTGGCGCTTGGCGGATACTCGGTGCATAGCAACCGATATG
>CAYYUV010000014.1:0-34444 GCA_964474405.1 uncultured Oscillospiraceae bacterium
GGGGAACTGGTGGTTGGTCGTGGCGGTGTTGTTGAGGCTGATCATCGCGTCATAGGCAAAGAAGTACTGCCAGCCGCGCCCCCAGCTAAGGCCCGTGCCGTATGGGCTGTATACATCGGCATGCGTTTCGGTAAACGCGCCCTCCAGCAGGATGTAGTTGGACGGCACATTGGCCGCAATCGATTCGGAAAGCCCCGTGCCCGCCAGAACGACGATCGCATACGACCCGGACAGATCCGCGCCGGTGATGCCGGAAACCGTCGTCTGCGCGATATAACCGCTGGATTCGGAAAGCCCCGTATTGACGCCGGGCCGCGCCGGATTCTCCTGCGTGCCGGTCATCTTCCAGTCGGTAAAGCGCTTGTTTTCATAGACATAATAGGTGATATCACGCGTCAGCGCCTGATCGTTTTGATAGTTGGCGGTGAGCTTGTATCCCACGACGGTATCGGCCTTGAGGCTGTTGTTGTAAAGCAGGCCAAAATCGGTTGCGTTGGCGTTATAGATCGGCAGCACCGTCAGCGCCTGCGTCTCGGGAATGGGCGGCGGCGTGTTGGATTTATTGATGGCGATGCTGTTGTTGTGGATCGGGATGCTGTTGACATACCGGCTTGTGGTTGCGTTGTGATCCGCTTCGGCAGCGGGCTGGCTGCCGCTGGCGGTGTAGGTATAGTCCACCCCGTCCGTGACCGTCACGGTAACGTTTGCGGGCAGCTGCGACGCGTCAACCTGGAAGAAATTCTCAGTGATCAGAAGCCCGCTCGGGGAGTCAAAGGTGGCGTCGCCGATCGTACTTGCAAAGTACGCCGTGTCGCCGTCCACATAGTTGCGCGTGGCGATCAGGTTGCCGCCCGTGGCCGAGCCCGCGTAGAGCGAGAAGGTCAGCCGTGTGAGCGTATCCGCCGCGAGCGCGGCGTCGGCATAGGCGGTGTCCGCCGTGGGCTCGAGCGCAAAGTACACCGCGAGCGCGGTGTTCGACTCGGTCGGCTGCGACCAGCGCGCCTGAAGCTCGGGCACATCGGCGGTCTGGAACACGCAGTTGCCGATCAGGAAATTATCCTGCGCGCCCCTGCCGTCGCCGAGATCGACCGTTCCGTATACGCTGATGAGATAGCTTGCATCCGCCTTCAGCCCGTTGCGGACGATCGGAATCTCCAAAAACTTGTTGTTGTATTGATCGATATTGAGGTCGGTGCCATCCAGATAGTAGAAGCGCGTCTCGCGGTAATCCTCAAGGCTGGTAATGGCGACCTTCAGCGGGTTTAAGCCCTGCTCCGCCCCGTTGCCGATGGTGATGGCGGCGCCGTTAAAGCCGATGTACAGCGTGCCGTTGACGCGGGAGAAGCTGGACAGCTCGTTTGGCGCCAGCGGCCGCTCCGTGCCGGCAGCGTCCACATACGTCGTCTCATAGCTGAAGGAGACGTAGGGATAGCCCGTGCCGCGCATGACAAACTCGTTGGAGAACCCGCTGGTCAGCTCCACAATCTTTTCGTTGTCGTTGCACGCCACGCGGACGCGCGCCTTGTAGAACACGTCGCGCTCGATCTGATAGCCGTCGATGGTAAGCGTATACGGCTCGGATGAGGTGGTTGTCACGCTCTTGATATAGTCGCCGGTCAGGGCGTTGTAGATCTCGTAGGTGTATTTTTCGATGCTGCCGTGTAGATCGCTGACGATTTTGGGCGTCAGGGTGAACACGCTGTTTCTCTGATCGGTCACGACCACGGGCGCCTCGATCTCGGGCAGCGCCTTGAGCGTCGTAAACGTGAGCAGCGACTCGCTCGTGACGTATCCGCCGCTGCTGTCGCGCGCCTTGAGAACCACCACATACTCGGTGTTCGGCGTCAGATCCGCGCCGACGTTCAGCGAGTCAAAGGTGATGTCCTTGCCGGACAAAAGCAGATCCGTCCGATCCAGATCAACGGCTGCCAGCCGTTCCTCCTCCGACGCGGAGGATACAAACGCGCTCTTGAGATACAGCACCAGCCGCGCACCCTCGGCGGACGAATAATCCTTCTTGATCAGGCGCACCGTGCCGCTGATCTGGGTCGCATAGGCGTTTTTGAGCTCCAGCCCCATCGAGTCGGTCGAAAACTCCTTGCTGACGAACACGCGCTGGAACGTGACGCCATTGGCCTCATAGGAGGAGCGCACCACCAGCCGGTAGCGCGTATCGGTCTTGAGCCCGGAAAGCTCAATCGTGCCGTTGACCGCCGAGAGGAAGGAGAAGGTGTCGGTCGCGCTGCGGAACGTGGATTCCACCAGCGTCTCACGGCCGGTCGCAAGCTCCACGACATAGATGCTGTTATAGCTGTCGTCGTCGCGCAAAAGGTCGTCGCCGTCAGTCACGGTCAGCTCGCCCGTAAAGCCCGTATCGCCGACCGAAAAATCTGTCAGAAGGAAATCGGGCATGACAATGCCCTCCTCGCCGCTGGAGCCGGCCGTGCCGCCGGTTGCGCCCGCGGAGCCGGATGCGCCGGATGCGCCCGACGTGCCGGACGTGCCGGACGTGCCCTCGGTTCCGTCCGCGCCGGATACGCCCTCCGCGCCCTGCTCGCCCTCAATGCCGTCGTCGCCGGATTTGCCGTCGTCGCCGTCCACGGTGGTGATGTCAAAGCGCGGCACGACCCATTCGACGTCCTCGCCCGGCAGCACCTCAATGGCAGCGTCGGCATCCAAAAGAACCTCGGACATCTTGAACAGGACGTTGTCCGCGCTGTCGCGCACGCGCTTGTCCGCAAGACAGCAGCGGACGCCGGACGGCGTGACAACCTCCGCGTCGGAAGCGACGGTATAGTAGACCCCGTCCGCGCTTACCAGTCGGATCACAGATGAATCGATATAGGTGACCTCGACATACCCCTCGGCCTCGACGGTGTTCCCCGCCGAAAGCTGCAGCGTCAGCCGGTCGGAGCCGATCAGATACCGTGTGTCGGAAAGCTTATAAAGCGCGGCGCCTATGGGCACCGTGCCGGAGGACCCCGTCACCTCGTAGGCGCCGTCCGCCGCGCGGAGCAGCACCGAACCCGCGCCAAGGCGGTAATACGGCGTAAAGCCGCTTTGTCCGAGCGTGTCGAGATCGATCACAATGCCGTCGGAAAACGCACCGACGGCGTCGTTATTATAATGTTAGGAAGGTAGCGGCCTCCGCGTCGGTCGCGGTGCCCTGCACATCGGAGAAGCGGTAGCCCTCCGGGTAGCGCGCACGGTAGGTGTCGCCTGCGGCAAAATAGACGCGCTGCACCGTGTCGTCCTCGCCGACCTCCAGAAGATAGCCGTCGGAAAGGAACGCCGTGCCGGCGTTACTGCTGCGGTCAAAGCTGTAATACAGCACGGCCGCGAGCAAAATCGCCGCCAGCGCAATGACCCATATGACGATTTTCTTTCCCGCTTTCGGCATTTATGCCCCTGGTCACGGCGCCTTGGCGCCGCAACACCCCCCTCTGATTCGACCCCGATTGCCATATCTTTCCATAACTATACGCATAATGGTGCAGTTATCAACAATATTGCAATGTTATCGATACTATTTTAGTTTACTGCTCATAATAAATTGTGTCAATGAACCAATCGTGAATAAACTTCCATTATTTGACGTTTTATTATACCAGTTTTATATATCGTTACATTGTAATTTTTTGTCTGCTTTTCTCTGTCGCCGACCTCCTCCGATCTGCACATGCGCATGTGATTTTATGTGTTGCATTGTAACCGAAAACCGCCATTTCGGCCGCTTGACGCGCGTTCCCTGCCCCGCTTGACCTTTATCCCGCGTCCATGCTCCCCTTGCCACCTTTTCCCCTTTCCCCTTTCCCGCCGTCCGCCCTCTCTCCACGCTTGCTGTTCCCCGCCGTCCGCCCTCTCTCCACGCTTGCCCTTCCCCGCCCGGGATGCCGCAAGCAAGGCCACGTCCCATCCGCGGCGGCAATTTTTGGAGGCGAATGAGAAATCTGTGTAAATCGTATATGATTTGCTTGACACGGACGGCGGGGCGCGTTAGAATAGCCGCAATAACAACGATGACCGGGAAGAAGTAGCCTAACAACGCGTACCCTTTCAGAGAGCTTCCGGCTGGTGCAAGGAAGCGGGCGCAGGACTGGCGAATACATCCCGAGCAGTTGCGCACAGAACGGGAATAGCCAACGACGGTGACCGAGAACCAGTACCATCGCCAGAATCCCATCCCACAGAGAGCTTTCGGTTGGTGCAAGAAAGCAAGGGTCATGACGATGCGAATTCATTTCGGTAGTCGCGCACTCAAAGGGCAAGACCCAAGTAGGCTGCGCCGGAGTCCGACCGTTACAGCGGAAGAACGATGATGGTCGTTCGTTGAGTCCGTATCCGATTTTTTCGGGACGGAGAAGATGAGGTGGTACCGCGATAATTTTCGCCCTCTGACCGGTTTTTTGACCGGCGGAGGGCTTTTTTTATCCCGTAAACCAAAATATGACACGCACAACTTGAAGGAGGAACCTATCCATGACGAAGAAATTTCTTGCTGCACTGACCGCGCTTGCGCTCGCCCTTATCGCGCTTTGCGGCTGCTCCGCCAACAAAGCGGACGAGGCCAAGATCCCCACCGTCGGCATTTTGCAGCCGGTTCAGCATGCCGCGCTGGACGCCGCGACCGAAGGCTTTATCGCCGCGCTCGCCGACAACGGTTATGTGGACGGCGAAACCGTCAATATCGACCTTGAGAACGCGCAGGGCGACACCAACAACCTTTCCACCATCGCCGATCAGTTTGTCAGCGACAAGGTGGATCTGGTTCTCTGCGCCGGCACGGGCGCCGCACAGGCGATGGCCGGAAAAACCACCGAAATCCCGATCCTCGGCACCGCGGTGACCGATTATGTCTCCACAAAGCTCGTCAATTCCAACGAGGTCCCTGGCGGCAACGTATCCGGCACCAGCGACATGAACCCCATCAAGGAGCAGATCGACCTGATCGTCAAACTCGTTCCGGATGCAAAGACGATCGGCCTTCTTTACACCTCAAGCGAGGACAACTCCGTCCTGCAGGCAGGCATAGCCAAGGCGGCCATCGAGGCGATGGGACTTGCCTTCACGGAGATCACCGTCAACAATTCCAACGACGTGCAGCAGGCCGTGCAGCAGCTGGCCGGTCAGTGCGACGCCATCTACATCCCGACGGACAACACCGTGGCCTCCGCCATGCCGGTCGTGCACAGCGTGACCGTCGTGACCAAGACCCCCGTCATCTGCGGCGAGAGCAACATGGTGTTAAACGGCGGCCTTGCGTCCCTCGGCATCGACTACTACGAACTGGGCTACCAGACGGGCCTGATGGCCATCCGCATCTTAAACGGCGAGGCCGAGATTGCCTCCATGCCGGTGGAATTTGCGGCGGGCTTCACCCCGTCGGTCAACCGTGAAGTGGCCAGCGAGCTTGGCATCGAAATCCCGGCCGATCTGGCCGAATATCTCATCGATCCGGCGGCGTAAGCCGTCCGTGGGAAAGGAACCGATTCTGACATGATACAGGTACTGTTGGGCGCACTGGCGCTCGGGCTTCTTTGGGCGATTATGGCCATCGGCGTATACTGCACCTACCGGGTGCTGGACGTCGCGGATCTGACCGTGGAGGGAACCATCACGACGGGTGGCGCGGTCGCCGCCTCCCTCATCACGGCGGGCGGCAACCCCTTTTTTAGCACGGCCGCAGCGCTCTTTGCGGGTCTGACTGCGGGGGCTGTCACGGGGCTTTTGTATACCAAGCTCCGCATCCCCGCGCTTTTGTCGGGCATTCTGACCATGATCGCGCTGTATTCGGTCAATCTGCGCATCATGGGCAAGGCAAACCTGTCGCTTCTGCGCGTCCGTACGGTCTTTTCGTTTCTGGAGGACTGGGGGCTTTCCAAAAACGCCGCGGTGATCGTGTTTGCGGCCGTGCTTTGCCTGGCCGTGACCGGTCTGCTGTACTGGTTCTTTGGCACAGAGCTGGGCAGCGCCGTCCGCGCCACCGGTGACAACGAGCGGATGGTGCGTGCGCTGGGCGTCAGCACGGACGGCACGCGTATCCTCGGGCTGATGCTCTCCAACGCGCTGGTCGCGCTGTCGGGCGCGCTCATCGCGCAGTATCAGTGCTTTGCCGACATCCAGATGGGCACGGGCGCGATCGTCATCGGCCTTGCATCCGTTATCATCGGCGAAGTGCTGTTCGGCAAGCGCAATTTCTTTTTGCGGCTGCTGTCGGTCGTGCTGGGCGCGATCGTCTACCGCGTGATCATCGCGCTCGTTTTGAAGCTCGGCATGCCCGCCAACGATCTCAAGCTCTTCACCGCCGCCACCGTCACGGTCTGTCTCGTGCTGCCGGGGCTGCGCGCCCGGTTCGCCCGCCCGATCAAAAACGCCGCAAGGAGGGTCCGATAATGCTGGAGGTACGAAATGTGTCAAAGATATTCAACGCAGGCACCGTCAACGAGCGCGTCGCCCTCGACGGGGTGGATCTGACGCTGGCGGACGGCGAGTTTGTGACCGTTATCGGCGGCAACGGCGCCGGAAAATCGACCATGCTCAACTGCGTCGCGGGCGTATATCCGCCTGATCGGGGCAGCATCGTGCTGGACGGCATCGATTTGACGCATCAGAAGGAGCACCGGCGCGCCGCCTGTCTCGGCCGCGTGTTTCAGGACCCGATGATGGGCACCGCGGGCGATATGGGCATCGAGGAGAACCTGGCCCTCGCGCTGCACCGCGGCGAGCGGCGCACGCTGCGCTGGGGCGTAAAAAAGCAGGAGCGCGCCCTGTTTACGGAAAAGCTGCGTGAGCTGGATCTCGGCCTTGAGGAGCGTCTGACCACCAAGGTCGGGCTGCTCTCCGGCGGGCAAAGGCAGGCGATCACGCTGGTGATGGCCACGCTCAAAAAGCCGCGGCTGCTGCTGCTTGACGAGCATACCGCCGCCCTCGACCCGCGCACGGCCAAAAAGGTGCTGGATATCACCGACCGGATCGTGCGCGCGCATGCGCTCTGCACCATGATGGTCACCCACAACATGGCGGACGCCATCGCCTACGGCGACCGGCTGATCATGTTCTACGCGGGCAGGATCATCCTCGACATCCGCGGCGAAGAAAAGCGCGCCCTGACCGTGCCCGCGCTGCTGCAAATGTTCGAAACGGTCAGCGGCGATTCGTTCTCCAACGACAGCGCGCTGCTTGGCTGACGGCCAAGGGCGGCCCGTCAAAACAAAAGGCTATCAACAAAAAACGCGCGGGCATTGCTGCCTGCGCGTGTTTTCTTATAATCATGGCTGCGACGCTTCTTGCAGCTCCGGCGGCGCGTCCGCCGGCGCGTCCGGCTCCTCGTCCCTATTATATATGGCGGCAACCGCCTTGCGCCCGCGCCACATCGTCAGCCAGCACACGCCCGCGGTCACGGCGCCGACGACCGTCAGGCATAGCCGGTAATCCAGAACCTCGCCCAGCGCGCCGATCAAAACCGCCAGAATCCCATAGGCCGCGGAGCCAAGCATCGAATCGAACGCGTTGACGCGCGCGCGGTACTCCTCCTTGATATACCGCTGGACGGCGGCCTGGCGCATGGTCGCGCTGTTGATGCCGAGAAACCCGCATATCGCGCGGTTGGCCAGCATCAGCGGATACGGCAGCCACAGAAGCATCGCGTCCATCGTCTCATAGATCTGATAGACCGCAAAAGCGAACCCGAACCGTTTTTTCGCCGGGATCTTCCGGAAATAATGCAGCGCGCCGCCTACCGTGCGCCCCGCAAACTCCGCCACCGCAAAGAGCGAATACATGGCGATGGAAAACCCCGGGGCGGAGCTGAAAAACGCCACGAGGATCGGCCCGTAGCCGCCGGCCGCGCCGTTGGTAAAAGCCATGTAGCCGTAGATGTTCAAAAGCCCTTTTTCCCGCTTGAGATAGCGTGCGGCCTCCTTTACGTCGTTCCACCAAAGGGTGAAGGAGAACCGCTCTCCGTCCATGCGCCGCTGCTCCTCGACCCGGATCCGGCTCTCGATCGCCGCCGCCACAAGCGACAGCGCCGCCTGCCCGAGCAGGATGTTCGCCACCCCCACCGCCTGATACAGCACGGCCGCCGTCGGCAGCATCAGCACCTGCAATACGGGGTAGATCATGCCCGAAACGGTGTAGCCCTTCTCCTCCATGCCTGCGGGGATCAGCTTGGGATAGATGCTGTTATAGGCGAGTTGGTCAAACGCAGACAGACATGCGAGCACCAGCGAGAACAGCAGATATCCGACATAGGAAAACGCATAATACGTCAGATACAGCCCGGCGGCCACATACAAAAGGCCGTTGATTGCGTCCCCGCCCACCAAAAAGGGCTTGCGCGGCAGCCGGTCCATCAGCGGCGCGGCGATGAGCGGCAAAAGAAAATTGGGGATGACCTGAATGGCGATCAGAAGCGCCGCGGCAAGCGTGCTCTGCGTTTGTTCATATACCAGAAACGACAGCGCAAAGCCGCCCGCGATCCCGCCGGCCGCGCCCAGCACCGTCGCCGCCGTCACCAGCGTAAAATTTTTCGTCCAAAGCGATGGTTTTTTCATGTCCCACCTCCCGCTCATTATCCTACCATGGCACTAAGCACGGCGCAACGGGGTTGTTGTGGGAAAATTATTATGTGCATTGCCCGCTAATCCATGTTTATATGGGTATACGCAGGAAAATCAAGCAAAAGCTCATACGCCTGCTTGTACTGGCGGTTGGCACGGTGCCACTCGAGCACCCACGGCAGATGAAACCCCGCGTAGCCGCTCGGCAGCTCCCGCCGCAGGTCGGAAAAACAGGTAAGCAGCTGCGCGCCGTAGGCGGGATCGGAAAGATATGCCGGGTGTGTCAGCCGATAGCGCACCAGCGTCAGCATGCGCAGTGTCAGCGCGTCCGGCAGCTCCTCCTCCACAACCTGTTCGGCCCGTTCCAGGGCGGCAAGCGCTTCCCCGGTTTGTCCCATCCGCTCCAGGCAGACGGCCAGCTTGTGCAGCTGCATCCGCGACGGCTGCTCCAGCGCGGAAAAATAACGGTAGGCCTGCTCCGTTCTTCCCAGCTCCAACGCGGTCGCGGCAATGTTGTATCGAATGGTCTCAAGTGACCCCGTTTCCCCCAGCGCCTGCGCCAGCCGCTCCGCCATGCGATAATGCGCCGTCATGCGGTCGTACTCCATGCGGTTGCTGGCGCTGTTGCCAAGCAGCAGTGCGGCCTGCAGCATGATATACGCGCGTCCCTCCGCTGCGGCCAGATCATACGCCCGTCCGAGCTGTTCAACCGCCAGCGCATAGTTTCCCCCTTGATACGCGGCCTCGCCCGCGACAAGGCAGGCAAACGCACACGGCACCCGTGCGGGGAGCTCGGCCTGACGCCCGTCCCACGCACAGATGACAAGCATCTGACGCGGGGAAAGCAAAAGCGCGGGATCATCGAGAATCGAATCCTTTTCGCCGGTAAAATACGAGCGCAGCGCCAGCCCGTCTATCAGATACGGCCCCGCCATCACCCGTTCAAAATCCGCCTCGACCCGCCGCCACTCCGTACGGGCGTCACGCTCGCGCAGGTCAAGCACCGCATCATAGGCGGCATCCAGCTCGGCCGCAACTTCCTTTTGCGTATCGGGGTCGTCCCGCCAGGCAAGCCCCAGCTTTTCCATCAGCAGCATCAGCACCGTGTAATCGGCGTCAGCCCGTCCCCGCTCGATCTTGGACAGATACGACACCGAGCAGACGCCCTTGCAAAGCCCCTGCTGGCTCCAGTGCCTGCGGCACCGTTCCCGCCGGATCAACAGTCCGATAAGCTGTGCCTGCATGACGCTTTTTTCCACGCTTGTTCTCCCCGTTTCCCTAAAATGCTTTGCGCGTGCCCGGCCGGCTGTGGTATCCTATTGTATATGGAATCTCAAAACAGGCCGCATTATGTCTATGTTCTGCGTTGCGCCGACGGCACGCTCTATACGGGATATGCCGTTGACCCTGCGCGGCGGCTGCTTCTGCACAACGCCGGCCGCGGCGCCAAATATGTGCGCGCCCGGCGCCCGGCCGTGCTCGTATATCGGGAGGCCTGCCCGGACAAAAGCTGCGCGCTGCGGCGCGAAGCGGCTATAAAAAAGCTGTCGCACGCCGAAAAGGAGGCGCTGATCCGCTCCGCCCCGACAACGCCCTAACCCCGCTCGGCCTGCGCGCAAATCATATCTCGGCACCGTCCGTCCCCTGCGACCGTTTCTGTGCCCCTAACCCCGCTCCGCCGGTATGCGCGCGCCGCCCTGCAGGCGCGAGGCCTCGGCGAGCATCACCAGCCGGTGGCTCTCGATGCTGTCGCGGATGCGCGTCAGCCCCGGCATCGGGTTTCCGTCCAACAGGTCAAGGAAGCTTCGCACGATCTCATAATCCCCCAGCAGATGCACCTTTTGCGATTCGCGGATGTGGATTGTCTTTTTTTTGCCCAAAAACGGCGAGATGACAATGCGCTTTTTTGCGTCCTCGCCGAAGATATCCGCCCCCTCGAGGTGCAGGATCACCCGGCGAAAGCATCGTTTTGAAAACGCGGTCGCCGTAATCTCGGCCGTGCGTCCGCCGCCGTAATTAAGCAGGGTCGCCTGCCGGTCGCAAACGTCGTTGTCGCAGCGATAGACGCAGCGCCCATAAGGTCCCGCATCCAGCGCGGCACGCTTTTCCCGCAGAGCGGAGGCTGCGCGCCCGGTGAGCGGATAGCTCAAAAACCGCAAAAACGTGGCGCCTGCCACGGGTCCGGTATACAGCCGGTAGGCGTCGTAGGGACAGCGCTCCCGCACCGCTTTGTCGCAGTCGCGGCAGCGCGCGGCGCTGCCTTTAGGCGCATGCTCGGGGGTAAAATAAGCCAGCGCGCCCACAGAGCTGACGCTCTTGCAGCCGCCGCCCATCAGCCAGTCCACAAAATCAAAATCGTGGCAGCACTTGGCCAGCAGCATGGGCGTGGTCTCCTCCTCCCGCCGCCAGTTGCCGCGCACATAGCTGTGCGCAAAATGAAAATAGCCGATGTTCTCGGTATGCTCCGCACCGATCAGCCGCCCGTACGCCCCGTCTGAAACCAGCGTGTGGAGCGTGTGGAAAAACTGCATGTACCGCATCACATGGCACACCACGATCTCTACCCCGCGCGCCTCCGCAAGGCTTGCAAGCTGTTCCATCTCCTCCACGCACGCGGAAACGGGCTTTTCGAGCAGGATCTGATAGCCCAGCTCCACCGCGCGCTTTGCGTGGCGGATATGATCCCGATCCTGCGTACAGATGAACACCGCCTCTGCCAGCCGTCCCGCCGCAAAGAACGCCTCCTCGTCCGTAAAGCATCCCTCCGGCGGCACCCCGAGAAAGTGTGCCTGCGAACAAAGGCGCTCCGTCCGCTGCTCGCACAGGGCGACGATTTGCGCCCTGCGTCCGTAAAGCAGCCGAACCCAGCGGGCATAGCCCGCTCCGCGCTGGCCTAAACCAAGAACCGCAACGGTATGCATGCCTATACCCCCTGCCCCGTTCCGTCGGATCTGCACATGTTGATCTCGCTGTCCCCCTCGGACGCGACAAAGCCGAGCTGTTCATACAGCCGGATCGCGCCGGTGTTGTCCTCGTCCACCGCCAGAAACGCGCGTGTCGCGCCGTGCGCCCTGCCGTAGAGCATCGCCTGACGGATCAGCCTGCCCGCAACGCCGCGCCGCCGGTACGCGGGCCGTACGCCGACCTCGCGGATCCAGACGACCGGCCCCTTTTCACAATCAAAGCCGTATACGCCCGTCAGCACCACGCCCATCAGCGTGCCGTCCTCCGCCCGGGCGCCAACCGCGGTGGGATAGCGCGGGTCGTCACTGGCAAACCATGCACGCACCCATCCCGGCGTCTGGCCGGTAAAGCCGCGGCTCTGACCCCGGCAGCTCATAAAAACATCCGAGATCTCGCAGCTGTCGTCCGACGTCAGAAACAGCGGCTCTGCGGGCTCTGTCACGTTCGAAAGTGCGAGGTTAAAATAATCGTGCCACGCGCTGCGGATATACAGACCCTTTTTTTCCAGCGCCGGCACAAACGACGCCGGGACAAACGTCAGGTAGTAGCTGCCTTCGTCCGGCAGCTCCGCCGCCAGCGTTTCCGCATCGTTTGCGGCATAATGATATTCCGTCATGCCCGCCTCGGCGTTGTACCCGCCGAACAGGATCAGGGAGGCGTCGTTGTGCAAAATCCGATAGTCCGCCACGTTCGCATATTCGGTATAGTCGGTCGAGCGGAACATAAAGCTGCCCGCCCGCTCCGATACCTCCAGAAACTGCTGCTCCAGCACGGTTTTCTCCCTTCTGCGGCCTTTGCCGCCGCGCCAAGCCAAGATTCCTGTTTATCGTATCACGCCGCACGCGGATGCGCAAGACGCGCAAATCCGTCCCGCTTTCTCACATATATGCACAAGCGGTTGCACAACCCGTTCTTGTGTGATACACTGAATGTGTTCGGCATCAAGCCGAGAAAATCAGCGGGGCAAAACGGCCGAAAGACCGCGACGCAAAGCCATAGGGCCTTCTCGCAACGCGTTGCGAATGGCAGCCGGCTGCATCATATCGTGCGTTTTGCCGCCGTCCTGCATTGTTTGCAGGGCGCCGGTTTTTTTTCGGAGGCAGCGCAGCGGCTTCATCCCCCCGAAGACGCCAAGCGGGCTTTCGTCAGACAGCGTCCGCAGGGAATCCCTTCCCGCGGACGCTGTTCCTGGTTTTATCCTGATTGTATGCAAATTTCCGCTGTCTCAGCCCCGTTTTTACGGGGACGGAGGCATCTCTGTTTATCGCGCTTTGTCATGCTCCCCCGGCGGGGTGATGCCCCGTCCGGCTCGCCCGTGTATCGAAAAGGTGCCGTCCGCATAGCAGTATACGCACAGCCGGTTCTTGCCCGCATCCTTGGCGCGATACAGCGCCCGATCTGCCATCGGATAGGCCTTTTTCCCGTTGCCGGCCGGCAGCACGCAAAGCCCCGCGCTCATCGTGGCATACCGCTCCGCATCCGAAACGGCATGCTCTATGTGCAGCGTCCCCACCGCGCGACGAAGCGCCTCCGCCGTTTTTTCAGCGTGCACCGCATTGCGCTCCGGCCAGACGGCCAAAAACTCCTCCCCGCCGATGCGCCCGACGTACAGATTCATCCCCGTCTCGGCCGCAAAGGCGGTCATCGCCGCACCCGCAGCATGCAAAAGCCGGTCGCCCGCCGGATGACCGTAGTGATCGTTGTAAGCCTTAAAACAGTCCATATCCAACACCGCACACGCAAGCAGACGCCCTTTTTCCTTGCAGAACGCATCTGTCTGCTCCATCTGCTCAAACATCTGGCGGCGGTTGCGCAGGCCGGTCAGCTCATCGGTCGTGCTGGAATGATACAGGGCATAGTTTGACTTTTTGAGCTGCTCCGCCGCGACAATGCCGGCCATGGCCTCGCAGGATTTGCGATAGGACAGCGCCAGCCCGATAACCGTGGACAGACTGGCGTGAATGACGTCGTAAAAGGCGTTGTAGGCGGATTTCCAGCGAAAGCTAAGGATCAGAAACAGCGCGAGCGACGGCAGCACCATCAGCACGTTCTCCAGCGGCGGCAGATCGCAGACGGTCTGTCCAAGCAGGAACAAGACCACAATCAACACCGCAAGATCGCCCTCGGCGCCGACCGTGCCGAGATAGATCGCCGGCAGATACATCAGCAGCGTCATCGCCCCGGCCAGAATGTTTGGCCACACGCCGAAATCCCGCTTGCGGCGCAGCATCCAGGCCGCCGTTACACAGATCGACGCCTGCAAGGCGGCCTCCGCAAGGGAAGCGGCCGCGCGCAGCAGATCGCCCTGAACGACATGAAAAAGCACGGCCGTCACCATCATCAGTGCGGCGACGATACTGCTGGCGACCACAATCACACCAAGGTTGCGGCGCATCAGCTCGCCCCGATATACCAGATAGGTGGCGCGATCCTGCCCAAGAAAGATCCATCGGTTCCACAGCCTTTTGAGCATGCACATTTCCCCCGATTCTCGAAAATATTGTACCACATCCCCTTTCTTTGGGCAACATCTGCCGCGTTGTTGCCCCGTTTTTGTCCGGATGTATTCAGAGAAAAGTTGCTATTCGGTCACAATTACATAATGACAAAGCAAAGAGCGTGTTGTATAATCCCTAATATATATAGGTGGAATTTGCCTGTTGATAAAGGAGAGAGCCCGGCATGGTGGAAACGAACCCAACCGCCGACGGCGCGTATCACGTTCCCATCATGGTGGACGAGGTGCTGTCGCTGCTTGCACCCGCGCGTGGTGGCGTCTTTGTGGATGGCACGCTGGGTGGTGGCGGACACGCCGAGGCCGTTCTTGCGGCGCTGCCTGCGGGCAGCCGTCTGATCGGCGTCGATCGGGATGCGGACGCCATTGCGGCTTCCGGCCGCCGTCTTGCCGCCTGTTCGGATCGGTTTACTGCGGTCCGTGGCAATTTTTTTGATCTGCCCGCGCTGCTTTTGCCCCTCGGCATCACCCGCGTGAACGGGATCCTGCTGGATCTCGGCGTGTCGTCGCATCAGCTGGACGACGCGGCGCGCGGCTTTTCGTACCGGGCGGAGGCGCCCCTCGACATGCGCATGGACAGGCGCGGCGGGCGTTCGGCCTACGATATGGTCAACGGCTGCTCGGCAGAGGAGCTAAAGCGCATCTTTTTCGCCTACGGGGAGGAACGGTTTTCCGCCCGCATTGCCGAGCGGATCGTCTCCGAGCGGCAAAAGGCGCCGATTGAGACCACCACCGCGCTGGCCGAGATCATCAAAAGCGCGATCCCCGGCAAGTTCCGCAACGAGCCGCAGCATCCGGCCAGACGCTGTTTTCAGGCGCTTCGGATCGCGGTCAACGATGAGTTGGACGGTCTGGACGCGGCGCTGACCCGCTGTCACGACCTTCTTGCCCCTGGCGGGCGCATGGCGGTGCTGACCTTCCATTCCCTTGAGGATCGGATCGTCAAAAACGCGTTTCGGCGCATGGAAAACCCGTGCACCTGCGAAAAATCCGCCCCCATATGCGTGTGCGGCAAAACGCCCACGGTACGCATCCTCACCAGAAAGCCGCTGACCGCGTCTTCAGAGGAAGTTTGTCACAACAGCCGTTCCTCGTGCGCCAAGCTGCGTGCGATAGAACGTCTTTCCCCCGCATAAGATGCAATAGCGCAAGGAAAGGAGCAGTTCGATGGAGCATTTATACGACAGGGAAGCCGGCGGAAAGACCGCCGCCAAGACGCGCGTTTATGCGCCAACCCGCAAGGATGGCGGCTTTGACCTGCTCTCGGCGGACACGCCGCAGGCGCGCCTTGTCCAGCCGCAGCCGACCGAGGCGGACGCCGCCCCTATCCCCGTGGTCAGGAAAGAGCCGCTGCCCATGACGAGCAAGGTGCTGCTGATCCTGTCCATGTTTCTGATGGCGGGAACGGCGATCATCGGCCTGTCCGGCTCGGCCACGCTGACGGCCATATCCAGCGACATTGCGGAGGTCGAAAGCGACATCACCACCTATGAGGAGAATATTTCGCAGTTGAAGAAGGAACAGAACGCTCTGAACGACTACAACTCGATCAACGATGTCAACCGCGGCGCGGGACGCACCATGATCTGGGATATCGGGGAATAGCCCATGGCGGAACGCATACCGGGCAAAAAACGTCCCCGCATCTCTGCCGCGCGCGGCAAGCTCCTCTTCGCGCTCGGCGTGATGGGCGTGCTCTTTTTGGTTCTGATCGCGCGGCTGTATTATGTTTCCGTCCAAAAAGGGGAGGAATACACCAAAAAGGCCACCTCGCAATGGACGCGCAGCGTGTCCTTGAAGGCACAGCGCGGCGATATTTTGGACTGCAACGGCACGACGCTTGCCACCAGCTATACAACCTATCAGGTCTGCATCAATCCGCAGGCCATCGACGACGCGGATCGGGAGCGTATCGCCTACACGCTCTCCACCATCCTGGAGATGGATTACGACAATGTCTACGCCAAGGTCTGCAAGGTCAAAAAGCAACAGGTCAAGCTCAAGAATCAGGTGGATAAGGAGATTGTTACGCAGCTTTCGAGCCAGCAGCTTGGCAGCGGCGTTTCCTATTATTCTGACGTCAAGCGGGACTATCCCGAGGGCGCGCTCCTCTCTCAGGTGATCGGCTTTACCGACATCGACGGCAACGGCCAGACCGGCACAGAGCTGACCTTCAACTCCTACCTCAAGGGCGTTGACGGCAAGCAGATCACCGAGACCGACCGTGACAACAACCCCATCGTCGGCGGCGAGGAATATTATGTCGCGGCCGAGGCGGGCGGCGACGTGGAGCTGACCATCGACATCGGCATGAACAGCATCCTTGAGGGCATTTTGGAGGAAGCGGGCACGGTCAACAACGCCCAGCATGTGATGGGCGTGCTGCTCGATGTCGATACGGGCGCGATCAAGGCCGTCGGCACCTGGCCCACCTATGACCCCAACAACCCCCCGCGCTCCGACGCCGAAACGCTGCTGGAGCTGTCCAAAAACCGCGTGGTTACCGATACCTATGAGCCCGGCTCGGTGTTCAAGGTCATCACGCTCGCGGCGGGGCTGGATTCCGGGCAGATCACGCTCGAAAACACCTTTAAGTGCGACGGTGCGCTGACCGTGCGCGGCGAGGAAATCCATTGCTGGAAAAAAGGCGGCCACGGCGGCCAGACCTTGACGCAGGCCGCGGAGAACAGCTGCAACTGCGCCTTTATGGCGATGGCGCTGCGCATGGGCAAGGAAGCGCTGTACAGCTATATCTACGGCTTTGGTCTCGGCACGACGACCTCGTCCGGCCTGATGGGTGAGACGAGCGGCACCGTCACCCACATCAAGTATGTCCGCGACGCGGATCTGGCGCGCATCGGCTTTGGGCAGAGCATCTCCGCAACGCCCATGCAGATGGCGATGGCAGTGCTTGCCGCCATCAACGGCGGCGAGCTGTTGCAGCCTTACTATATCCAGCGCATTACCGCCAAGGACGGCACCGTCATCTTGGAGAACGCGCGAACGGTGGTCAGGCGCGTCATCTCCGAGCAAACCAGCGCCACCGTCCGGCAGATCCTGACCTCTGTCGTTGAAAACGGCAGCGGCAAGAACGCGCAGATCCCCGGCTATTCGGTCGGCGGCAAGACCGGCACCTCCCAAAAATATGAGGAGGACGGCACCGTATCGTCCACAAAACTGATTGCGTCGTTTGTGGGGTTTGTGCCCGCGGACGATCCGAAATATCTCTGCCTGATCGTCGTTGACGAGCCGGAGGTGCCGCAGGTCTACGGCAGCACCGTCGCCGCGCCGTTTGTGCAGGAGGTGCTGATGAACGCCGTGAGCTATTTCGGCGTCGCGCCCGACAAGGATACCGCGGCCGTGACCGTGCCGGCGCTTATCGGCATGACGGTCACCGACGCCAACAAGGCGCTCAAGGATCTTGGCCTGACCGCCACGTTTGTCGAGGGTGAGGAGAGCGCCAGCGTCGTGCGCCAGTCCCCCGCGGCGGGCACGCAGGTGGTCTCGGGCAGCAGCGTCATCCTGTATACGAGCTGGACGACCTACGGAGGGCAGGAGGAAACTGCGCCTGCCATGACCAAGATGCCCGACATCATGGGCAAAAACCGCGCCAACGCCTACGACGCGCTTTTGAAGGCGGGGCTTGTGATGGATTATGACCGCGCGGCCTGCGCGGGCGTGGTGACGGGCGTGCAATATCCCGAGGGGACGGAGCTGGCCGTGGGTACTACAGTCACGGTTACCTTTACCTATACGCCCAAATAACAGGGGCTTCTTGACAAACGCCGCGCGGGGTGGCATGCTCAAAGGTGCGCACCGCGGCCGGATGCCGCAGGGCGCAGGGTTCTCTGCCGGCGGCGGAGCAAAATGTGATGGAGGGGACGACGAAATACCATGCTGTTGTCAACGATCGCGGCGGAGCTCGGGGCTTCGCTGACAGGCGCAGATCCAAAAATCACGCGCATCGACTATGATTCCCGGCGGGTGGAGCCGGGCTCGCTGTTCTGTTGCTGCCGCGGTGCGGCGGCGGACGGACATGCCTTTGCAGCCCAAGCGGTGGAAAAGGGCGCGTCCGCCCTCATCGTGGAGCACGCGCTGCCGCTTTCGGCGCCCCAGCTTGTCGTGCCCGACGCGCGCCGCGCCATGGCGGAGGCCGCCGCCTGCTTTTACGGGCATCCCGAGCGCGCGCTGACGCTCATCGGCGTCACCGGCACCAACGGCAAAACCAGCACCACCTATATGGTCAAAAGCATTGCCGAGGCCGCGGGCAAAAAGGTCGGGCTTATCGGCACCATACATAACCTCATCGGCGACGCCATCGTGGAAACCAACCGCACAACGCCCGAATCGGTCGATCTGTACGCGCTGCTTCGGCGCATGGTGGACGAGGGCGTGGATCTGGCGGTCATGGAGGTGTCCAGTCACGCGCTTGTTCAGGAGCGCGTTCACGGCCTGATGTTTGACGCCGCTTTGTTTACAAACCTCACGCAGGATCATCTGGATTATCACAAGACCTTCGACAATTATCTGGCGGCGAAGAAACTGCTCTTTACCGACATGGCCCGCACGGGCATATTCAACACGGACGATCCGTATGCCGCGCGCATGATGGAGGGCGTGCCCTGCAAGGTGCGCACCGCCGGCATTCACAGCGACGCAGATTATCGCGCGTCCCGCATCGAGATCACGACCCGGGGCGTGTCGTTCCTTCTGCACACGCCGTCAGGCCAGGGCACGCTGAGCCTGCGCATCTCCGGCCTGTTTACCGTCTACAACGCCATGGGCGCGGTCGCGCTGATGGAGGAGGCGGGCTTCTCGTTTGCGGACTGCAAGCGCGGCCTTTCGCAGCTCACCGGCGTTGCCGGGCGGCTGCAGCCGTGCGAAACCTTTGACAGAAACATCGCCGTCTATGTCGATTACGCGCATACGCCCGACGCGCTGCTGAACGTGCTGACCACCGTGCAGGGCTTCCGTCAGGGGCGGGTGATCACCCTGTTCGGCTGCGGCGGCGACCGCGACGCCCTCAAGCGCCCCATCATGGGCGAGATTGCGGGGCAGCACAGCGATTTTGTCGTCGTCACAAGCGACAACCCGCGCACGGAGGACCCGATGTCCATCATCCGGGCGATTGAGCCGGGCGTGAAAAAGACCGGCGCCGCCTATGCCGTCATCGAGAACCGGCGCGACGCCATCCGCTTTGCCCTGGATCAGGCCGGCGCGCATGACATCATCGTCATTGCGGGCAAGGGGCATGAGAATTATCAGGAGATCTGCGGCGTCAAGCATCATTTTGACGACAAGGAAGAGGTCGAAACGTACCTCCGGGAAGGGCGGTAAAGGAACATGCAATTATTACAGAAGATCCTGTTCGCCCTGCTTGGCGCTTTTCTTGTCGCGTGGCTGCTGGGACCGGTGCTGATTCCCGCCCTGCGCAAGCTGAAGTTTGGTCAGACCGAGCGGGACGACGGGCCGCAGTCGCACCTCAAAAAACAGGGTACGCCGACGATCGGCGGCGTCATGTTTGTGCTGGCCATCATCGCCTCGACCCTCGTCTTTGCATGGGACGAGCTGGCGCTGGCGCTGCCCGCGCTGCTTTTGACGGTCGCCTACGGGCTGGTCGGGTTTGTAGATGATATCATCAAGGTCAAGATGCACCGCTCGCTCGGCCTTCGCGCGTATCAGAAGATCATCGCGCAGTTTCTGCTGGCGTTCCTCGCGGCCTATTTTCTGTACCGGAGCCCGCTGGTGGGTTCCACGCTGTATCTGCCCGTTTCCGGCAGATCGTGGGATCTCGGTGTGTTCTATATCCCGTTTGCGATGTTTGTGATCATCGCGGAGGTCAATTCGGTCAACCTGACCGACGGGCTGGACGGCCTTGCCGCGAACGTGACCATGGTCTATGCCGGTGCGATGGTACTGCTGTGCTGTCTGATGTCGGGCATCGACAGGGACGCGGGTCTGGTGGCGCGGGCGGATGCGCTGACGGGCATGCCGGTGTTTGCCGCGGCGGTCGCGGGCGGCTGTCTCGGGTTTTTGCGGCACAACACCTATCCCGCAAAGGTTTTCATGGGCGACACGGGCTCTATGGCGCTGGGCGGCGCGGTCGCGGCGCTCGGGCTCATCTCGCGGACGGCGCTGCTGCTACCGCTGATGGGACTTTGCTTTATGGCCTCGGCCATCTCGGTGATCCTGCAGGTCGGCTCCTACAAGCTGCGCAACAAAAAGCGCATTTTCCGCATGGCGCCGCTGCACCATCATTTTGAGCTTTGCGGCGTGCCGGAGACCAAGATCGTTTCGATGTACAGCATAGTAACGGCGCTTGCTTGCGCGGTCGCGGTGCTTCTGTTTACTTTTTAAGGAAGGCAGGGATCGATTATGACGCAACAGAAAACCGCCCTGATCGTGGGCATGGCCAAGAGCGGCGTTGCCGCAGCGCGGCTGCTGTACGAGAACGGGTACCGCGTGATCATCAACGACATGCAGCCGGAGATCAAGGGGCTGTTTGATTCGCTCGCAGGCATCGCATACGAGGTGCATCTGGGTGAGAACCCGATGGATCTTCTCGACGGCGTGGATCTTGTCATCCCAAGCCCCATCATCCCCATGACGCGGCCGTTCCTGGTCGAGGCACGGCGGCGCGGCATCGAGGTCATCTCCGAGATCGAGCTTGGCTACCGTTACAGTCACGCGGACTTTATCTGCATCACGGGCACCAACGGCAAGACAACCTGCACCGCGCTGACCGGTGAGCTGTTCAAGAACGGCGGCCGGCACACGTTCGTGCTGGGCAACATCGGCGTGGCCATCTCCGCGCATGCGATGGAGACCTGCCCGGGCGACATTGTCGTGGCGGAAACCGCTGCCTTACAGCTTGAAGGCAACGTCCAGTTTCATGCAAAGGCCGCCGGCATCTGCAACATCACGCCCGATCATCTGGATCATTTCGGCTCGATGGAGAGCTATATCGCGGCCAAGGCCAAGATCCTTGACAACCAGACCCCGGATGATACCGCCGTGCTGAACGCCGACGACCCCATCGTTGCGGGCTTTGCCGACCGCACGCACGCGCATGTGCTGACCTTTTCGCGGCGGCACGAGGTGGCGGCGGGCGCGTTCCTCCGCGGGGACGACGTGATCGTTCGCCTAAATGGCGAGGAATATGCGCTCATCAACCGGCATGATATCCGCATCCCCGGCGCGCACAACCTCGAAAACGCGATGCTTGCCTCGCTGCTGGCCCTGTCGCAGGGGATCGCGCCGGACGTCGTGCGCGAGACGCTCCGATCCTTCGCGGGCGTCGAGCATCGGATCGAATATGTCTGCACGCGCAGCGGCGTGGACTATATCAACGATTCCAAGGGCACCAACCCTGCCTCCACCGTCCGCGCCATTGAGGCCATGAAAAAACCCACGGTGCTGATTCTCGGCGGGTTTGATAAGCACAGCGAGTTTGACGAGCTGTTTTCCGTGTTTGGCGACACCGTCAAGGCCTGCGTGCTGACGGGCGAAACGGCGTCTAAGATCCAGACCGCGGCCAACCGCGCGGGGTACGGCGGGCTGTGCCACCGGGCGGCGAACTTCCGCCAGGCGGTGGACATGGCGCATGACCTCGCCAAGCCCGGCGACACGGTGCTGCTTTCCCCCGCGTGCGCAAGCTGGGACATGTTCGACAACTATGAGGTGCGCGGCGAAGTGTTCAAACAGATTGCAAAGGAATATAAATAACAAATGGAAGTGATCGCAAGACCGCAAAAAACGAAGCGTCTCCGTCTGGAACGGCAGCAGGGCTCGATTGATTTTTCGATCCTGCTGATCGTGACGGCTCTGTGCGCGTTCGGTCTTGTCATGATCTTCTCCGCCAGCTATTATTACGCGCAAAACTACAAGGGCGCCAACTACGATTCGTTCTATTATCTCAAAAAGCAGGCGCTGTTTCTGGCTCTGGGCTATCCGGTCATGCTGGGGCTGACCCGGCTCAACTACCGCTATATCGACCGCGTCAAGGGGCTGGTGCTGCTGGGTTCGATCGTGCTGCTTGTCCTGGTGCTCCTCTGGGGACAGGATTTGAACGGCGGCAAGCGCTGGCTGAACATCGCCGGCATCTCGATTCAGCCGTCGGAGCTTGCAAAATTCGGCATGATCATCTACATGAGCTCCTTCATGGCCAAAAGGGAAGCGGTGATGAAGGATTTTCGCAAGGGCATGATCCCGATGCTGATCGTCATCGTCATCATCTGCGGCCTGATCATATTGCAGCCGAACATGTCCATGGCCGTTATCGTCGGCGCAATCGGCGTGATCCTGCTGTTTCTCGGCGGGGCGGATCTGAGGCAGCTGCTGATTCTGGCGGTCATCGCCGTGATAGCGTTTGTGGCGCTGGTCTTCCTTGCCGATTACCGCATTGAGCGCGTGACGTATTTTACCGATCCGTGGAAGGACCCGCAGGGCTCCGGCTATCAGCTGATCCAGTCGTATTACGCCATCGGCTCGGGCGGGCTGTTCGGCAAGGGGCTCAACAACAGCTATCAAAAGCTGCTGTACATGACCTACGGCGAGTCCGACTTTATCTTTGCGATCCTTTGTGAGGAGTTCGGGTTTGTCGGCGGTTCCGTCATTATTCTTGCATACGCCTGGATTGTGTACCGTGGCATGCGCATCTCGCTGCTGTGCAAAAACCGGTTCGGCGCGCTGCTGGCCGCCGGTATCTCAATCGTTTTCGGGATGCAGGTGGTCATCAACATCGGCGTTGTCACCGGGCTTATGCCGACCACCGGGCAGGCGCTTCCGTTTATCTCGGCGGGGGGGACGTCGCTTCTGATTTTCCTTGCCGCCATGGGCATTTTGCTCAACATCTCGCGCGATCTCGACGTTGCCTGACACCAAAGGCACATTCCACCCATCCCATGCATACAATGTGGTATGCCATCGGGGAGGGGATTATGGGAGAACTCATCGTGTCGGGCGGAGCGCGGCTGTCGGGCGAGATCGAGGTACACGGGTCCAAGAACGCCGCGCTGCCGATCATGGCCGCGACGCTGCTTGTGGACGGTCCTGTCGAGCTTGTCAACTGTCCGCGTCTTGTCGACGTGGAGAACATGCGTTTGATCCTGGAGGCGATCGGCTGCACGACCCGCTGGGATGCGGACGGCCTGTTCATTGATCCGCGCACAGCTGCGCGCTACGAGCTGCCGGAGCATACCAGCAAGGAGCTGCGCTCCTCCATCTTTCTTCTGGGTTCCGTGCTTGCGCGCTTCGGCGTGGCGGTTGCGGCCTATCCCGGCGGCTGTGACATCGGCAACCGGCCGATCGACCTGCATCTGGACGGTCTCAAAAAGCTGGGTGCGGCCATTACCGAGGACGGCGGCCGAATCCGCTGTGAGGGCAACGCCCTGCGGGGCGCGGCCATCCACCTCGATTATCCGAGCGTCGGCGCGACGGAGAACATCATGCTCGCCGCATGCCGCGCGGAGGGGGAAACCGTGATCCATAACGCGGCGCGGGAGCCCGAGATCGAGGATCTTAGTCAGTTTTTATGTGCGGCGGGCTTCTTTGTCCGCGGCGCCGGCACCTCCACGGTGCTGGTTCGCGGCGCGCGGTCGGGTGGACGTTCGCTCGTCTACCGCATCATGCAGGATCGCATCGTGGCAGGCACCTATCTTGTTGCCGCCGCGATCACGCGCTCCGATGTGCTGGTGCGTTACCGCGACCGCGTGCGCCTGTCGGCGCTGTGTGACAAGCTGCGTGCGTGCGGCGCCGAGCTTTTTGAGAGCCCGGACGGCATCCGCCTGCGGCTCGACGGGCGGCCAAAGGAGCTTTTGCGGGTGGAGACGCTGCCCTATCCCGGGTTTCCGACGGATATGCAGGCGCAGGTGTTCTCCCTCTGCCAGGTGGCGCGGGGTACAAGCGTCATTGTGGAGAATGTGTTTGAAAACCGCTTCCGCCACGCGCAGGAGCTCTTGCGCATGGGCGGCAGCAACTGCTTAAAGGGCACGATGGCGGTCATTCGCGGTGTGGAGCGCCTTCACGGCGCCACGGTGCAGGCGCACGATCTGCGGGGCGGGGCGGCGCTGGTGCTGGCGGGGCTTGCGGCGGAGGGCGAAACCGTGATCGAGCATGCCGAGCGCATTGACCGGGGCTATGTCGCGCTGGAGGCGGCGCTCAGCTCTCTCGGCGCAACGGTAATACGAAAGGATGACGAAATTGTCAAAAGGGAAACACACAACGGGTTATGACGACAAATCGCCGCAGGACATCCTGCGCAGCGAGGAATATTTTACGCGTCCGCCGCGCAAAAACGCCGACGACGCGTCGGGGGCGCGCGCTTTTTCCGATCCGGACGCCATCCGCGAGGAGGACGCGTCCTTTGCGCGCCCTGCCGCACGCGCGCGTCTTACGACCGATGTGGACGTGCCGCGCTCCGCGCCATCCGGCGAGGACGGCTTCTCCGGCGAACCTGTGAGAAAAAAGCCCGCCGACACCGATGACGCCGCGGACAAGCCAAAACGCGCTAAAGCCGCGCCTGCCGACACCGACGATGCCACGGACGAGCCCGCAAAAAAGAAGACCGCACGCATCGACCTGTTCTCCGACGACGACGCGGACGGCGCGCCTGCGTCCGCCTCGGGCGAGTTTTCCTTTGACCGCTTTGGCAGGCGAACATCCGAAGCGCGCGGCAAAAACCGCCGCGCCCGCAAAAAAACCGTATACGGCAAGCGCTCGGACGCGCAGAAGGCGCGCACGCTGGTGGTGACCAAGGAGACCGCCGCCACGCGTGAGATGCTGGAGGCGCAGAGGCGCGCCGCGTTTCGTGAGGAGCAGCGGCAGAAGCTGCTCGATCAGGAACAGCGGCTCCGCCAGCTTGAAAAGAGCGAGCTGGCCAAAAAACGGATGTCGGTGCTGTTCACGCTCATCATCGGCGCGATTGTTCTGGCGGTGGTGTTCTATGCGGCGTTTATCGTCCATTCCATCGAGGTTACCGGCGAGCTGACGCGCTATTCCCCGAACGACATCGTTCTGAAATCCGGCCTTCGAACCGGCAAGCATATTCTGGAGCTGCGGCTTGGCGCCGCCGAGGCCCTGCTCGACGCCGATCCCTATCTGGACGCCGACGTATCCTACGTCTTTCCCAACCGCATCCGCATCACCGTGTCCGAGCGCAAGCAGGCCGCGGCGGTGCGCTGGGGCCCCAACAAGGAATATATGGCCGTGATCGACAAGGACGGCATCGTTCTGGAGAGCGACGCCTCCAGTTATCAGGGGTTGCTGCTGGTCGAGGGCATGGTCATAACCGGCGCCGCCGAGGCCACACGCATCGGCGAGGTGATTGACGAACAGGTTTCCGCCATGCTGTCGATGATAGGCAAGCTCAGCGAATACGGCCTGAGCGACAGGATCGCATATCTGGATATGAGCGAGACCATGAGCATCGGCATGTACACGTCCGAGGGCTATCGCATTGAGGTCGGCGGCGTGGACAACCTCGACACCAAGCTTACGCGGCTCAACAAAAAATGGACCGAGATCATGAGTGCGGCCACCCGCTATCACAACGAGGGCAGCGCCACGGTCACGATCTATCTCTATTCCAAGCTGGGCGTGACGATCTCGCCCTACGCGCCGGATTATGTGGCCATGACCGGTGCCACGCTGGAGGGCACGGTGCTGCCCTACGCGTCGGACGGCACGCTCATCACGCCGGATCCGAACGCCACACCGGATCCGAACGCGACCCCGGTGCCCGACGCCACCCCCAACCCCTATCAGCCGGTACCGACCCCGGTGCCGACGTCCAATCCGCATAACGACGATCCGTTCACCGGCTGACGGACATTCGGAGGTATGTTTTTATGCCCGAGCTCCCCACCCGCGACGCACCGCCGTCGCCCGCTAAAACCAGGAAAAAACCCGCGTGGGCGCTTGTTCTGGCGGCAGGCGTTGCTGCGGCGGCCTTTGTCCTGTATGCGCTCGGCAACCGCGCCAAGCTTCTGCATTTGGACGCGCTGATCCTCATCGGGGTCGCCGCTGTCGTATGCTTTGTTCTGATCTTCTGGATCTACCGGCTGCTGTTTGTGCGCCATGCGCCGCTTTACCGGGTGTTTGTCCCGGCGGCGCTTTTGCTGGGGCTTTTGTACGGGCTTGCGTTCCCGGTAGGGTCTGTGCCGGACGAGCCTATGCACGCCGAAACAGTCTATGTCTATGTCAACCGGCTGATGGGCAAGGATGCCGTCCCGTCGGAGTCGCAGTTTTCCAACGTTTATCAAGTGATCGACACCGTGATGCGCGCGCGTGATCTGGAGGAACGGTCGCTTGTCAGCACTGCGGCCGGGCTTTCGACCTGGCGCGGCGTCGCTTCCGGCGCGCGCTTTTGGTACGAAGCAGCGGACAAGCCAGATACGTCCACAGCCTTAGTCAGCACGGAGGTGTCGTTTGTCATGTATCTGCCCGCGATGGCGGGGTTTTTGTTTGCGCGGCTGACCGACCTTGGCTTCTATCCGATGCTGATTCTGGGGCGGGCGTGCATGCTACTGTTTTATGTGCTGATGACCGCATGGGCGATCAAGCGCCTGCCCTACGGCAAGACCGCGCTGTTTGTCACGGCGCTGCTGCCGATGTCGCTGCATCTGGCCAGCTCCTTAAACTATGACGCGGTCGTGCTTCCGCTGGGTTTTGCGCTGACCGCAACGCTTCTGGATCTGGCCTTTGGCGGTGCGGACAGGCTTCGCTTGTCCGCGTTTGTCCCGGCTGCGGTACTGACCGCGCTGCTGGCCGTGTGCAAGGTTGGCTCCTACCTGCCGCTGCTGCTTCTGGTTTTCCTGATCCCCAAGGCACGTTTTGCCCGCCGCGGACACCGGCCGCTGCTGTTTTTTGCGCTGCTTGGCATGGGGCTAGTGTTTGTGCTGCTTGGCAATCTGTCCGCCGTGCTTGCCGCGTTTGACGGCAACCTGATGGGCGCGGAGCCTTCCAGCCCGTATACGCTTACCTATCTGTTCACCCACTTTTTCGAGGTGGTCGCCATGATGGCGCGCACGGTTGTCAAGCAGGCTGCAAGCTATGTCGCAGGCTGTATCGGCAGCAATCTGAGCTGGTTTTCGGTGCCGATCTCCTCAACGGCGTTTCTTGCCTATTTCATGCTACTGATCTCATCCTGCCTGTTGCCTGCGTCGGAGCCGAACGCCGCGCCGGGCTTTGCCGGGCGGCTGCTGTTTGCTCTGCCCGCAGTGCTGACGCTTGTGTGCTTCTATGTCGGCATGCTGCTTTGGTGGACGCCGGAGGGTTCCGCCGTCATCACCGGCGTGCAGGGACGGTATTTTCTGCCCGTGCTGCCGGCCGCACTGCTTTTTCTGCCACGCGTATCCCTCAGAGGCACGCTGCATCTGACAAAACCCCATCCCCTGCCCCTCGGCGTTTCACCCGATTGCACCATCGCCTTTTTGGTCGTGATCACCCAGGCCGTCACGCTGGCAGGGCTCTTCGCCTCCGTCATGGGCGCGTAGCTGATTCTGTCGAAAAACTTCGTTTTTCGACAGGCCAACCGCTTCCTGCCTACAATCCTTCGGATTAACGGGCGGCAGAAAGCACAGGGAAACCGCCCGTGCCGGGCGATCCGTTCCGGCGTCATGCCGCCGGAGCCGGAACTTTACCTCCGGGGGCTCGGCCCCCGAATCCCCCAAGAACTTTTCCGACAGACATAACGCGGCGGGTGTTTTCCCCGCCGCGTTTTTTGTTGCTTTTGATGACGCGTATCTGCCCGCGCTTTACTCGTACAGGCTCAAAATCTCCTGCTCAAGCGGCGCCCAATCGCGGGATTCGGCGGTCTTTCGCCCGTTTTCATACAGCGTCTGTTGGAGATCGGGGTCTTTGAGCAGCCGGTTGATCGCCTCCACTGCGGCGTTTAGATCGCCGGTGGGATACAAAAGGCAGTTCTCTCCGTCCACAAGATATTCGGCGTTGCCGCCGTTCGGCGCGACCACGGCATACCCGCCGGAGGCCATCATCTCCAGCGGCGGATAGGAAAAGCTCTCTAAAATGCTGGATTTGATCAGGATATCGCACGCGGCGTATACCTCGGTTACCTTATCAAACGGCACGCGATGATAAAACCTGTCCACGCGATACCAGGCCTTGGGCTCGGCATGATAGGACAGATAGCTGATCTCAAATCGGTCTGCGGGCAGCAGCGCCGCGATGCGAAAGCTCTCGTCCACGTTCTTGTAGTACGAATCGCAGTCCCCTTCGATCAACACGCGGACGCGCCCGGATAGCGAACGCCGGTACGGGCGGAAGCTGGCGGCGTCGATGCCGTTTCTGGCATAGCGCGCATCCTGGCGGAAGGTATCCCGGAGCCACTGCTGGCACCAGCGGGAGATCGTGATAAACTGTGTCGGCAGAGCCGGGACATAGCTTTGGCAGGCCTGCATGCGCATCTTGATACCGGGCTCGTAAAAATCGACCTCAAAATTCTGAACGAGATAAAACCGCCGGTGGATGTTCGGATGATCGGCAAAGAACGCCGCGGTGGAGTACAGCGTGGCCACGGCCTTGTCGATACGCCCGCAGATCCCCACGCCGTCATCAACCAGCACGGGCAGACGCGTTTCGCCCGCCGTTGTCCAGTCCGAATCCGGATGCTCCTTATCCTTGCTGATGAGCATGACGTCCATGCCGCTTTGATGCAGCAGCTCCGCATGCTTGAGCGCCACGCGCACGCCGCCGCTGATGTGAAGCGAAGGCAGAACAAACGCGATGTTCGGCGTCATTTTTGCTCTGATATATTCCGCAAGCGGAAAGCCGGTATACATCGTCGCACAGTGCGCGCGGCAATAGCCGGCGGCGGCAAGCCCGACGCGCGCGCGCGTTTCCGCGTCCCGCACGAGCATGGTCAGCGTCCGGTACCAGTCCTCCTCCGCCTTGCAGAGAAAGCCCGTCTCGCCGTTATTGATCATGCGGCGAAACGCGCCCACGTCGCTTGCCACGGTCGGCACCTGCACAAGGGCGGCCTCGACCCATTTGTTTTCCGACTTGGCCTGGTTAAACACAGTGTCCTCCAACGGCGCCAGATTCACGTCCACGGAGGCAATCAGCCCGGGCAGCTCCTCCCAGGGGCAAAACGCGCGCCGCACGACGCGGCTCTGATACGGCCTAAGCGTCTCGGGCAGCGTCAGCTCGCCCACGACATGCAGCGTCGCCTGCGGGTTCTCCTCCAGCACGCGCACGATAGCGGGCAGGATCTGCTCAAAATCGGCGTTGTGGGTGATGCTGCCGGAAAAATAGCCAAGTCGCACCTCCTCGCCTCTGTGCCGGGCGGAACGCGCGGCAAGCGCGGCGCTGCTGAGCGCCAGCATCCGCTCCGACGCGGTATTGCGGTTGATATACACCTCCGGCACAAACTTTCGCAGCTCCACCGCCAGCCGTTCGGTCGTGGTGATCGCCGCGTCGCAGAGCGACAGCGTCCTG
Source organism: uncultured Oscillospiraceae bacterium (assembly GCA_964474405.1). Lineage (GTDB taxonomy): Bacteria > Bacillota > Clostridia > Christensenellales > CAG-138 > CAYYUV01. The sequence goes on from CAYYUV010000014.1 coordinate 29,491, forward strand.
CCCATGCGGATAACGCCGTCATCATAGCATGCCTTTTCTTCAGGGGACAGTGCCTGCACATAGGGGATGGTGTCGGTATAGCAGGTGTCTATCACCAGATCGTCAATGTCATACAGCACGGCCTTATGCAGCCGCTTCGCCTCCTGAATAAACGCGCCGACCGCCTCGGTGTACGGACAGCGGAAGAAAACGAACACACGGGAATTGCGCACCTGTTCCTGCTGAAGCTCGAGATAAAAGACCTCGTGGCTCGTCACCCCGCACGAGAGAAGCTGCTCGCGCTGATGCGTGATGCGATAGCGCGGGGGGTGTGGCACAGCCTTGGAATCGCACCCGTTGATAAACAGGACGTCATAAAACGCATCGTGCGCGACAGTGTGGCTTTCCGTGCGCCCCTTGATGTAATTCCGCAGGCGCCCGGCGGTGGCGGCAAGCCCGTCCACCTTAAGCGAGTGCAGGGCAACGCCGGTCAGTCGTATCCATTCCTTCATGGCTCTCTCCTTGGCTTAAGAATTGTCGTCAAATGCGGCCACGCGGCGCAAAGGGATCCCGGTCGGGCAGCGCGCCATTTTGATGCCCGGCAGACAGCTCCGCACCCGGGCAGCCCCGCGGCGCACGTTCCCCCGGTGCCAGCGTTGCCTGTGCAAACGGCGTCCACAGGACACCAAGCCCGCTTTGCCCAAGCCGCAGACACAGATCCACAAACACGCAGCGCCCGGCTTCCTTCCGCAAGTAGCCCACGGAATCCAGCTTGTCCCGTCCGACCATGACGGCAAGCCCGGTCACGGCGGAAACCTCGCGGACATGCGCCAGCGCCGCCTCATAGCCGCCGCTGCCGTAGGGCTCGCCCCGAAACATCGGCTTGACCGTCAACCCGCAGATGCGCGCGTATACGGCGACCCCGCCGTCCGCCACCGAGCCGCGCGCGGTCACAACCTTGGCGCCCACCGCGCCCACGCCCGCACGCGCGGCGTGCATCAAAAGCTCCTGTAGCCAGCCCGGGGACAGCGCCCGCACCCCGGCGTGTAAAAACACCAGGTAGGCGCCGCCGCTCTGTTGTACCGCAGCGTTCAACGGCGCGTCTGCCCGCCCGGGCTCTGATGCGGTCACAACCGTGACCTTTCGCGCCGTCGGCAGCGCAGAATAAGCGCTGCGCGCGCCCGCGGCCCGCCACGGGCATAGAATGTAGTATTCGACCGGCTCACCGCCGGTGCTGCTGTCAACCGCGCAGACGCAGCCCGCCGCATGCGCAACGTCCTCAGCGCCATAAATCACGACTGTGATCTGCGGCGTTTCGCCGACGCGATAGCTCGTCCGGTAGATGGTCTGATACGGCTCGATGCTCTGCACCGCGCCCTCCTCGCCGCAGCGCGAGAGCTGCTCTGCCACCGCGCGGCGCGCCGCGTCCACGGCATATTGCTTCGCGCCGAGGTTGCCCGCCACGGAGCCCGGATGTACGCGCCAGAAATACCGGATCTTCGGGATATGCACAACGCGGCCGGCCAGCTCCGTCATTCGCAGGACGATATCATGATCCTGGCTGCCGTCAAACGCCGTGCGATAGCCGCCGACCCGGTCAAACAGGGCGCGGCCGTACACGGTCAGATGACAGATGTAGTTGTGCGCGCGCAGCTCCTCCCGCGCAAAATCCGGCTTATGGTTCGGCTGAAAGCAGCGGCGGGGGTCGTCTGTAAATTTAGCCTCGTCGGTATACACAAAATCGGCGCCCGTGCACGCGATCTCCCGCGCGACGTCAAACAGCGCCGCAGGATGCAGCATGTCGTCATGATCCAGCAGCGCCAGATACGCCCCGCTGGCCATCGCCGCGCAGGCGTTGGTGTTTTCGGAGATGCCCCCGTTGCGCGCGAGCGTTTGCACGCGGATTCTGCCGTCGCCCGCGGCTGCGGCGCGGCAATACGCGCCAACGTCCCCGTGCGCGGCGTCGCTGGCGTCGCAAAGGCACAGCTCCCAATGGGGATAAGTCTGCGCCTGCACCGAAGCGATCAGATCCCCAAGATAGGGCAGAGGGGTATTGAACAGCGGTGTAAGAATACTGATTGTGATGGGATTGCGGAACGGATACGCCTCCTCGCGGCGGCGCTCCGCGCACGACAGCCGCGCCTCCCGGCGACAGCCGGCGGTCAGACGACGGGTTTTCAGCACCTCAAACGTTTTACCGGCGGTAAAAGCGAGACCGTTATTCCGAAGGGAGGCAAGGCCTTTTATGATGATGTTCAATGGCTTGCTCCGTCCCCGCGCGCGTTGTATGCGGCGATGCCGAGCGCCAGAAGATCCATTGCGCGCGCCAGATCCTGCTGCTTGAGCACATAGGCGATGCGAATCTCGTTTTTGCCCATGCCGGGCGTGGCGTAGAAGCTGTCGCCCGGGGCGAACATGACCGTTTCGCCACGGTCGGAAAAATCGGTCAGCAGCCATTGCTGGAACGCGTCCGCACTGTCCACCGGCAGCGCCGCCATCATGTAAAAGGCGCCCTTGGGCTTTTCGCATACGACGCCCGGGATCTGCATGAGCTTTTCATAGCAGGTGTCGCGGCGGATGCGGTACTCCTCGCGGACGGCGTCAAAATAGTCCGGCGAAACGTCGTACAGGCGCGCGGACGCATACTGATCCAGCGTGGCGACCGACAGCCGCGCCTGGCAGAACTTCAAAAGCTGTGCCTGCAACGCCGCGTTCTTTGTGATGATCGCGCCGATGCGCGCGCCGCATGCGGAAAACCGCTTGCTGACGGTATCGATGATGACCGTATTCTCGGCAACGTCCGCAAACGCGCCCATCGTGGAAAGCTCCTCCCCGCCATACAAAAACTCGCGGTACGCCTCGTCGCCGATCAAAAACAGGTCATGCTCCTTTGCAACATCGGCGATCATGCGCGCCTGCTCCTGCGTCAGAACCGCGCCGGTCGGGTTGCCGGGGTTGGTGATCAAAAGCGCGCGCGTTTTGTCATTGATGAGCGTCTCAAACTTGGCGCGATCGGCATAGAAATAGCCGCTTTCGGGCGTTGTCGTCAGCGGACGGATGACGCCGCCCGCCGCGGTGATAAACGTGTGATAGTTGGGATAGAACGGCTCCGGCACGATGACCTCGCTGCCCTCGTCCAGGATGCTGAGCATCAGCATCTGCAACGCCTCGCTGCCGCCGGTGGTGATAAGGATGTCCTTCTCCTCATAGCGGATGCCCAGCCGCTCATAGTAGCGCTGAACGGCGGCTATCATCTCGGGCATGCCGGGCGACGCCGCATATGCAAGCGTCGGCACATCGAACGCGCGCACCGCCTCATAGAAGGCCTCTGGCGTCGGTATGTCGGGCTGGCCGATATTCAGCTGGTAGATCCGGATGCCCCGCGCCTTTGCAGCCGTAGCGTAGGGATGAAACTTGCGCATGGGGCTGAGTCTGCATGTCTGCGCCTTCTGGGATATGATCGGCATGGGTCTGTATCCTCCAATTCCGGATGCCGCAATGCTTCTGCGGCAAAATTTTCTCCCGATAATAGTATATGTCAACGTGGCACGCCGGTCAAGCGAGGAGCTTTAATTATATTATCTATCATTATTTCCCATGTGCGTGCGGAGAACGGTCGGCCACGGGGGTTTTGACCATTGACCCCGCCGCCACGGGATTGTTTCCCATGCCTGCGCGCGGAGAACGGTTGCCCGATTGCGCCGCATATGATATACTGGCTTTGGTTATGAGAGGGGGTTTTGCCTTGAAAGGAAAGGCGCTGAGCGCTCTGCTGCTGGGTGCGCTGCTATGTTTCTGTGCCGCCTGCGGCGGTCTTGATATGCTTGATTCCCGTAAAGCGAAGTCTCAACCTGCGCTCACCCGGGCTCCCGTGTCCGCCCGGACGCCGGTATGCGCCCTGACCCCCATGCCTACCCTAACCCCCGCGCCTACCCTAACCCCCGCGCCCACGCCGTTCACCGTCGTCTGGTTTGGGGATTCGCAGGGGCTGTATTATCTTGGCGACGGCGGGACGCAGCTGCTTGGCATGAGCCGCTGGGTGCTCGATCACCGCGCGGAGCGCAACATTGTCGCCGCCGTGCATGTGGGCGATCTGTGCGACAGCATTGAGTCGGATGTGCAGTTTGCGCTGGCGGATGAGATGACCTCCGCGTTCGTTGACACGCTGCCCTTCTGCGCCGTCGGCGGCAACCATGACGGGTATCAGATTCGGTATTATAACTTTGACACCTATCGCACCTTCCGTTTTATCGGCGCCACGCCGCCCGAGCGGCTGTACCGTGGCGGAGACGGCATGATTCTGGAGCTGGCGGAAGGCGGTGTGCCGCTTCTCATTGTCGGCATCTCCTATGGCATCACGGACCCGGCCACCCTGGACTGGGTGCGACAGCAATTTTTGGAGCGGCCGGACAGCGTGGGCATTCTGCTGACGCACTGCTATATCAACGGGTCCGCCCTGCTGATGGAGCAGGCGTTCCCGCTCGAGCAGGTCGTGCGCGACTGTCCGAACGTGCGCATCGTGCTGTGCGGGCATTGCCGCGGCGAGAACGCGCGCCGGGTGGATTCCTACGATGACGACGGCGACGGCACGGCGGAGCGGAACGTGCAGGTCATGATGTTCGATTATCAGGCCATTCCCGGGCCGACGCTCGATTATATGCGGCTGCTGACCTTTGACCCGGCAACGCGCGATCTCTCGGTCGATACCTATGCGCCGTCCGCGGATGACTATATCTGGAACGACGACGCGCCGGATGCGGAACGGTTTGTCCTTGCCGATGCGTTCTAGACGCGCGGCCTTGTCCGCGCCTTGATACCACAATGATCTTTGGGGGTAATAGATATGAAAAGAAAACTATTTCTTCTGTGTTTGCTTGTGCTTGCGCTGCTGCTGGCGGTGAGCTCCGTCACGCTGGCGGATGCGGGCGGTTTTTCGGGCGACTCCGACTGGGGCGGCGGTTCCGACTGGGGCGGC
>CAYYUV010000014.1:34544-39238 GCA_964474405.1 uncultured Oscillospiraceae bacterium
TCCGACTGGGGCGGCGGTTCCGACTGGGGCGGCTCCGACTGGGGCAGTGATTCCGATTACAGCAGCGGCGGCACCTATTATTACGGCGGTTCCGACGGCGGCTCCGGCGGCGGCGGGTGGAGCGGCATCCTGATCGGGATCGTTATCGTGGCGGTCATTCTGATCGTCAGCGCGAACAGCAAAAAGAAGGGCAAGGGCGAAAACGGTGGCGCGCCGGTCAACCTGGCCGAGCCCAAGCCCGCCGATCTGTCGGCGCTCATACTGCGCGATCCGAATTTCTCCGAAGCCGAGTTTTTGGAGAACGCCGGCAACCTGTATCTGCAGATGCAGAACGCCTGGCAGCAGAAGGATTGGGAGCCGATGCGCATGCATCTGTCCGACGCGCTGTACAACCAGATGGGACGTCAGCTTGACATGCTCAAAAAGAACGGGCAGACCAACTGCATGGAGCGCATTGCGGTGTTGTCCAAGATCATCACCAACTATGCCCATGATGACAAGAACGACGTGCTGACCTGCTATTTGCAGGTGCGTCTGGTGGATTATACCGTCGATGACGCCACTCAAAATGTCGTATCCGGCAGCAAGACAGCCGAAAAATTCCTGGCGTATGAATGGATGTTCACCCGCACCGCGGGCATGCAGACCGACAAGCAAAGCAGTGCCACCGTGCAGTACAACTGCAAGTCGTGCGGCGCGCCCATCTCCGTCAATCACAGCGCCAAGTGCGAATACTGCGGCGCGGTGCTGACCGCGTCGGAGCATGACTGGGTGCTTACCAACATCCGCGGCCTGTGGCAGCGCACGGGCGGAAAATAGACCCAGGTTTTTCTCGCAGGTTGTCCGATTCGGGGGCTTCCTTGTCCGCTTTGGCGGACGGACGCCCCTTTATTTGTGCGTTGCCGCGCGCGAACACCCCTCTTTCCCCCTTCACGCGCGCGGACGCCCCCCCTTTTTTTGTTCCTTCCCGTCCGCTGCCGGGCATGAATCGCTCCGCGCCGGAATACCCTGTACTGCCTACCGGTTTCCCGCGGCCGGGCGCGGCTGCCCTGTCGCCGTTGCTCTCCCGACCCACCCCGGTTGTTTCGGCCGATTTTCCGGCGGGCAGAAAGGAGAACGATATTGCGCAATCATCAGGATGGGAACGGCGAAGTGCGCCGCGTATGCCGCGACCACGGCCCCGCGCCCTATGCCGTGCGGATTTGTGAGGCCGCACGACGCAACACGGCGTTCCGTGCCGCGCTTTGGACCGGCTGCCACCTACAACTCACGCTGATGTGCATCCCCGCATCCGGCGAGATCGGCGTGGAGACGCATCCCGATACCGACCAATACATCCGGGTGGAGGAGGGCTGCTGTACCGTGCAGATCGGCAGCTGCCGCGACCGGCTGGACAGCTGCTGGGCAATGCTGCCGGGCGACGCGGTGTTTGTCCCTGCCGGCGTCTTTCACAACATTGTCAACACGGGCGAGGGCCCGCTCAAATTGACATCCGTCTACGCGCCGCCGCAGCACCCGCGCGGCACGCTGCATCCGACCGCCCGGGACGCCGCGCAGGCCGAGCCCTGATCCGTGCCCGCGCTTTTCATCCGCGCTTTTTGATGATATACTGAGAAAAAAAGCGAAACGGATGTGCGCGGATGGGAAAGAAAACCGTTGGTATCGTGCCCGGCGTGCGGTTGTTCGACACGGACGACTGCTATCTGGACAACTATGTCTTTGTCAACAGCTACGTCCTGCGCGTGGCGGCGACAGGCGGCGTGCCGCTCGGGCTGGTGGGGCTGGACGGCTATGCCGCGGAGGGCGCGTTTGATCGCTGCGACGCGCTCTTGATCTGCGGCGGCAGACGGCTGTATCCGCTGCATTTTCAGGCGGTGGAACACGCGGTCAAAACAGGTAAAAAGCTGCTCGGAATCTGCCTCGGCATGCAGGCGATCCACAGTTATTTCATCGTGGCGGATGAGATGGCGCGCCGCGGCTATGCGGGCGCTCCGCTTGCGCTGTACGAGCAGATGAAGAAGGAACTGTTTTTCTTTACCGAGCCCGTGCCGCATCATTGGGACGTGCAGATGGTGCGCGGCCATGCGGACGAGGTCAAGCATCCCGTCCGCCTCACGCCCGGCACACAGATCCGGCGGCTGCTCGGGCAGGACGCCGTTTCGGGCGCGTCCATGCACCACTATCGCATCGGCACGCCGTCACCGCGTCTCACCGTCGCGGGCAGGACGGACGACGGCACGATCGAGGCCGTCGAGGCCGGCTCAAACATCCTCGGTGTGCAGTTTCATCCCGAGGTGGACGACACCCTCGATCCGCTGTTCCGTTTTCTGGCCGAACCGTAGCCCCGGCGAATTGCATCTGTCATTCCCCTCAATCGCATCGGTAGCCCCGGCAAATTCCAACTGTCGTTCCCCTCAATCGCATCCGCGCCCTGGCATGGGGCGCGGTTTTTGTTTCTGTGAGACACCGCCGGTCAGCATCTGTTTTTCTCGGCAAACAAAAAAGCGCCGCGCGGCTTGTGGCCGTGCGGCGCTGCGGGACAGGGTTTTACTCCATGTCGTTGAGCTTCTGATAGTAGGCGATCTTCTCTCCGGCTTCCTTCTCCGCGCGGGTGAAGAGCTGGGACGCGACATCCGGGAACTGCGCCTTGAGCGCGGCATAGCGGGATTCACCCATGATGAAATCCTGATAGCTGGCCTTGGCGGGCTGGCTGTCAAGGGAGAACGGGTTCTTGCCCTCAGCGGCCAGATCCGGGTTGTAGCGGTACAGCGGCCAGTAACCGGCCTCGACGGCCTTCTTGGCCTCGATCTGGGCATGGCTCATGTTGATGCCGTGGTTGATGCAGGGCGCGTACGCGATGATCAGCGACGGGCCATGATACGCCTCGGCCTCGTTGACGGCCTTGATGAGCTGGTTCGGATTGGCGCCCATGCAGACCTTGGCCACATAGACATAGCCGTAGCTCATCGCCATCAGGCCGAGATCCTTTTTCTTGGTGCGCTTGCCGGCGGCTGCAAACTTTGCAATCGGGCCGGTCGGCGTCGCCTTGGAGGCCTGTCCGCCGGTGTTGGAATACACCTCAGTATCCACGACCAGCACGTTGACGTCCTCATCCATCGCCAGAACATGATCGAGCCCGCCGTAGCCGATATCGTACGCCCAACCGTCGCCGCCGAAGACCCAAACGCTCTTCTTGGTGAGCAAATCGCCCATCTCGATGACGCTCTTGGCGAGCTTGCAGGCTTCGCAGTCGCAGCCTTCCTCAACGCCCTCGCGGCAGGCCGCAAGCAGTGCGTCGCCCGTCTTGCGGGACTGCGCGGCGTCGTCCATGCTCTCGAGCCATGCTGCACCGGCGGCCTTGATGTCGCCATCGCACCATTCGACCGCGATAAGCGCCTTCACGGTATCCGCCAGACGCGCGCGGCGCTGGGTGGTGCCGAGGTTGATGCCGTAGCCGAACTCGGCGTTGTCCTCAAACAGGGAGTTGGCCCATGCGGGGCCATGGCCCTTGTCGTTCTTGGTGTACGGGCAGGTCGGGGCGCTGCCGCCGTAGATGGACGTGCAGCCCGTCGCGTTTGCGATGATCATGCGGTCGCCGAACAGCTGGGTCAGCAGCTTGATGTACGGCGTCTCGCCGCAGCCTGCGCACGCGCCCGAGAACTCGAACAGCGGCTTTAGGAACTGGCTGCCCTTGACGGTCTTGCGGTTGACGTCCAGCTCCTTCTCAGGCACGGACATCGCGTAATCCCATAGCTTCTCATCGGCCTGCGCCTCGGCCAGCGGGCGCATGGCAAGCGCCTTCTCCTTGGCGGGGCAGACGTCGATGCAGTTGCCGCAGCCGGTGCAGTCGAGCGGGGAGATCTGCATGCGGAACGTGAGACCCGCAAGCTCTTTGCCGATGGCCGGCTTGGTAACAAAGCCCGCGGGCTTTGCGGCCTCTTCCTCTGCGTTGAGCAGGATCGGGCGGATCGTCGCGTGCGGGCAGACCAGCGCGCACTGGTTGCACTGGATGCAGTTTTCGGGGATCCAGGCGGGAACCGAGACGGCGATGCCGCGCTTTTCATATTTGGTGGTGCCGGTGGGAACCGTGCCGTCCGCCGAGAAGCGGGACACCGGCAGCAAGTCGCCCTGCTGCGCCAGAATCGGCTGAATGAACTCATGGAAGTACGGATCGTCCGTCACATGCAGCGCGACTGCGCCCTCGGTCGTGGTCGCCCAGGACTCCGGATAGCGGATCTCGACGATCTCCTCCATGCCGATATCGATGGCGGCATAGTTCTTCTTGACGACCTCCTCGCCCTTCTTGGCGTAGGACTTTTTGGCGGCGGCCTTCATGTAGGTCAGCGCGTCCTCCGCGGGAATGACGCCGGAAAGCTTAAAGAACGCGGACTGCATGATCGTGTTGATCCTGCCGCCCATGCCGACCTTCATCGCAAGGTCAACCGCGTCGATGTTGTAGAACTTGAGATGATTTTTGGCGATGGCGTTCTTCATGGAAGCGGGCAGCTCCTTCTCCATCTGCTCCAGCGTCCACGGGGAGTTGAGCAGGAACACGCCGCCCTCGCGGATCCCGTCCGCCACGGCATAACGCGTCACATAGGAGGGGTTGTGGCAGGCCGCAAAGTCCGCACAGTCGATCAGATACGGGCTCTGGATCGGCTTTTTGCCAAAGCGCAGATGCGACACCGTGAAAC
>CAYYUV010000015.1:0-34571 GCA_964474405.1 uncultured Oscillospiraceae bacterium
CCTTATCGGGCTGCTCTCCAGCTTCTTTATCTGTATTTTGAACCTTAAAAAAACCGCCGTGGCGGTTTTTTTCGTGCAAATATCCAAAGATTACAGGCCGCGCTCCGTCCTTTTGACATGACGGAACACCGTCTCAAAGCGACCCAGTGCATCGTCGATAATCTCCGGCGTATCGGCAAGCGAGGTATACAGCCGACTGCCCGCCAGCGTGACAATTCCGTTCGCCATATAGGCCGCGCCCATCTTCTCCATGGAGTCCTTGCGCAGATACATCATCTGCTTATGCTTCAAGAGACCGACGGCGGATTTGAGGAACGACAACGAGGAAAAATCAAAGCTCATTGCGCCCGTGCATTCCAGATGCACGATGGAGCCCTGATTATAGGCCACAAAGGGCAGCTCATAGCGATCCAAAAGCATCTTGAGCCCATCGCAAAGACGGTCGCCCATCCTGCCTGCAATCTCGCAGGCATTGGTGCGCTCGATTTCACGAATTGCCGTGTAGCCCGCAAGGCATGACAGCGGGTTTGCGGCCAGCGTGCCGCCGACGTACGCGCGATGCTTGCCCGTCGCCAGTCCCGCCGCCATAAGCCCGGCATATTGCTTTTTTCCTCCGACCCCGCCCGCAGACGGATACCCGCCGGCCACGATCTTGCCGAACACGGTCAGATCCGGCACCACGTCAAAATATGCCTGCGCGCCGCCCAGCGCAACACGGAACCCGGTCACCACTTCATCAAAGATCAGGAGCGCGCCGTATCTGTCGCAAAGCTGCCGCACGCCTTTGTTGTAATCCCTTGCGACAGGACGCGTACCACTCTCGGGGCCAACCGGCTCGACAATTACCGCGGCGGTTCCGCCGGTCAGACGGTTACGTCTGAGCATGGCTTCAAGCATGGTCAGATCATTCGGCCGCACTTCGGATGTAAAGCGGTAGGCGCCGGACGGAATGCCGTGCGACTCCAGCAGCGCGCGGCTGCCGGGAATCTTGAGCCCATACACCATCTGATCGGACCAGCCGTGATAGGCGCCGCCAACCTTAATGATATGCTTCTTGCCTGTGGCAATTCTGGCGATTCTAAGCGCGGCCATCACGGACTCGGTGCCGGAGCCCAACATGCGGAACATCTCAACGTTGGGCATGTGGCGATGGATCTCGCGGGCGATCATAAGCTCGGATTCATGGAACAGCCCTGTTACAGGGCCGCACTCGTTCAAAAGCGCGATCACCTGCTCCCGAATAACGGGGTCATTGCTGCCAAGAATGGTCGGGCCGCCCGCCTGCAAAAAATCGATGTAACGATTGCCGTCTTTGTCAAACAGGTACGCCCCCTGTGCGCGGGTCATGCACATCGGAAAGGGTTTGTTGAAGGCCAGGTTGTGCTGGACGCCGCCGGGAATGTACTGTCTGGCTTCCTCATACGCCGCGCGAGAGCCGGCGCACTTCTCGTCAAAATATTTCATAACGACGTCGTTGTAGTAGGTGTCGTCCACCTCCCAGATCGGCTGATCCGTCAGTGCCTTGAGCCGGGCGTTGATCTGATCCGGGTCATCCCATCTGCTGATACCGCAGTTATTCATCCATCTGTCCTCCTGCATACAGTATTGTCTTTGTGTCATCGTGCCAAGGGCGCTGCGATTTCGGATTCCGTCCCCTCAGCCGTCTTTTCTTTTTGAATACTTCTTCAGATACACATAGCGCATCAGCGCGACATCAAAACCGCTGAGCCGCGCACGCACGTTACAGGCGCGCGCATGCCAAGCGCAGAGCGCCGCCTTCTCGATCAATAGCGCAAGCGCGGCCACATCATCGGCGTTCTCCGCCCGCACGATCGCACCTATACCGGGTATGAGCACGGCACCGTGCCGGCTGAGTCCACGGATGACAGATGCCGAATCCGGAGGGACGCAGTCGATCCTTCCGCCCAGCATCTGCGCCATATCGTCCAGCTGTGCAACGAGCGGCGCGCCAAGATTTGCCCAAGCGACCAGCGGCACCGCATCCGTAAGCTCAACGCAAGGATACGCGTCCATGACCGCCGCGCGCAAAGCCACAACGGCCGATGAATCCGCACGGGACGGCTGCTCCTGCGCGCCAACGCAATTTCTGTGACAGATCTGCTCCAGCAGGCGCGCCCTATCCATTGCGTCCGCCAGATCCCTGCCGCAGATCACCGCTCCGTGATGAACCATCAGAACGGTCTGCGCGCCCGTTTGAAAAGAGGCCTTGACCGCATTCTTCAGCTTATCCGTGCCGGGAAGGCCATAGCCCGCGCACGCCAGTCCACCCAATCGCGATCTCTCCGCATCTGAGATGTCCATTTTATCCCAGTTTGCAAGGCCAAGCGCGGAAGCATACGTCTGATGGGTATGAACGACCGCGCCGACGTCCGCAAATATCTCATAGGCCGCGGCATGCACACCCTTCTCGCTGGATGGCTTGCGCGCGCCCGTCCATGACATGGTTGGAAGATCCATGCACACGATGTCCTCCTCCCGCGTCCTGGAATAATCAAGGCCGCTCGGCGTGATCAAAAAGTGGGTTTTGTCCAAACGGCAGCTGACGTTTCCCCACGTTCGGGCAACCAGTCCGTCCAGCAAAAGCTGACGTCCGGCGTTGCAGATCAGACTTCTCTGCAAATTCTCATCCATGTTCGTTTCCTCCTTAGGCAAAATGGTTGAGCAGGGCAAAGCTCTTTCGATTCGATGCGTACAGCGTCAAAAACACCTGATAATTTCGGTCATAAACATCCCGGTTGGCGGCATTGGGCAGATAGCGGCGTTTGACAGAAACACGGCTGCCGGCCTCGGACAGACTGCCGACCAGCCCGCTTCCTACCGCCATCAACATGGCAGCCCCCACCGCGCCGACGTCCTTGGTCGATTCCACGGTTTCAACCGTTCTGCCCGTGATATCCGCCAGCATTTGCGAGGTCACCTCGGAGAGAGCGCCGCCGCCCACAAAGCGCAGGGTGTCCGAGGTGCGAACCTTTCGATCCTCACACGCCAGCATCCAACGCAAATGATAGCAGATCCCCTCCAGTACCGCGCGCAGCATCTCGGTCTTTCCGGTCTCTAGCCGGATATTGAAAAACATCCCGGCAGCGCACGGATCCTCAAAGGGGCAACGGTTGCCGTGCAGCCACGGGGTAAACAGCACACCGCCTGCGCCGGGGGGTACCCGGGAGACGGTTTGGGACATATAGTCGTACAGGCTCTCGTATCGCTTCTCCTCGCTCTCCGCGACGCTCGTCTTATTGAGGTACGCGCCGATCTCGTCGAGGACAAGATGATCCTTCACCCATTCAAAGCATTTTCCCGCGGTCTCCATCTCGGCAAAATAGTGATATTTGCCCGCTTCGGCGCCGACAATCCCGGCAATCATGGCAACGATGTCCACCTTTTGCCGATCGATGACCGTGCCAACCCAGCCCGATGTGCCGGAATAGACGTGCGTCTGACCGACCTCGGTGCAGCCGGCTCCAACACCGATCAGCGTCGCGTCACCGCCCCCGCCGAATACGCGCGTACCGGGAGCCAGACCGAGCTGCTCCGCCGCGTCGGCCTGAAGCACCCCCGCCACGTCGGAACACTCAATGATCCGTGGCAGATGCGCAGGCTCTACCCCATACATGCGGCAAAGCGACCGGCTCCAGCCCTGCCTTTTCGGCCTTGTATCATACAGGAACGTAGCATAGGCAGAATCACGCGTCATAACAAACGCGCCGGTGCAGCGGCAGATCAGATATTCCTTGACGTCGAGCCATTTGTGAACCCGCGAAAACACGTCCGGCTCATTCTTTTGCACCCATTTATACTTCCAAAGCGGGTCCTTCACACTTGTCGATGCGGCATGCGTGGCCAGAATGCTTTTGAGCAGCATGAAGACATTCACGCCCGACACGGTGATGCCATGGGTCTGGCACGCACGAAACTCCTCGCCCGCGCGCTGATCCATATAGCTCATGGGGCGGCGAAGCGCCTTGCCCCCGGAGTCAACCAGCACCATGCCCTGCATCTGCGAGCAAAAGGATATGCCGCCGATCTCCTCCGGCCGAACGCCGGTTTTGCGTATGAGCCGTCTGGTGCTCTCCGTCATGGCGCTCCACCATTCCTCCGCATCCTGTTCCGCGCCGCCGTTTGGCAGAACGTACAGCCGATAGCCCGCATACTCGCCGGCCAATAAGCGCACTGTATCTGTGATATCAAACAGACAGGTCTTAACGCCGGTGGTCCCCACATCATAGGCAATCCCATACATCGGTCTCTCTCCTCCCCTATGCCTTCAGTGCCGAGCGCATAAAACGCAGAAACTCCTCCGTCATCCGATCGGTATCCGAGACAATATCCTCACCGCAGAAAATCTTCATTCTTTCCCGGTAATAATCGCAGCTGTAAGAAAATTGCAGCATCATCAGCAGATTGTCAAAGAAGAAAGCAAACGCCCTGGAATCAAGCGCGGGATCGATCTTCCCCGCCGCCTTTGCATTCTCCAACAGGGCAGAATAGGCGCGGGCGGTACGCGTCTCAATCTCGGAGGCCAGCTGCACGGCATACTGTTTGCAGCCGCCGGAGCTGATTTCATTGTACATGGCGTTGTAGCTCGCATGCATGCGCGCATGATGAATCAACGCGCAAAGAATGCTCTTGATGCCGCACATCACATCGGTTTCGGAAGCAATGGCTGTTTGTAAAACCTCGTCAAGCAGCTCGAGCGAATGACGCACGCAAGCCAGAAAAAAATGGTCTTTATCGCCAAAATACTTATATATTACACCAACGCTGACATCTGCCCTTCGCGCGATGACATTGATGTTTGCCCGATCCAGCCCCTTTTCGGCAAACTCGTCAATTCCCGTTTCCAAAATGGCATGAATCTCACTGTCCGTCAGCTTTCTGTGCATGGGCATCCTCCCTCGAACGTTGTGCCGGTCCTGCGGCCGGCATTGACGTGAGCGTCGGCTCACGATATAATTTATTGTACTTTCCTTTGCCATATTCGTCAATACCGTTTGCCGAATTGATGCCCAATTTGTACAGGCACGGCAATGTAACATGCTTCATCTTCCTTTTTCCGGATCGTTCGCAGGCACCGAATCCGTGCAAGCACGGCAATACAACCGACGAAGCAATGTCCCTGCGGAAGGGTGGCCGCAATCCAAGACACACCGAACGCGGTAAGAACCGGTTAACTTTATCAATCTCTGTACTTCTGACGGCGCAGGATTCCAGCCTGCCGACGGGGCGGGGTTTTTGAGAATATGGAAATGTGTTGACATTTGTTATATAATGCTATCAGCATGATCTGTTTTAGGCACAACAGACGGCAAGCAACCGTACCGGATTTCGCAGGAACCGGATAGCAGAGCACTTTATCTGCGTTGCAAAGCAGATGGTACGACACGAAAGAAAACGGGAGGACGGGACATATGAAACAGCTGATTGCCTGCTGCGGGCTGAACTGTGAAGCGTGCGATGCGCGCATAGCCACCTGCAACAATGACGACGCACTCCGTGAGCGGACGGCGCAGTTGTGGAGCGAAATCAACCATGTGACCATCACCAAGGAGATGATCAACTGCATGGGCTGCCGCACTGACGGCGTGAAGACGCCTTTCTGCGACGGCATGTGCGATATCCGAAGGTGCGTGAGAGACCGAGGCTTTGCGACCTGCGGAGATTGTCCTGACCTGAGACACTGTGAAACCGTGAAGCCGATATTCCAGCATGATAGCAAAGCCATGAAGAACCTAACGGAAACGGATTGAGCCAAAATCCGCACAGGGCTGTTCTCCACATCACAGAATTTCCCTGTATTCCGCACGGATTCCCGTTGACGGGAAAAATGTGGGCGGATATACTGAATGACAAGATGAACAGGACAAAGCAAAACGGTCACCGATTTTGTTTGTCCGCAGCAGGGAGGATCAGCGTATGTCGATACTTTTGTCCGGCGGTGCCGGCTTTATCGGATCACACACCGCGGTGGAGCTGCTAAACGCAGGCCATGACGTAATCATCGCGGATGATTATTCCAACAGCAGCCCCGATGTGATCACGCGTATCGAAAGGATCACCGGCAGGCGCGTCCCCGCCTATGCTATCGACGTAGCTGACCCTAAGAAGCTCGACGAGATATTCTGTGCGCACACGATCGACGCTGTGATCCACTTTGCTGGCTTTAAGGCGGTCGGCGAATCCGTTGCAAAGCCGCTGAAATATTACCGCAACAACCTGGATACGACGCTGTCGCTGCTGGAAACAATGGCAAACCACGGCACAACGCAGTTCGTATTCAGCTCGTCGGCGACCGTATACGGCGACCCGGTGCGCGTGCCGATCACCGAGGATATGCCGGTCGGCGCCTGCTCCAACCCGTATGGGCGAACCAAGTATTTTATTGAGGAAATCCTCGCCGATCAGGCTCGCGCAAACCCGGCGTTATCGGTGGTGCTGCTTCGATATTTCAATCCGATCGGCGCACACGAGAGCGGGCTCATCGGAGAGAAGCCCAGCGGCATTCCGAACAACCTTTTGCCCTACCTGACGCAGACTGCGGCGGGCATTCGCCCCGCACTGCAAGTCTTTGGCAGCGACTATCCCACCCCGGACGGAACCGGCGTGCGCGACTATATTCATGTGGTAGATCTGGCCAAGGGGCATGTTGCGGCCGTCGAATATGCGGCGGCGCGCACCGGAACCGAGGTCATAAATCTCGGCACCGGAACCGGTTACAGCGTGCTGGACATCATTCATGCGTTTGAGCGCGCAACGGGGATGAAGATCCCTTATGTGCTCACGGACAGGCGTCCCGGTGATATCGCAGTGTGTTATGCCGACACGCACAAGGCGCAGCAGCTTCTGCATTGGCACGCGGAGAAAGACATTGAGCAGATGTGCCGCGACGCATGGCGCTGGCAAAAAAACTGTGAAAAAGAATAAGTAAACGGTCTCCTGCGTCAGACGCAGGGGACAGACAAGGGGGCAACATGTCATACGCTTTCACACCTGCCGACGCGGAACGGCTGATGGAAACCTATATCAAAGAAGAATCCCTGCGGACGCATTGCCGGATCGTGTCCGGCGTGATGGGCGTCTTTGCCGAAGAAGCGGAGCCGGATCAGGCAGATCGCTGGAGAACGGTCGGAATGCTGCACGACATAGATTTTGAACAGTACCCAGACGAGCACTGTCAAAAATGCGTGGATATCCTGCGTGCGAACGGATTGGATGACGCGCTGATTCATTCCGTCACTACGCACGGATACGGCTTCATTCCAACCTGCCAGAAGCCGCAGACCGGTATGGAGCGCACGCTGTATGCCGTGGACGAGCTGACCGGGCTGATCACCGCCTGCGCGATGGTTCGACCGTCGAAGAGCGTGATGGACATGGAGGTTTCCTCCGTCAAAAAGAAGTTTAAGCAGCCATCGTTTGCCGCCGGCGTCGATCGCGATGCCGTGCGGGCAGGGGCGGAGATGCTGGGGCTCGACGTGGATACGCTGATGCAAAAAACATTGGACGCCATGAAGCGTTTCCCCCATCCCTTTCGCAACTGAGCAAAAAAGCCGATATAAGCAAAGCGGGCGCCTGCTGAAAAACAGGCGCCCGTTTATATGTTTTTTGTAGTGTTACTTGATTTCAATCGCCTTGGATCCGGCAGTGCGCTGCTTCTCCTTGGGCAAATCCAGCGTCAAGACGCCGTCCAGATAGGACGCGCTGATATGCTCGGAATCGATGCCGGTTACGTCAAAGCTGCGGCTGAAGGAGCCATAAACCCGCTCTTTGCGGATGTAGTTGCCGCGTTTGTCCTTCTCTGCGGTCTCCGCATCGCGCTTGGCGGAAAGGGTTAGGTAGCCGCCGTCCATATCCAGGTGGATATCCTCCCTCTTAAAGCCGGGCAAGTCGGCCTCGAGCACATAGCTGTTCTCGGTTTCGCGGATGTCAATCCGTGGCTGTTGCAGAGCGCCTTCGCCAAAGAAGCTCTTTTCCCAGTTCTCCAAATCGTAAAACGGGTTGGTTGTCAGCTTGCGCAGCCGACGGTCATACGGTGTAAGATCAAACATAATGGATGCCTCCCATCATAATATTTCTCATGTTCTGCCGGTGAAGCGACGCTTATCGTTCCCCGATCACCTGATGGCTATACCATAGCACCGGATTATGGCATGAGTTTATAGGAATTTTGACAACAATGCAAAATTTAGCACTCGTTTGTCTTGAGTGCTAAGTCTGTGGCGGTCAAGCGGACGAATCAAACATTGGCAACGGATATATTCCATAATTTTCCATCTCCACGCGTGTATTTGTTTCGATACAATGTAGGCATGACTGGAGGTGAGAAAAACGATTGTATACGGCTATGCCCGCGTTTCCTCGCGGGATCAAAATGAGGAAAGGCAGATGCTTGCGCTCGGGGCATTCGGTATTCAGACAAAGCACATCTATCTGGACAAGCAGTCGGGCAAGGATTTTGTGCGACCGCAATATCAGAAATTGATGCGCCGAATCAAGGGTGGCGATGTCATCGTTATCCCTGCCATTGACCGACTCGGCCGCAACTATGCTGAAATAACGGAGCAATGGCGCTTCATTACCAAGGAAAGGCGCGCAGACGTGGTGGTGCTTGACATGCCGCTGCTGGACACGCGCGCCAAGGATCGGGATCTGACCGGACGTTTTGTGGCCGATCTTGTGTTGCAGATTCTAAGCTATGTCGCCGAGACGGAACGAATCAATATCAAAAACCGTCAGGCGCAGGGTATTGCGGCCGCAAGAATGCGCGGCGTCCGCTTTGGCGCGCCGCCAAAGCCGATTCCGCCGACGTTTGATGAGATTCGGCAACGATTTTATCATGGTGATCTGTCGCTGAATGCGGCTGCTCGCACGCTGGGCGTTTCCCCTCACACCGTGCGCAACTGGATGGAGAAAACAAAAAGGGAACGGTAATTCATTATGCAGAAAGGTAGACTTTTCTGCTGCGGAAAAAATGATCGAAAAACGATCAATTCATGTCGAATATTCTTGATACATTGATTATACAAGATTCGCGCAGAAAAGTCTACTTTTTTGCATGGGGAGTGCAACACATGGGGGCTATCAAATGGATGATATGCAAAATATGTCAGCATTATTGGACGAACTGACCGCGGGCGCGCAGTGCGCGTATCTGTCTGATCTTCACGCCACCGCCTGTCGAAGCGCGGTATGCAACGCGGTCATGCACATACCGGCATCCGCCTATCCTGCCCGCGTCTGGAACGATGTGGCGCACTATATTTTAGGCAAGAGCATCCCTGAAGACACTGCGGAAGACACGCGCGCATACTTGATATGCATGCTTAAAAGCTGAACATTTTTTGATTCAAATCTTCAAAATTACGGAATTCGTGCGCGTGGGGCGCTTTTTTGTAATTAAGCACCCATTCACAGCCGTCAGATATGCGACGCCGCTTCCTGCGCGCGAAGCCGTTCATAAAACCCCAGCTGGAACTTCAGACGGTCCTGCCAGAGATGGTTCGCCGTCGGCGTGGCAAACGGCATGTCAAGATAGGAACGAAGCCGGGAAATGCGGCGTTTCATGACCGCCATGCGTTCATCGGACGGCATTCTGTCGTACCGTTCGTATTGCAGCGTTTCAAAAACCCGGTAAGCGTCGAAGCGGTCAATATTGTCACAATCCGCGATGCTGCGCGCGAATGCTGTGTCTTCCTCGGGGAAGTCGGCTTTATCATCGACATGAATGGCAATACCGTAAAGAATTTCTTCGGTGAGCGCTTTCGAAAAGCCGAATGACTCCACCAGCGGACGCGCAATGCGGGCGCCGCTCCGTCCATGATTCTTTGCATCCTCGTCGGAGGCAAAGGTCAGGCAGTAACCGACATCATGCAAAATGCAGCCGACAGCCAGTGCTTCGGCGTCGAAGCACTCCGCCTCCGCAATCGTCAGCCCAAGATGCATGACGCGGATAGAATGCTCCATGCGATACCGCTTTTCCTCCGGATGTGCGGAAAAATATACGCCCGCATCAAACTGTTGACGCAGGAAGGCCAACGCCTCGTTCATCCGTTCTGTCATGCTCACTCCTCCGTTGTGCACAGATTGGCCACGCGATCCATGATGATCGCTTCCCGCAACAGGAAGCTGCACCCGTCGGATGCGAGGCTTCGATTGACGTCCCGCGCTGCCGCAGGATCCTCCCAGCAGAGTCGATAGCCGTACTCCGCCTCATATTCGTCCAGATCCTGCGTCGCAAGGCCGGACGAAATCGCAGCCGTGAAATAGAAGGACTGCTGGTCAAACACCGTCTTTTCCTCCCGGATGCCCGCGCGCACCTCCCGAAGAATGGCGAACAGACGGATGGAATCCGGCACAACGATCAGCCCGGTTTCCTCCCGCGTCTCACGGCACAGCGTATCAAGAGGGGTCTCCCCCCTTTCCGTTCCGCCACCCGGAAACTTGAAGAAGCCCTCCTTTTCACTGCGAACCAGCGCAAGCTTGCCATCCCGGACAATGACGGCGCGCGCGGCGTTTCGCCAAAGGTGCGGCCACAGCGGATCATAGTCGCCCGTGCGCAACGCCTGCGGACAAACCGAAGCGGGCAAAGAGGCAAACAGGGAAAGATAGGGACGGCAGGCGCGATACTGCTCTGCAATCGGCGGGGCCAGCGTCCCGCAGGCCGCCATTTGATCAAGCTCGGCGGGCGTGACCCATTTCGCATCCTCCGTCTCCCCCGCCTGCAAACGAATGGGCTGCGCGGCAACCTGTGCCAAGTACACAATATGCATGGATTGACGCGTCCAAATCGTATGCAGATAAATCAGCTCATCCTCCGCTACGCAAAGCCCCGTCTCCTCATACAGCTCGCGCACGGCGGCTTGCTCCGGATATTCGCCCGCGAGAACGGAGCCGCCGGTATTCTCCCATACACCCGGCCAGCTCTCCTTTTGTGCGGCGCGCAGCGTGGTGAGCAAGCGGCCTTCGTTCGAAACGACCCAGATGCTGACCACAATATGACGCAGTTCCGGCGGAAGCGGCTGCCCGCGCAGATGCCTTAGTCCAGTTCTTCTGCCGTTCAAATCAACAAGATCCCAATACTCCATATATCTCTCTCCTCCTTTATTTTATCATGATACGTCGAAAAATGCACATTGTGCTTTTGATAATCCTGATGTAATATAGAAAAAAATGGGGGTGAATGCATGGAAAAGAGTATATCTGTCAGAAAAAAAGAGCTTTGGCGTTCGCTAAAGTTTCTGTTGTTCTCCTGCTCAGCCGGCGTGATCCAGATCGCATCGTTTACGCTGCTCGACCTTTTGGTTCACTGGCCGGAGCCGCTTGGCTCCGCCGAGTACGGACCGAACTACTTCATTGCGCTTCTGCTGAGCGTGCTTTGGAACTTCACCTTCAACCGCAGATTTACCTTCAAAAGCGCCGCAAACATGCCCATTGCCATGCTCAAGGTGCTGGGTTATTATGTGGTGTTTACGCCGCTGTCGATCTGGTGGGGTGTGGCGCTGACCAATGGCGCAGGCTGGAATGAATATATTGTGCTGTTTATGACCATGGTGATCAATTTTGTGACGGAATTCCTGTTTTGCCGCTTTGTGGTTTATCGCAACTCCATCGACACCAATACCGCCGCCGTAAAAGCACAGGCGGAAGCCGCCTCTGACGCGACATCCGAGACCGAAGCCAAATAAAGCTTTGTTGTTTGAATACCGAAAAACCGGCTGCACATGCAAGCCGGTTTTTTTGCGGTCAGTTGAAATTGACCTTTATCTCATTTATGGCTCTGTCATTCCAGTAATTAAGCGACCAGGCGGAACCGCTCTTATAAGTAGCAAAGGGCGAGCACGCGGTCGAAAATCCCTTTGCTTCATAGCCAAATACGGACGCCAGCGCTATGGCGCGCTCCTGAAGCTCGGCAAGCTTGTCAAGATAGGACGACGCCACCGTTGAGAGCGAATTGCTCTTGCCGTTTCTGGCCTTTTTTGCCTCAGAATCGGCGGAGCTTTTGATGGAAGCAAGCTCGTTGAGACAGTTGAGATAATCCGCAAACTGCTGACGCTGCTCCTCGGTATACTGACGGGTCTGCACATCACCGTCTCGCAGCAAATGGGTGGAGAGCCGTGCGATGGAACCGCTGCCGTCGATGATGGCTGCACCCGTCGTCTCATCGTCCTCCGGATCGGGGATAGCGGTGGGCGGCGGCGTCTGCGTGGAAGCCGGCGTCTGCGTGGGTTCGGTGGTAACATCCGGCGTGAACTCCGGCAGCAGGTTATCCGCATCGATCTTTTCCTGAACAAAGGGGGTCAGACCCTCGCAGTTCTTGGAATATATCTCCTCAAGCATGGACGCCCAGCGATAGCGGGCGTATTTGAGCGTGAACTGAGAATACGAGGAGGCATCGATGCCGTATACGTTGCGGATGATATCGACGCGGTTCGTCTGATCGGTAAACACAAAGTTCCAATGGAACAGAGTCGCGCCAGAACCGGTGAACGAATACATGCCGATGCGGTCGCTGGTCAGCTTGTATGCAAACGCAGCAAGCGCAGCCGTTTGCTGGACGGTGCAGTTGGTGAAAAGCTGGCCCTCAAACGCCTGCAGCATATCGGGCAGCTTCACAATGAGGTTCTGCTGCTGCATGCTCTCAAACAGCGCCACCATCATCTTCTTCTGGCGGTTGACGCGATTGGCATCGCCGGTAGCCAGCTGTCCGTGGCCGCCCTTTCGCACGCGCATGTAATCCAAGCAGGCTTGCCCGTTCATCAGCTGATAACCGGCCTTATAGTATCTTCCGCCGTTGTCAAAATCGCCCTCCAGATCATACCAGACGCCGCCAATGGTGTCGATGAGCTGTTTGACCGCGGGCATGGTAACGGCATAGTAATAATCCACAGGAATGCCGCCAAGCATCCATTCGGCGGTTTCGCAGACCTTCAAAAAGCCCTCGCCGTTGTTGCAATAGATTCCGTAATTGGTTCCGTCTGTGCCGCAGTTCAAGGAGGCGTTCATCTTATAGATCCCCTCCACGCCCGGCACGGAACAATAGGTGTCGCGCGGAATCGAGATCAGATCCACGCGGTTTTGGTCAAAGTTTACCGCAACCAGCATCATCACGTCGGAATGAAACGCATTGCCGTCCTTTCCGTTGATGGTTCCGTCGATGCGCGCATCCTCATAGTCAACGCCGATAATCAGCACGTTCACGATGTTCTGCATCATGCCGGTATCCGCCATGCCGAGAAGCTCGGAATACGGATCGACCGTGGGCGTGGGTTCCGACGTGGGCGCTTCCGTTGCGTCCGAATCGGCAGGCGCAGGCGTCGCTTCCACATTGACCGAAAGATCGGTCGTGCCGGGTGCGGCCGTAGCGGAAACGAACAGATTGCCCTGATCAAAAATAATGTTGGATAGCCGGCCGCCAATGAGAACGCCGGCCGTAATGATCACCACGGCAACGCATGCCAATATGACGATACGCATCGTCTTCTTTCTCTTGTTTTGCTCGGCAATATGTTTATGCTCCATAAATCAGAACATCCTCTCTTTTGATACGCAGTCGGCACAAGCCAACTCATTTATCATGATACTACCCGCCCAATTTTCCCGCCACCGAAATATTTCGAAATTACAAACAGTTTACAAATCAGACGCAAAAAGCAAACAGATTTTCCTTTCCATTCCGATGATTTATGTTATAATCGACTATGTAATATCATGACGTATTTATGAGGAGACGTTTGCATGCTCGTCATCATACCCGCGTATCAGCCCGATGAGAAGCTGAAGCGCGTTGTGCTTTCTTTGCGTGAAAAGACCAACTACCCCATCCTGATCGTAGACGACGGAAGCTGCGACGCATGCCAGCCGTTGTTTACGGATCTCGAATCCTACGCGACCGTGCTGCACCATGCGCAAAACATGGGAAAAGGCCGCGCCATGAAGACCGCCTTTGCTTATGCATATGAGCATTTTCGTGACGAGGGCGGCCTGATTACCGTCGATGCCGACGGACAGCACCTGACTGAGGATATCATCCGCGTCTGTGATGCCTGGGAGAAGAACCCGGGCGCGTTGGTGTTGGGCTCGCGCAAGTTCACCGGAAATGTGCCGAAGAAGAGTATGTTCGGTAACACCGTGACACGCTTGGTCTTCTCCGTTGCAACGGGCGTCAAAGTGTATGACACGCAAACCGGCCTGCGCGCCTTTGCGATCAATGCGATTCCAAAGATGATGGAGCTCAAGGGTGAGCGCTATGAATATGAGATCAACCAGCTCTTGTACTGCACCCGCAATCACATCCCCATCGATGAGGTCACAATCGAAACGGTGTATATTGAGGAAAACAAGTCCTCGCATTTTCATCCGTTCCGTGACTCCTGGCGCGTATATAAGATCATACTGCTTTTTGTAAGCACGTCCTTGTTCTGTTTTGGGTTTGAATGGATTCTTTTTACGCTGCTGGGCGTAGCCATTACGCACTTGCGCGGCTCCGCGATGCTTCTAGTGAACGACGCAGTCGCGCTGTTGATGCAGACAATTGTCGCGCGCGTATGCAGCGCGCTTCTGAACTATTCGCTGAATCGCAGGGTGGTTTTCCAGTCCCGCAACCGCACCAGTCTGGCACGCTACATTCTGGTGGCCAGCATGATTTACGGCATAAATTACGGGCTGTTGTACGTTCAGACGGTTTTGCTTGCGATGCCGGACTGGATCAGCTTTGTTATAGCGCAGCTCATTTGCTACCCGTTAAGCTTCCTGCTGCAGCGCATGTTTGTATTCTGCAAAGATAAGAAGCATTGCGAGAGCATTGCACCCGCATCAAAGGAGGACTGACATGAATGTATCCAAGCAGCGTCTGATCCGCACAATCGTGCTGGATGTGATGCTTTTTGCATTGTTCGCATTTCTGGTCTGTATCCGCGTGTTTGGACTGTTTGGACTGTTTGCGGAAGACAACGGCTCCGCGACGGCTCTTGCTACGCCCCCCGTCTCCACGCCGGAGCCCATCGTGACGCCGGAGCAGGCGGTGCCAACCACGGATGCGGCGGCCGTGCCGGAGTCCGCTGCGCCAACCGAGGAGCCGACAGCGACCCCTGACCCTGTCAGCGGGTTGTGCGGCAGCCGGTTCCCGGGCAAATTTACCGACGGCGACCCGATATCAACCGATACGACCTATCAGAGCAAGAACGTTGACGTTACGGTGGCCTATTACGAGACCAACGGGGTCAAGTACCAAATTGCCGACATCTACATTCAGGATATCTCTTGCTTGCGCACCTACGGCATATGGATGAGCGGTGTCAACGTCGGCAAAACGCCGGATCTTGCCAAGAGCGCCAACGCAATTTTGGCGGTCAATGGCGATTATTACTCCAACGCCAAAACAAATCAGCACGGCTGGTTTGTAAGAAACGGTGAGGAGCTGGCGCGCTACGATTTTTCAACCTATACCAGCGATCTTTTAATCCTCTATTACGACGGATCAATGGAAGTGATTCCCGTAACGGAGATCACATCGCTTGATTACGACGCGATCCTTGCCAGATATCCCTATCAAGTCTGGTATTTCGGGCCCTCGCTTTTGACGGCGGACGGCGCCGCCAAGCCGGAGGGAACCTATAATTCCACGCTGATGACCTACAATCCGCGTACCGCAATCGGCTATTATGAGCCGGGTCACTACTGTCTTTTGACGGTTGAGGGAACCCGTGTCGGCAGCAACTCTACTTCCAAGGGAATGACGATGATCGAGATGAGCGAGCTGTTCAGCCAGCTTGGGTGCAAAATCGCCTATAACATGGACGGCGGCGGTTCAGCGGCTATGACATTTCAAGGCGCAACCTTTGGCAACAACGGCCGCAGCACCAGCGATATCATCTGTATAGCGGAACCCGCTGCCGCTGAGTAAGGAGGCACAAACGATGAAAAAGCAAAGTACGCGCATTGCACAGCGCATCCTGGCCAATGCAGGCATTATCCTGGGCGGCGTATATATCCTGTTCTACATTCTGGATCGGTTTAACCCGATGCTGCATTTCTTGTCCGGCTCAAATCCGTTTTCCCAGTATCTGGACATCATACTAGCGGTGATGGCCATGCTTCTGGGCATTCTGTATCTGGCCGAAACCTGGAAAAGAGTCAACAAAGCGATCCGTAAAAAGCGCGAGGAAAAGGATCTGGAATAAAACAGCTTATTGACAGCGGGACGCATCTGAAAGGATGCGTCTTTTTTAGGCATGATCTGCCCCGCCGCATGCCGTCATCGATGCGTGCAGCGCCGCGTCGTTTGCGGGCGCACAAGGCTGAAAAACATAAAAAAAGCCGTCCGGCGACGGCGAGAGCGGACGAAAACGCTAATCCAAGCAAGTCAGAAGGGAGCGAACGCCGTCCAAAACGGGTACCCGGCAGGCCTCCAGTCGATCACGGCTCTGATGCCCACCCACAAGCAGCACGCAGGGGCATCCAATCGCCGAGGAAACCTCGTGATCATGGTCGGTATCGCCGATAAACAGAGCGTCATGCGGCGGGAGCCTCTCCGCGCGGATAAAGTCACGCGCGAGATCCGCTTTGCTGTGCGCAAAATGGTTGCCAAGTCCCAACACCCGGTCAAAGCGATCCAGAATACCAAAATGCGACACCTGTGCCTTTAGCTGATCCAACCTGGTGGCCGACAGCAGCGCCTGGCGATAGCCGCGCCGGGCAAGCGCATCGATCACCTCCAGCACATCGTCCCGAAGCGTGCAACGGGAAAAGCCCTGCTCATACAGCTCGACAAACCGATCGGCTACCAGCTCATAGCTCTCCTGTTCAAAAGTATAGCCCATCCGGCGATAATACTCCTTGATCGGAAAACCAAACACCGCACGGTAGGCGTCCTCATCGGGAAGCACGGGCAGCCCGCGCTCGGCAAGCATGCGATTGGCGATCTCATATGTCAGAAACGTATCATTGAGAATGGTGCCGTTCCAGTCCCAAATCAGCAGCTTTGGACGCATGCAGCGCCTCCCTTGTCATTTTTCCACATTATACGCAAGGGTTGTGACGAATGCAAGCATTTTTCCGTTTCCAGACTCGGCCGCGCTTGCCAGCACAGCCGAAAAAGAGTATAATAAGATGTGATTTTATAGAATTTACGGTCACACGAGGTGAAGCGATTGGCAAAGAAAAAAGCAACGGCGAAAGGGAAACCTGCCCCAAAGAAGGCGCCGGCAAAGAAGGCGGCGGCACAGCCGGAGGATCGAAGCTCCTATGCGGAGATCACGGGCGTGTTGCTGATTGCGCTAGGCGTTCTTTTCGGCATCTATTTGTACATTAACCCGGATGGGCTGCTCGGGAGTTTTCTCAACAACGCCTGCTTTATTGTGAGCGGATTTGTGGCCTATGCCCTTCCGATTGTTTTCCTGATGCTCGGCATCATCTCTATCATGAGCCGCAACAGGGCTCGTGTGAGCGGCAGCGCGGTCGTGATCGTTCTGACCATTGTGCTGTCCATTGCGTTTGTGCATGCCACCTTCCGCATCGATTATCTTGATAGCAACGGCAAGAACATGCCGATCGTCGATTATTTTGATCAGGTCATTCAGCTTGGCAAGGCGCACCGCGGCGGCGGTATCATCGGCGGCGTTATCTGTTATCTGCTTCAGATTGCGGGCGGCAATGTCCTTTGTTGGGTCGTTTTGTCGTGCGGTCTGATCGTTTGCATTTTGCTGTTGACCCGTTTTTCAATAAAGGCGTTCGCGGATGGCATCAAGTCGAATGTGGAGCACATCCGTGACCGCAGCGAACTGGAGGAGTCTATTCCGCGCGTGGTACAGCAGGTTGCGCAGCCCATGCAGGAGCAACGCGCGCATGCCCATTCCTCCGGCCGGGAGCTGACATTCGAGGAGCTGATGAACGACAGCGGCGCACGGGGCAAAAAGGCCGCGACCCGCAAGAAGAAGCGACGCGACGAGCCGTTTGATCTGATCGTGCCCGAGCCTGAGCCGGTCAGGAAGAAGGCCGCAAAGCCGAGCTACAGCGCGGACGAGGTGCAGCCGTTCCCCGAGAGCGGACCTTTGCCGCGCAAGACGGAAGCGCCCGCAAAGCCCAAGAAGGAGGCACCCGCTTCGTTTGAGGATATCTTCACGGTGCCACAGGCAAAGCCCGCCGGGCGGAAAGAGCCCGCAGCGCCCGCCCCTGCCCCCGCGCCGGTTGAAAAGCCTGCAAGCGTGCAGGACATCGCCGCGGAAACGGCGCCGGCGCCTGAGAATGCGTATGTGCCGCCGTCCATCGACTGTCTCGACCAGGCGCAGCGCACCTACGGCAAGCCTGCCGAGAGCCCGCAGGCCAAGGCGCATCTGCTCGAAAAAACGCTGATGGATTTTAAGATTGAGGCGCATGTGGTCAATACGACAGTGGGCCCCGTTGTCACGCGCTTTGAGATGCAGCCCGCCCCCGGCGTGCGTATCAACCGCATCACCCAACTCTCCAACGACATTGCGCTTGCACTTGCCGCGCCTCGCGTGCGCATCGAAGCGCCGATCCCCGGCAAGGCCGCGATCGGCATTGAGATTCCCAACGCTTCGACACAGACCGTGATTCTGCGTGACATCATAGAAAGTCCCGAGTTTTCGACGTCCAAATCGCCGGTATCGATGGCGCTTGGCAAGGACATCGGGGGGAAAATCGTTACGGCAGATCTGAGCAAAATGCCACACATGCTGATTGCCGGTTCAACCGGTTCCGGCAAAAGCGTCTGCATCAACGACATCATTGTCTCGATGGTCTACAAATCGTCGCCGCAGGATCTGCGTCTGATTTTGGTTGATCCCAAGAAGGTGGAGCTGTCCGTATTCGGCACGCTGCCGCACCTTCTGATCCCTGTCGTAACACAGCCAAAGAAGGCCGCGGGCGCGCTGAACTGGGCAGTCAATGAGATGGACAGTCGCTACGTCCGCTTCAGCGAGCAGGGCGCACGCGATCTGGTGCGTTACAATGAGCTACAAAAAACGCCCGAAACAAAATATCCCCGCATCGTCATCATTATCGACGAGCTGGCGGATCTGATGATGGTCACGCCCGAAGAGGTGGAAGAAGCGATCTGCCGTGTCGCACAGCTCGGACGCGCAGCAGGCATTCATCTGATCGTCGCCACCCAGCGCCCGTCTGCGGATATCATAACGGGACTTATCAAAGCGAACATTCCCTCACGCTGCGCATTTGCCGTCAGTTCCGCGCTGGATTCCCGCATTATTCTGGATGCCGCCGGCGCCGAGAAGCTGTTGGGGCGTGGCGACATGCTGTTCCATCCGAACGGCGCCAGCAAGCCCACCAGGCTTCAGTGCGCCTTTGTCTCGGACGAGGAGGTCGAACGCGTTACGGCGCATTTTCGGGCAAAGAAGGCGGAGCCGCAATTCGATCAAAAGGTCATCGAAGACATGGACAATATTGCAAAAGGCGGCCCGACCGGCGGCGTGTACGGCGAGGGCAAGCAGGAAGATGAGCTGCTCGGCGAAGCGGTGCGGATCGTACTGGATATCGGCCAGGCCTCCATCTCCATGTTACAGCGGCGTTTACGCGTGGGCTATGCCCGTGCTTCGCGGCTGATCGACATTATGGAGCAGCACGGCTATGTTTCCGGCTTTGAAGGCAGCAAGCCGCGCCGCGTCCTGATTAAGCGCTCCGAGTATGCGCGCATTTTCGGCGACAGCAGCTATGTGCCGGAGGATGTGCCCGACGATCATGAACCGGAAGACGAGGACGAGAACGCATGAAGATCGGTGTAATCTCACTTGGCTGTGCCAAGAATCAGGTGGATACCGAGCGAATGCTGGGATTGCTTGCCGCCGCCGGATTTTCATTCACCGGCGTTCCAAGCGAAGCCGATATCCTGATTGTCAACACCTGCGGCTTCATTAACCCCGCCAAGGAGGAATCCATCCAGACTATTCTGGAAATGGCGGAGAACAAAAAGAACGGGACGTGCCGCCTGCTGGTGGCAATGGGATGCCTGGCGCAGCGGTACCGGGCGGAGCTTGAGAAGGAGCTGCCCGAGGTGGACATCCTGCTCGGCGTGAACGAATATGATCAGCTTCCGTCGCTGATCTGTCAACGGCTCGGACTGCCGAACCACCCCTGTGTGGAGAGCACGCGCATTCTGACCACACCGCCTCATCGCGCATATCTGCGCATCGGCGACGGCTGTAGCAACCGCTGTACCTACTGTGCGATTCCACTGATCCGTGGGCCGTTGGTTGACGAACCCATTGAGGCGCTTATCGACGAGGCCAAGCGTCTCGCGGACGCTGGCGTGACGGAGATTTCCGTAATTGCACAGGACACGTCCGGCTATGGTAAGGCGCGTTACGGCCGGCCGCGGCTGATCGAGCTGCTCAAACAGCTGGACGGCATCCGGGATCTGCATTGGATCCGGCTGCTGTATACCTATCCGGATACGGTAACGCCCGAACTGATTGACACGCTGATGGAGGGGCAACGGCTTGTCCCCTATCTTGATATGCCGCTGCAACACTGCAACGACGAGATATTGAAACGGATGCACCGGCGCGGAAGCAAGCGGCACATCACAGAGGTATTGGATTATCTCTATGCGCAGGCGCCGGACATGACGCTTCGCACCACCATGATGGTAGGGTTTCCCGGTGAAACCAGCGAGCAGTTTGACGAGCTCATGCAATTTTTGCGGGATTATCCGTTTGATCGGGTTGGCGCGTTTGCCTTCTCACCCGAAGAGGGTACGCAAGCGGCCGAAATGTCAGGCCAGATCCCGGAGCAGGTGAAGCGCGCGCGTCTGGACGCCCTGATGCGCCAGCAGCAATCCATCTCCCTGGAAAGGAACCGGCGCATGATTGGGCGCACGACGGAGCTGCTCGTGGAATCGCTGGATCGCGGCAGTATTCTCGGACGAACCCCGCGCGAAGCGCCGGACGCCGATGGAATGGTGCGCGTCGGTGGTGGCGCAAACATACGCATCGGCGACTATGTTCCCATTCGGCTGACGGATGCGGACAGTTATGATATGACGGGAGAACGGATATGAATCTGCCCAACAAGCTGACCATTCTGCGGATTGCGCTGGTAATCCCCTTTCTTGCCTGCTTTTACATTCCTTGGTCATACCGTATGCATCTTGCGTCCGCGCTGTTTATTCTTGCCGCCGTGACGGATGTGATCGACGGCTGTTACGCAAGAAAATACGGACTGATCACCAATTTCGGCAAGCTGATGGATCCCATTGCCGACAAAATCCTGACCTGTTCAGCGCTCATCATGCTGTCGGCCGATGGACGGCTGTGTCCCATTGCCACGATCCTGTTCATTGCAAGGGAGTTTGTGGTGTCCGGCTTCCGGCTCGTGGCCGCTTCGGAAGGCTTGGTGCTTGCAGCGTCGAAGATCGGCAAAGCAAAGACGACGCTGATGTGCGTCGCCATTGTATGCCTGTTATTGGACAATCCCATCTTCTCCTGGATTGGCGTCCCGTTCCACTACATCGTAACCGCCGCGGCTCTTTTGGTTTCGCTGTGGTCCGGCGCCGATTACATTGTCAAAAATAGAAAGGTGCTGAAAGAACCATGATCGCAGAACTGATCTGCGTCGGCACGGAGCTTCTGATGGGTCAGATCCTCAATACCAACGCACAATTCATTGCCCGTGAGCTTGCACCGGCAGGCGTTGATTTGTACCACCAGCTCGTTGTGGGCGACAACCCCGCGCGACTGACACATGCGGTGAACGAAGCGTTTTCGCGCGCGGACGTCGTTTTGTTTTCCGGCGGCCTGGGGCCTACGGATGACGACCTGACCAAGGAGACCGTGGCTGCGGCTCTCGGCAAAGAGCTGGTTCTTTTTGACGATGAATGGGAGCGCTTGCAGGCATATTTTGCCGTGCGCGGCCGTGCAATTGCGCCAAACAACAAAAAGCAGGTGCTCTTCCCCGCCGACTCCACGATCCTTCCAAACCCGAACGGCACCGCGCCGGGCTGTATTATGGAGAAGGATGGCAAAGCCGCCATATTGCTCCCCGGCCCGCCGCGCGAGCTTTGTCCCATGTTTCTAAACTATGTCATGCCATATCTGCAAGAGCGGGTCAACCACAGGCTGTATTCCCGCGAGGTCCGCATCTTTGGCGTCGGCGAATCCTCCGCGACCTATTTGCTGGACGAGCTTATAAAGAATCAAACCAACCCGACGATTGCGCCATATGCGGCAACCTGCGAGGTTACGCTGCGTGTGACGGCACGCTGTCAATCCGATGAAGAGGGCAAAGCTCTGGTGCAGCCGGTGATCAGTGAGATTCGGCGTGTGCTTGGAGACGCCGTTTATGACGACGACGGCCATTCTCTGCCCGCTGTCTGCCATCGGATGCTGACAGAACGAGGCAGGACGCTGGCCGTCGCAGAGAGCTGTACAGGCGGTCTGTTGTCCAGCGCTTTTGTTGATATTCCCGGCAGCTCCCGCTATTTTCTTGATGGCGCAGTTACCTACTCCAACGCAGCCAAGATACAGCGGCTCGGCGTATCGCAAGGTACGCTTGACGCGGAAGGCGCCGTGTCCGAGCGATGTGCAAAGGAGATGGCCGAGGGCATGCGCAAGACCGCGGGATCGGATTATGCGCTGGCTACGACGGGCATAGCAGGGCCTGACGGCGGTACGCCGAATAAACCGGTTGGACTTGTATATATTGCACTTGCATCCAAGGACGGCACAGAGGTCAAAGAGCTCAAACTCGGCGGCGACCGCAGCCGAATCCGCATGCATGCAACGCTCGCGGCATGTGATCTTCTCAGAAGAAAGCTCTGTACGACAAACTGAAAATATGGTATAATATTAGCTGAAAAGCACGGATGTTTGAAGAAAACGAAGGATGGGAGAAAGCGATGCTGGAGAAAGAAAAAGCGTTGGAGATCGCCCTGGGGCAGATCGAGAAACAGTTTGGAAAAGGCGCCATTATGAAGCTCGGCGACGCCGCCGGGAAGATCAACGTCTCCGCCGTCTCAACGGGATGTCTGGATCTGGACATCGCGCTTGGCGTGGGCGGTGTGCCGCGCGGCAGAATCATCGAGATTTTCGGGCCGGAATCATCCGGCAAAACAACCATAGCGCTGCATATCGTGGCGCAATCGCAAAAGGATGGCGGCACCGCCGCCTTTATCGATGCCGAGCATGCGTTGGATCCGGTATATGCCGAGAACCTTGGCGTAAACGTAGATGAGCTGTATGTATCGCAGCCGGATACTGGCGAGCAGGCACTCGAGATCACAGAGGCCTTGGTACGCAGCGGTGCCATTGATGTGATCGTGGTGGATTCTGTTGCGGCACTTGTTCCCAAGGCCGAGATTGAGGGCGATATGGGCGATGCGCACGTCGGCTTGCAGGCAAGATTGATGTCACAGGCGTTGCGCAAGCTTGCAGGCGCTATCTCAAAATCCAATGCGATTGTTGTGTTCATCAACCAGCTTCGCGAGAAGGTTGGCGTCATGTTCGGCAATCCGGAAACCACGCCGGGCGGTAAGGCCTTGAAGTTTTATGCGTCCGTCCGTCTGGACGTCAGACGTATTGAGACCATCAAAAGCGGCACCGATTTTATTGGCAGCCGAACGCGCGTCAAAGTCGTAAAGAACAAGGTTGCGCCCCCGTTCAAAACGGCTGAGTTTGACATGCTGTACGGCGAAGGCATCTCCCGCGAGGGCTGCATCCTTGACAACGCCGTGAACCGCAAGATCGTCACCAAATCCGGCGCATATTACAGCTATGGCGATATGCGCATCGGGCAGGGACGCGACAACGCGCGGCAGTTTTTGAAGGACAATCCGGAGGTCAGCAATGAGATCGACAAGAGGATCCGCGCAGAGATCGATGATGAACGCAAAAAGGCCGCTGCCGAAGTCGAGGCCAAGCGTGCCGCCGTACGTCAGGCAGCGCTGGAATAACCGTCAGGCAGCGTAATCTGCACAATGAAAAACGAAGCGAGCCGTCCCATGAAAGGATGGCTCGCTTTTATTGATAAGGTATTGCTTTACAGAGAACGAATGATGCCGCGGAGGGCGGCTTCATCCACGGAGCGCGGATTGGTAGCCGTGCAGGCATCCGCCAGAGCGACGCGTGCCATATCGTCCAGCTGCGCCTCCACCTGCGCCGCGTCAACGCCCGCCGCCTTCAGCGAATCGGGAATACCAAAGATGTTTTTCATGCCTTGAATGGTGGCAATCAGCGCGTAAACCGTCTGGCGGTCATCAGACCAGCCGACGCCCATGGCATGACCGAGCTTGGCATACTTGGCGGCATTTCTCGCACAGGCATCGTCCGGAATCAACTCATTCAGACCCGCATTGTAGGCAATGACGCGGCAGAGCACCATGGCGTTGGCACGCCCGTGCGGGATGTTAAAGCGTGCGCCCACAATATGCGCAATGGAATGACAAATGCCGAGCGACGCATGGTTGAACGCAATGCCCGCCATGCAGGACGCGTTATGCACATGCGTGCGCGCATCCATATTCGCCCCGTTCTGAACTGCAACGGGCAGATACTGCATGATAAGCTGAGCGGATTTCTCTGCAAGAGCCTCGGTAAAATCGTTGCACTCCGTCGAAACATACGCCTCAATCGCATGGGTCAATACGTCCATGCCGGTGTCGGCAGTAATCTTTGCGGGCACGCTCTTGACCAGAGTGGGATCCAAAATGGCAAGGTTCGGCAACAAACTTGCATCAACCAATGAATGCTTGCTGTGCGTCTCGCTGTCTGTGATGACGGAGAAGCCGGTAACCTCACTGCCTGTACCGCTCGTCGTCGGAATGGCGACGCAAAGGGGCTTTTTTACATTCTCCGTCTTCAGATAGACAAAGCTCATCGCCTTGGCCAGATCGATGGCGGAGCCGCCGCCGACGGCAATCACAGCGTCCGGATGATGCTGCAAAATCCTTTTGACGCCCTCGGCGACCAGGTGGGTATCGGGATTGGGCTGAATATCGGAGAATACACGATGCTCCGCGCCCATGGAATCCAACACGGTGAGCAGCTTGTTGAGCATGCCGGATTTTTCCACAAACGGGTCACACACGATGCAGACCTGCTTTAGCGAGTATTCCTTCAGAACCAGAAAAGCGTCCTCCCCCGACACGATACGTGTCGGCACCTGAAAACTATTCATGATGCGTTCCTTTCCGTCCATGTTTATATGATGACATTATAGCATGATCAAGCGCATTTGTCAGTGGACTTGTGCAAGACTTTATACAAATATTACGAATAGCAGAAGACGCACAAAAAATGCCGCAGCGAAACGCATACGGCATCAAATCCTGTTTTCTCAGCAATACGTGCGGATAACCCGCACGGGTGTTTATGCCTGAACCAATGCGGTGATCAGGCGGAAGGTGGCGTCCAGCGCGTCGCGATGCGTGCGTTCATACCCATGGGTTTCCAGCACGCCGGGGCCGATCAGGCCGTGACGGACGTCATATCCCGCACGCAAGGCAACGTTGGCATCGGAGCCGTAACGCGGAATGAACATATCCAGCGCAAAGGGAATCCCGTTCTCACGGCAGATGTCCACCATCTCGGTTACAAAGTCGGTATGATAGGGGAATGCGGCATCCTTGACACAGATGGATACCTTTTGCTCGGAGCTGGCATGCCCGGGGCCTACGCAGCCGATATCCACGGCCAGAAAATCACGCGTATCCTCCGGAATGCCGCAGGCGCCTCCGTGACCGATCTCTTCATACTCGGTAAACAGCAGCGTCACCTTACGACCAAGCCGGACACGTCCCGCGGCGATATCCTCCATCAGTCTCAGCAGGCAGGCGCAGCTGGCCTTATCATCCAGAAAGCGGCTCTTGATAAACCCGCTCTCGGTAGTACAGTAACGCGGATCCACCGCAACTTCGTCTCCGCAGCAAATGCCCAGCGCCTCCGCTTCGGCGCGGGAATAAACGGTCTCATCCAGAAAGACGACCAGATTGGTTTCATAGCTCGGCAGTGAGTCGCGCTCCGCATCGCTCATCAGATGCGCGCAGGGGTTTGTCCGCCGCACGGTTCCGGACAGCACGCGGCCGCCGCGGGCATGGATGCGAACGTTGCTGTCCACCGCGTAGAACGGATGCAATCCGCCAATCGGCACAACGGTCAGCGTACCGTTGTCACAGATATCGCGCACCATCAGGCCGATGGCGTCGGCATGCGCAGCGATGACAATCGGCGAACCCGTTCCGCCCAGCGAGACCTGCACGCCGCCTTTGTTCAGCCGTTTGACAGCAAATCCCATCTGCTCCGCCTGCGATACCAAATAGTCGTCCGCCAGATGGAAGAAGCCTGTGGTGCTGTCAATCTGCATCAATGCTTCCAAATGATGTAACACCTGTTTCATAACATTCCTCCTTAATTGCTCGCCTTGATTTTTTCCCAAGCATCGTTAAACACTTCGGTAAAATCGCCAAGGTCATGGAATACCGTGCAGCGCGCCAAAATTTCCGGCGAAGGATTATAGGTCTCGCTCTCAGTGAAATACGGATCGAGACGCTCCATGGCGGCAGAGTTCGGCGTGGAATAATAGATATACTCGGTATTACGTGCGGCAATCGCGCCGTCGTTAAGGAAGTTGATGAAGGCGTGCGCAGCTTCGACATTCGCGGCTGTCTTTGGAATGACGACATTGTCAAACCAAACATTGCTGCCTTCCATCGGCACCGCATAGGCCAGATCCGGATTCTCATCCATGCAGCAGAAGGCGTCGCCCGAATAGATGACACAAAGCGCGGCCTTGCCGTTGATCATGGATGCGCGCATGTTGTCGGTTCCGAAGCCCTTACGAAGAGACTTCTGAGCGATCAGCGCATCACGCGCGGCAATGACCTCGTCCTCGTTGCGTGTGTTGAGATCATACCCCAACATCTTAAGGGTGATGCCGATGGAATCGCGGACGCTGTCATACATCCAGACTTGACCTGCATACTTCTCATCCCACAGAATGCTCCAGCTGGTAACCGGATCGTCAACCATGGTGGTGTTGTACAAAATACCCACAGTGCCCCACATATAGGGCAGTGAATACGCATTGCCGGGATCAAAGGTGTCCGTAATGGCAAGCTTATCCGCCGCAACGTTTTTGGCATTGGGGATCTTTGTCATGTCAAGCGGCAGCAGCATATCGTCCGCAATCAGCTGCTCAATGATATACTCTGACGGAAAGCAAAGATCATACACACAGTCGGCCGAGCGAAGCTTGATGAGCATCTCCTCGTTGCTGGTCATCTCCACATAATGAATGGACACGCCGGTTTCCGCCTCAAACAGCGCAATCAGTTCGGGATCGATATACTCACCCCAGTTGAGGATGTTCAGCTCGCCGCCGATCTCCTCATACTGGTCACCGTCCGCAAAGGCGGCGGTGTCCGTCTGCTCCTGCTTCTTACCGCAGCCGAGAGCCAACAGCATCAGCGCGCACAACAGACAGCAAAATACCTTGTTCATGGATCGTTTCCTCATTTCTTCATATTTACTTTCTTGTTCTGGATCTCATATTCCCGATCCTTGCGGATCCGTCTGAGATTCACGATCAGCAGCAGCGCGACCAGCGGCACAAAGATAATCGTTGCGAGCGCCGGATTGACGCCTTTTGCATTGCGCGCGGCGGAGTAGATATAAACAGACAGCGTGCTGCGCAGATCAGAAACGAAATAACTGACCACAAAATCATCGAGCGACATGGTCAACGCCATCAAAAAACCCGAGGAAATGCCAGGCAGAATGTCGGGAATGACGGCCTTCCATAACGCCTGAAACGGGGAACAGCCCAGATCAAGCGCAGCCTCATACAGCAGATCGGAGCTTTGACGCAATCGCGGCATGACGGAAAAAATGACATACGGAATCGAGAATGAGATGTGCGCTATCAACAGCTTAACCACATCGTTGACTCGATTCATGCCCAGGTTGGCCAAAATACCGTTTACGAATGCAAACAGCATCATAAACGTGATGCCCGTCACCAGATCCGGATTGACCATCGGAAGCTGCGAGAGATTCAAAATCAGGTTCTTTGGACGCTTTCGCATGGAGTGAATGCCAATGGCGGCAGCCGTGCCGATGACGGTGGCGACGATGCTGGTGATGGCGGCGACCTCCAACGTAAGGATCAGCGCGTTGCCGGCCTCCCCCTGAAAGATCGTGGCATAGTTCGCCAGGGAAAAGCCATTCCACCTGCCGAGATTGGTGTACGAGACACGGCGGCCGACGGCAAAATCGTTAAAGGAGAACACGATCAGATACAGAATCGGCAGATACAGGAACAGCAGCATCAGCCCAAGATAGACATATTTGGTGGCGGAGCGAAGCTTTCTCATAGGATGCTGCCGCCTTCCTTCTGATCCTTATCGACGCGATTCATCACAAGCATGCTGATCAGAACGCACACGAGTAAGATGAGCGACAGCGTGCTGCCGACGGAGTAATCGCCCTGGCCGGACAGCGTTTTGAACGCAAGCTCAATCTCGTTTCCGTACAGATGATAGTTGCCGTTGCCGATCAGCGCGGGTACGGTAAACGCGGTGATGGCAGGAATGAACACCATCGTGATGCCCGATACGATTCCCGGCACCGACAGGGGCAGAATCACACGGCCAAAGGTCTGGGGGGAGCTTGCGCCAAGGTCGCGCGCGGCCTCGATCATGCTCTTATCCATTTTGGAAAGCGTCGTGTACAGCGGCATGATCATAAACGGAATAAAGTTGTACACCAAAACCATCAACACTGCGCCCGCCGTCCCGGTCAACGTCTCCGTGGCCGGCAATCCCAGAAGATTCGGCAGCGCATACTCAAGAATGGCCTGCCAGGCATATGTGCGCAGAACAAAATTCATCCACATCGGCACAAAAAACAGGATGGAGATAAATCCCGCAACCGATTTTTTGATCGTGGTCAGGATGTAAGCGATCGGATACCCAAGCAGCAGACAGATGGCGGTCGTCGCGGCCGCAATCTCCACGCTCGTCAAAAGCACCTTCCATTTTTGCAGATCAGCCAGCGTCTCCCAGCACTTGCGGAACACAAACACCCCGTTCACGTTCACGGCGTAATACAGAATAAACAGCATCGGCGCCACGATGAACAGAATCATCCACAAAATGTAGGGATAAGCAAAACACTTACGCTTCATTCATCCGACCTCGCTGTCACAATTCCTTCTTGGAGAGCGCAATCCGATCCGCATCGACCAAAATGCCGACCTCCTCGCCGTCCTCCATAAACTCATCCGTATACGCAATCCAATCGTTCTCCTCGCAGGATACGGTGATCTCGTAATGCGTACCTAAAAACATGCAGGCCTTGACCAGCCCGGTCAGCTTTGCATCCTGCGGGTTGACCAGCTGAACATAGGCGGGGTGAATGGTCGCCAGCGCCTGCTCCTTGTTGGAAAAGCCGCGAATGGCCACGCAGTCAAAGCACACATCGTCGATATAGACCTCGTCGTCATCGGGGTACACCTCGCAGTCGAAGATGTTGTTGACCTTGGTCTTTTTCATGATGTGGATTGCGTCCGGCGGGATCTGAATGCCCACATGATCGCCGACGCTGGCCTGATCGGTGGTATGCACTACCCACTCATATCCGCCGCAGTCAACGCAGATCTCATAATGCACGCCCATAAACACGACCGAGCTGACCGTGCCGGACACCTTAGCCTTTCCGGCGTCCACAAGGTCGATATCTTCCGGGCGAACGACAACGTCCACCTCAGTATTTCGTCCGAAGCCCGTGTCCACGCAGCCATAGTTGACGCCGTTCATGCGAACCTTGTAATCATCCAGCATGATCCCGGCGATCAAATTACTCTCGCCGATAAAATCCGCAACAAAGGCATTCTTCGGCTCGTTATAGATATCAATCGGCGTACCGATCTGCTGAATCACGCCGTCCTTCATCACCACGATCGTATCGCTCATGGTAAGCGCTTCCTCCTGATCGTGCGTGACATAGATAAAGGTGATGCCGAGCTGCTGCTGCATCCGTTTGAGCTCCACCTGCATCTCCTGCCGCAGTTTGAGATCCAGCGCGCCAAGCGGCTCGTCCAGCAAAAGCACCTTGGGCTCATTTACCAGCGCGCGCGCAATCGCGACACGCTGCTGCTGGCCGCCCGAGAGTTGGTCAATCCAGCGCTTTCCGTACCCCTCCAGGTTGACAAGCTTCAGCATGGCTTCCACCTTCTGCTCGATCACATCACGTTTGAGGCGCTTGATCTTGAGTCCAAAGGCAATATTGTCAAAGACATTCAGGTGCGGAAACAGGGCATACTTCTGAAACACGGTGTTGACCTCACGCTGATGCGGCGGCACCTTTGCAATGTCACGTCCGCCCATCATGATCACGCCGGACGTCGGCATAATAAAGCCCGCAATCAGTCGCAGCATCGTCGTTTTTCCGCAGCCGGAAGGCCCGAGCAGCGTCAAAAACTCGCCGTCATTGATGTACAGATTGATATGCTCCAAGGCAACATCCCCGCCGTAATCCTTGGTAACATCCACCAACTCAATCAAATGTTCCTTGTTTTCCATATTCCACCTCAAAAGGACGGCGGTGTGGACACCCACAGCGCCCTGCATTCACTTTTTCCACAGTTGGCGAGCGCATGCACGCCGTTCGGCCGAAAGTAAAAACTGTCGCCGCGTCTTAGGCGATGCCGCATCTCACCGACAGTCAGAACGGCGGAGCCGGACAGAATGTATCCAAACTCCTCCCCCTCGTGAGGATCGTCCTCTTCCGTGGCCGCGCCGGGAGCCAGGGTGACTAATATCGGCTCAAGCGCGTTCTTCTGCGCGTTTGTCACGAGCCAGCGTATGGTCACGCCCCTTTCGGCATTCTCTTTTAGAAACGTGTCGTCGGCACGGTATACGACCTTCTCCTCCGCCTGCTCTGTAAAGAAGCTGCCGACGTCCGATCCGAGCGCCTCCAGAATGTCCATCAATGTTGCGATGGAGGGGCTTGTGATGTCCCTTTCCAATTGGGATATAAAGCCCTTGGACAGCTCCGTCCGCGCCGCCAGCTCCTCCTGGGTAAGGCCAAGGCGAAGCCGCATGCGCTTGATCTTTCCACCGATCTCCATGACGTCAACCCTTTCTAAACTATAAGTTTACAGGTACTAAACTCGACAGGCAATATTGAACCACAAATATCATCGCTTGTCAATCATATTTCGATCAAAAACGGCGGGAGGAATCTCCTCCCGCCGTTCGTAGCATTGCCTGCTATTTCAGAAGCTCATACTGACTGTTGTAGATCTCGGCATAAAAGCCGTTTTTGCGCAGCAGATCGCGATGTGATCCCTGTTCGACAATCCTGCCGTTATCAACCACAAGAATGATATCCGCATCCACAATGGTGGAGAGCCGGTGGGCAATGACAAAGCTTGTCCGCGTTTTCATCAGCTCGTCCATGGTGTTCTGGATCAGGATTTCGGTGCGGGTATCGACGTTGCTGGTTGCCTCGTCCAGGATAAGGATGCGCCTATTGGCAAGATACGCGCGCGCTATCGTCAGCAGCTGTTTTTGACCGCTTGAGATATTGGTGGATTCTTCATTGATCACGGTATCATATCCGTCTGGCAGCGTATCGATAAAAAAGTCAATGTGCGCTTTTCTCGCGGCCTCCAGCACCTCCTCACGCGTCGCATTGGCCTTTCCGTAGGCGATATTGTCATAGATCGTCCC
Source organism: uncultured Oscillospiraceae bacterium (assembly GCA_964474405.1). Taxonomy (GTDB): domain Bacteria; phylum Bacillota; class Clostridia; order Christensenellales; family CAG-138; genus CAYYUV01. The sequence goes on from CAYYUV010000015.1 coordinate 31,715, forward strand.
GGAGAACAGCCAGGTATCCTGCAACACCATGGAGAATACGCTTCGAAGATCCTGACGCGTCATGTCCATAATGTCCTCGCCGTCAACCATAATCCTGCCGCGATCGACATTATAAAAGCGCATCAATAGGTTGACAATCGTGGTCTTTCCGCCGCCCGTGGGGCCGACAATGGCGACCTTTTGCCCTGCCCGAACGTCGATACACAGATCCTCAATCAGCGGCTTGGTCTTATCGTAAGCGAAATACACATGATCAAACCGAATATTGCCGACGCCCTCGACCTTCTTGCCAGTGTCCAGCTCCTCCATCTCGGGCTCGTCAAGCAGCGCGTACACACGCGCCGCAGACGCGAAGGTGTTTTGCATGGTGGAAAGCCCGTTGGCGATGCTCTCAAGCGGTCCCGCATAGAGCTTGGCATACAGCACAAAGGCGACGACATCGCCAACCTGCACCTTGCCGGACACCGCGTAGTATCCGCCAATAAGACAGATGGCGATATATGCCAGATTGTTGGTAAAGCCGACGATCGGCTGCACAATGCCGGACAGGAAGTTGCCTTTCTCCAGTTTATCGCGGCGTTCCTCGCAGAGGGCGGCATGCTCGCTGTTTTGACGCTCCTCAAGATTGAAGGCCTTGACCGTGGCGAAGCCGGAAAAATCCTCCTCTGTCAATGCATAGATCTTGCCGTTGACCGTGCGCGACTGTTCATAATGCTTCATGCTCTTCTGCGCGATCGATGCGGACAGAACAAGCGACAAAGGCACCAGAACGACCACCGAAGCCGCCATAGCCGGCTGCAGCAAAAAGATGATGGTCGTAATGCCCACCAGCTTAATAAAGCCCTCAATGACGATGTTCAGAAAGTTGTGGATCGTGTTGCCGAGCACCGAAACATCGTTGGTCATACGCGAAATAATCTCGCCGTTTGGCGTCTTATCCACAAAGGATACCGGCAGCCGCTTGATCTTTTCGCTGATGCGGATGCGCATGGTACAGGTAAAATGCCGCGACACGACGTTGTTCATGATCAGCATCGTACCCAGGCTGCACATAGCGGACAGCCCGTAAACGCCGCACAAAAGCAGGCAGGAGCGACCAAACTCCGCCAGATCAATGACCGTTCTGTCCGCCCAGAAGGCGTACAGCTGATCGGACAGCTTGCCCAGCATTTCGGGGCCGATGAGCGCCAGCCCAACAGACAGCAGGCCGATGAACGCGCTGAGAATCAACCAGCCACGAATGTTGCGGGTATCTTTGAGGATTCTCAGCAGAGCATGCCGGTTTCCGCCTTTTTTCTTTTCCTGTTTCATGCGCGGTCACCTCCCAACTGCGAATCATAGATCTCGCGATAGATCCGGCAGGTGTTCATCAGCTCATCATGGGTGCCGACGCCCACGATCTCGCCCTGATCCATGACATATACACGGTCGCAGCGCATGGCTGTCGCAGCACGCTGGGTGATGATGAGCTGTGATTTTCCGTCCAGATAACGGTTCAATTCCTTGCGAAGGCGGCTCTCGGTCAAATAGTCGAGCGCCGAAAAGCTGTCGTCAAAGAGATAGACCGATGCGTTCTTGCAAAGCGCTCTGGCAATATGGATGCGCTGCTTCTGCCCGCCGGAAATATTGGCGCCCGTCTGCGAAAGCTTATATTCGAACTTATCGTCCTGCAGCTCCACAAAATCCAGAATCTGCGCAATGCCCGCAATCTCGCGGATGCGCGCGTCGGAGGCAGACTTATCACCCATGCGAATGTTCTCGCCGATGGTGCCCTCAAAGATCATGCTCTTTTGAAGCGCTACGGAAACGTTATCGCGCACGGTCTCGCGCGAAAGCGCGGAGTACGGCTTGCCGCCGAGTGTGATTGTGCCGGAGGTGGCGGCATAGAAATCCATCAGAAGCTTGACTACCGTGGTCTTGCCGCTGCCCGTTCCGCCGATAAGCGCAACGATCTCTCCGTTGTTGATATCTATGTTCAGATCACGCACCGCAGGCGTCTCCGCACCCGGATAGCAGAAGCTGACATGCTGAAAATGCACCTCGCCAGACAGCGTCTCGCCAGAGGCAGCGCCGGAAACGAGCCCCTGCATCTTCAGAACCTCTGCGACGCGGCGCACGCAAACCTTAAGATGCGGCAGCCAGGCAAACGACCAGGAAAGGATCAGAAGACCGTTCATGATGAGCGCGACATACTGAATCGACGCGATGATATCGCCCGCACGCAAAAGCGGCTCCGTCTGCATGCGCAGAGAACCGATATAAAGCATGGCAACCGTGCCAAAGTTCAAAAGCATCATGGCCAACGGATTGATAATGCCGGCAAGCACATTGGCGCGAATGATATTCTTAGCCATCTCACGCGTTGCAAAATCCACCCGATCATGCTCGTGACTCTCCTTGTCAAACGCACGGATGACGCGGATCCCGCTCAGACGCTCCCGGACGACCTTGTTCTGCATGTCGATAAAGCGATCGGACTCATCCCACAGATGCCCCATTCGCCGCGTCACAAGCCACACGATAAACAGCACCAGCGGAATCAGCGCAACCAGCACAACCGCCAAAAGCCAATCGCTCCGCAAGGCAAGAATCGCGCCGCCAACAACCAAAATGGGCATGGAGGACAGCAGATATATCACCATGCCGCCCGTGTCCATGATCATGAAGATATCCTCGGTGGAACGGGTCAGCAGGCTGGACGTTCCAACAGATGCATATTCTTCAAATGTCAGCGAATTGATCTTGCGAAAGACCCCCTGCTGCAAATCGCTGCCAAAGCCCGTGGAAACACGCGCGTTAAGCTTGGTGGAGACGATGCCGCTTCCCAGCGCCAGCACCGCCAAAACCAACATTATGC
>CAYYUV010000016.1:0-33852 GCA_964474405.1 uncultured Oscillospiraceae bacterium
CTATGACGCGATGATCAGCCTCAACAACACCGCCACGACCAACCACCAGTTCCCCTATGACAATGTGGAGTACAACGGCACGGACATTCTGGGTCAGACCGCGAGCGCATATTATCAGGCGCCGCTGATGCTCTGCTATCCGTATCGGTCGCACACCGACGAGACGGGCACTGTGGGCTTTTATCAGACCACCACCTGGGGGTATTATCTGACCGATGCGGATCGCGCGCTGCTTGCCGCCGATAACTTTAAGATCACCGTGGGCACCACGTCGTCTTACAGGACGCTGACTCCGTCGGCGGACGCCACGTCGCCCACCCTGCAGACCTGCCACATCGCGGCGGGTGCCGGGAAGGCCGTATCGACCCAGCTGAAGTATTACCGCCTGATCTATCCTACGGCGGAAATGGGCGAGATGGACGCCTTCTTCTATACCCAGATGGCAAGGGAAACCATGTCGGTCGGCGCCATATCTACGACGCTGGAGAACCGGCTGGCGGATTCCAACGCGCTGTATCTCAAGCTGACCGGTGCGGAAGGCGCGCTGAGAAACATCGCCGCCGTCAAGGTCGTCGCAAACGATGCGGGCGGCAACACCGCGACCTTCTATTTGCGGCTGAACGTCACGCCCGCTATCGGAGGGGAAAGCGCATACGGCACGGCAGCGATCATGGCCTCCAAGCTCAAAAACCTGTCCGGCGCAGCCACATTCTATTTCTACGCGCTGTACGACACCCAGCTCAGTGGCTTCCAATACGGCGCGTCGAACCTGTACGCCGTGCAGGTCATGGACACCACCAATATGTACCTCGTGCCGAACGCGAGCGGCAACGGTCTGATCGCTTCGTCCGAGGGGATCAACGGCTCGCTGTTTACGATCAACAGCTTCACCAAGACCGGCGAGGTTGCAAGGGCGTCCTACCTTTCTCAGCTTGACGGGTTCTCGGGAACGCTTTTGATGGACATGACGGCCACGGGCGTTTATTATTCCGAAGACAAGGCGCAGCGGCTGACGCTCAAGCAGCTGGGCGAGGTGATGATCGGCAACACCGTAGGCACGAGCATCGTCATCTCCACGCCGGTTCCGTTTATTGCGTTCAACCGCGCCAACGACCTGACGGTCTCCGTCGACCGGGCGGAGTTCACCTACAAGGTGGAGGGCGCGCGCGCGGGCACGGTCAAGGACGACAAGGTGCATATCGCCCTCTATCAAAAGGGCGAGGGCGCCTATTCCGACTACACGCTTGTTGACAACGACGTGGTGGCAACCGTCATCAATTATGCCGACGCTACGCGCTATACCGAGCTGATCACGGGACTGTCGATCGGCACCGATTATCAGATCCGCTTCTGGGCGGAGCTGGATAACGGCGACGGCACCTACCGCGAGGTCACCCTGCTTAGGCAGGAGGGCGAGGTGGTATCCAGCGCGGTGTATGAGTTTACAACGGTCGATTCGGTCATGATCTCCAACCTGGCGCACACGGTCAGGCTCAACAGTTACAGCGACAAGCAGCTGCTTGTCAGCTATGACCTGGATCGCATATTCGGCTTCCACATCGAGTTTGATCTGGAGGTTTGGGATCCCGACGCCGTCACCGGCGAGGAGGGCGAAACGGGTGCGTATGTGCCCTACAAGAGCTATGACGAGCTGGTTGCGGCAGGTGTCATCACGCCGTATGCGGCGGGCACGCTGTACAGCACGCACATGTCGGATTATGTCTTCAGCATGTCGCCCGGCTCCCCGATCCTGCCCGGCGGGCGTTACCGCATCGCGGTAAGAGCCATTGCAAACGAGCTTCAGGAGGACGGCACCGAGACGCAGCTTGGCGTGGGTTACCGCGAGTTTACGCGCGCGGCGGCCATCCGCCCGATGTTCAGCGTCCTGTCCGAGCCGAAATATACCGCCGCCACGCCGGAGGGGGCAGCGTCCGAGCACAGCATTACCTTTACCATCATGCCAAGCGACGCGCAAAAGGTCGTCGTGGGCGGCGCGTATCTGATGCGGCTGTTTGACGCGGCGGGGAACATGATCCCGCTCGGCATCAACGGCGCAGTGGACAACAGCGCGGAGCACAGCATCCAGAGCGCATATACCTTCACCGTCGGCGGCCTTGCCGAGAGCACGGCGTATACGCTGTATTTCTATGGCGTGACCGATCTGGACAACACCGGTCTTGGCAGCGACGGCAGCCAGCTCAAAAGCATCGACCAGATGCTTTCGGGGCTTTCCGCGGCGGAGCAGGCGGCACTGCTGGCGCCCATCGTGGACGGGCAGATCAACCCGCTGATCCTCTCGAGCAAGACACAGAAAACGCTAGGTGAAAGCGGCATCGAGATCGGCACGCTGAACGTGACGCTGCGGCCCGGCACCTCGTCATATCTGCGGGTGGTGTTTACCGGCGCTTACGGCATCGCCTCGCCCGGACCGATCACGCGCGTCGAGTACATGATCGCCACGGCGGATCTTAGCTACAACAGCCAGACGCAGATCGACACCGCGCCCGAGATCACGCCGCTTGCCGGCACCGGCGTCAACGCGTCGAGCTTTGTGTACAACCTGGCGCCGCAGATCGGCACCAGCAGCGGCGTGGTGTACTATGTCACCATCCGCCTGTATACCGATGCAAGCGGAAGCACGCCCGCCTATACGGCGACGCTGCAATATATGTCCTGAGGATGACGGCATGAGAAAGCTTAGCAACATCGTCAAAACCCTGATCGGCGTGTTCGCCGGCGTCGTCGTGATAACAGTCGCGGCGGGCGCCGTGCTGATTGTGCGCCAACAGCGCACGGCTGCAGCCGCGATCTATGCCGTATCCGCCGGTTGTGCCGTCTACGATGAGAACAACGCGCAGGTGGACATGACCCTTGGCGGCCAGATCCGCCTCCGGGCCGACGGCAGGTTTTATCTGACGTCGGAGGGCGGGGACGCCTATTGCCTCGGGGAGCAGGCGGTCTATTATGACGAGAATACGGCGGTGCTGCATCTGTTTGGCGACGGCTACCGCGTGTATGCCGACAGCAGCGTCAAAAGGATCAGCGGCGAGACGCAGATCAGCGATCTTGTCAGCACCGCCTTCTACAAGCTGGGCGATCGGCGCTATGTCCTGATCGCGCCCGAGATCACCGATAGCACCGGCACGGTGCGCACGTCGCAGTATCTGTACTGCGTGCTGGACCGTGCGGGCAACGCGCTGCTTTTGAACCATGAGATCAATTATAAGACGACCGAACCCACCGTGCTTTACGCCGGGGAGGACGCCTTTGACATTGCGGAGGAAATGCTGCTGTTTGACGGCAGCACGATCGACCTTGCCATGATCTTTGGCAGCACGAACGAGTATAACGCCGTCAAGGAAGCGCGCGAGGGCGAGGAGCAGCAGGAGACGATCGAGCTTACCATCAAGGGCGGTTCGGGCGGCGACGGCGGCATGGGCGGTTCGGGCGGCTCCGGCGGTTCGGGCGGTTCGGGCGGCGCGGGCGGTTCGGGCGGCTCCGGCGGGCTTGGCGGCTCGGGCGGTTCGGGCGGCTCCGGCGGCGCGGGCGGCACGGGCGGCACCGGTGTGTCGGGCAGCGCATCCACCTATACCGACGGCCGGTATTCGATGAATCTGTCCGGCGTCACGCAATATGTCAACATGCTCAACGTCTACTATAACGTGGTCGATCCCTTCGGCAATTACGGGACGGTGTTCCTGGTTGTGCGCCCGTCCGAGGGCACGGAGCAGGAGATCGAGGAGGGAACCCAGACGATCGTGCTGGACGTGGACGCCTCAAGCGTCGGCGTGTATGGGCTGAATCCCGACACGCGCTATACGCTGGAGCTGTGCTATGTCCCCGTGGAGGCAAACGCCGCCTCGCAGATTGATGACGTCATGCGCGTGGAGACGCTGGCCATCGAGCATCAGATCTATGTGATGCTGCTCGCCGACGGGCAGATCACCGTCAACGTCCGGCTGGACAATCGCTACGCGGTGGATTGCGCCAAGCTCGTACTGGACGTCGGCACCAACACGGCCTCCGTCTGGAAGGACGTGGACGTCGCCGCGGCGACATCCGCCTTGGGCTGGACGACCACGCTGACCTATACGGACAGCTATTACGGCGCGCTGCTGAACCTGCGGTTTATGGAAGTCAAATACGCGGGTGCGGACATTGCGCTTACAAACGCCACATCGCTGATCGACGCCCTGCCGCGGGCAGGCGGCACAGGCGGCACAGGCGGCGCCGAACAGCCCTAGCGGGGCGCATGGCGGGGGAGCTGCCCTGGCGTGCCGGCATAAGAACATCTATATCACCCGTCAGGCCGCGCGGCAGGCGGAACGAATCAATCGGGAGGAACACAGAATGGATAGTATCATGGCCTCGACGCTGACCGCGGTCGGCATCATGCTCGGGCTTGCGTTTCTCGGGGTCGGGATCGGCCTCGGCATCCTGGGCGCGCGGGTCGCAGAGGCGATCGGCCGCAACCCGGAAACAAAGAACGACGTGGTGCAGTCCGTCATGGTCATCGCCATCGTGCTGACGGTGCTGATGCTGCTGCTGTTGGCGTTTGCGTTTATCCTGCTGTACTTTAACCCGCTGCTCAGCTGACGCGGGACGGGGTTTCGGTTATGCTTCCGTATTATATCATTGCAGTGATTGTGGGGATGGCGCTGTTGAACGCGCTCATGTTTGTGATCCTCAAAAAGCTGGGTGACCGCACGGAAAAGCTGATCCGAACCTCGGTGCTGCGCGAGATCAGCGTGTACGACCATGTGCTGGGGCGCAAGCTCAACGAGGCACTGGCGTCCAATGAGGAGCTGAAAAAACAAAAAAAGGCCGCGCCCCCTGCCGCCGGGTGGACGGACGCTGCGCCGCGGCTGGATGCTTCGGCGCTTTTGAATGTACAGGGCGGCACCTATCGCAGCGCGACCTTCCTCCGCGATTACCGCCGGGTTAAGCAGCTGGCCATGCAGGACATCCCCACCCTGATTGACCAGGTGCGCAGGGATGCGGATGCGGATGGCGACAGCGGCCTTTCCCCCGTCGCGGGAATCCTTGAAAAACTCACGCCGGAAGCGATGTATGAGCTTGTGACCCTGCCGCAAAAGGAGCAGATGCTGCTGCTTGGCGAGCTGCTCACCGAGAGCGAAAAGGGCGTGCTCGACGCATACATGGCCGGGACGGAGGCGTTTGACGTGATCGCATTTTGGAACGAGGTGCAGGACGGCGCCCAAACCGGCTCCGACCGGCTGACCGTCTATACCAGTGACCCCGCCGCTGACTATTCCTTCGTAGGCGGGGAGATCGAAACCGTGTACGACCCGAGCATCTGCGAGGGCGTGCGCATTCTGTACCGCGACAAGCTGTATGATTATTGCCTGCTGCGCAGAGAGGTGTTGTGATGGAAAAGAGCATTGACCGCATTGTGACCGACAAGATCCAGCGGATCAAGGAGCGCGAGAACGTGTATCACGTTGGGCGCGTCCGCGAGATCCACGACTATATTATCGAGGTGACCGGGCTGGAGGACGCGGGGTATTTTGAGCGCGTGGTCATCGGCGACAAGGCGGAGGGCTATGTCAACAGCATCGGCCGCAACGCCATCAAGGTTGCATTGACGCGGCTTCGCGCGCCCGTATGCGTGGGGGACGAGGTCGCGGCCACCGGGGAGGAATTTGCGGCGGAGTTTTCGCCCGATTCGACGGGGCATGTGGTGGATATGTTCGGCGAGGACAAGCTCGTCGGCCGTAAGTTTGACCGCGTGGAGCGCGTTTTGATCGACACGCCGCCGATCCCGATCATGGACCGCACGTCGGTCTGCCGGCCGATGCTGACCGGCGTGACCGGCATCGATCTGCTGTATCCGATCGGCTGCGGTCAGCGTCAGCTCATCATTGGCGATAAAAAGACCGGCAAGACGCAGATCGCCCTTGACACCATCGTCAATCAGCGTGATTTTAACCGGCTGTGCATCTATATCGCTGTCGGCAAGACCAAAAAGGAGGTCAAGGAGGTTTACAGCCAGCTTCTTGCGCAGGGCGCCATGGGCTATACGATCATCCTGGCCGCCTTCAACGACGAATGCCCGCCCGTATTGCAGAACACGCCGTACGCGGGGCTGGCGCTCGCCGAAAAATACATGCTGCGCGGGACGGACGTGCTGGTCGTCATCGACGACCTTAAGAAGCATGCGGACGTTTACCGCGAGATTTCGCTGCTTTCCGGCAGCGTGCCGGGGCGCGACGCATATCCGCCGGACATCTTCTATGCGCATGCGCGGCTGCTCGAGCGCGGCTGCCAGCACAAATGCGGCGGCTCCATCACGATCCTGCCCATCTGCGAGACCAAGGGCGGGGATATATCGGAATATATTTCGACCAACATCATCTCCATCACCGACGGACAGATCGTCCTGTCGGCGCGAAATTTTGAAAAAGGGCAAAAGCCCGCCATCGACTACGGCCTGTCGGTGTCGCGTCTGGGCGGCGCGGTGCAGACCGCCGCGGTCAAGCGCGTGGGCGCGCGCATCCGGCGCGAGCTTTTAAGCTATCTGGAAACGCGTGCGGTCTTTGAGCTTGCCAACGCGGACGATATGAACGACAACCTCAAGCAGCAGATGCAGCGCGGCCGCGAGATGCTGGACAAGCTGCGGCAGGGCAGGTTTGATCCCCAGCCGCTCAAAACCATCCTCAGAAACTTTGAGAAGCTGGCGCAGACGCGGTAACCCCGCAATCGGGCCCGGCAGAGACGACGAAAGGGCGAGACGGTATGAACGCAAAGGTGATCGTAAAGGTGATGAACTTCCACTCGCTGCTGCGGGTGGACGCTTCGCGCCGCCGTGCGGACAAATACCGGCTGCTAGAGGATGAGATCACGGCAATGATCGACCTGATCCTCCACAACCGCAACTTTATTTTGGACAAACGCACCGTCCGCGTAGACCCGCGCAAGCCCACGCTGACGCTGTATATCGGCTCGGATTTCGGCTTCTGCGGCAGCATCAACGCGGCGGTCAACACCGCCATCGCATCCGACGCCCCGCAGGCGGATCGCGTGCTGATCGGTAAAAAGCTTCGGGCGCGGGAGGAGGTGCTTCTGCGCATCCCGCGTGAGACCTTCTTTACCGAATACGGGCGGATTGAGGAGCTGATTGAGCGCGCGGTGCGCGAAAAGCGGTATTCCTCCATTGTGCTTTGCTACAACCATTATTATGACGCGGGAACCATCGCGCCGGTGCAGAAGAAGATCTTTCCGATCGAGTTTGACCCGAAGGAGCGTCCGCACAACGACGATTTTGTGGTCGAGGGCGACATCAACACGCTGCTGGAATCGCTGGTGGCGACCTATCTGAACTATGAGATCAAGATCGCGGCGGTCAACAGCTTCGCCTCCGAGAACATCATGCGGCAGAGCGCGACCACCGAATCGCTCAAGCGCATTGAGGAGCGGGAGGAGCGGGACAAGCTTCGGGAACGGCGGCGGAAAAACCAGATCGCCTTCCACAAGGTCATCGACGCATTCACCAGAAAGAAAGGGATCGAGGGGGAACGGGCATGATTATCGGCAAGATCATCGCGGTTTCGAGCCTGCGCATCGAAATTCTGCTTACGGGCAGCGCGCCAAAGCTCAAGGACGTCGTATATATCGAGCGGAACGGGGAGAGGAGCCACTTCGAGGTGGCGTCTCTGGACGGGCATATCGCCGTCGCCGTGCCGTTTGAGAGCGTCAAGGGGCTCAAAAAAGGCATGGACGTGCAGCTGGCGGACGGCAGGCTTCGCGTGGAATATTCCGACGCCATACTCGGGCGCATCTTTGACCCGTTCGGCCGCGTGCTGGACGGCAACGCCGTCCCGGATCCCCACACGCGGGACGTGTATGACCGGCAGATGTCGTTTTCCGAGATCGAGATCGAGGGCGACATCCTCTGGACGGGCATCAAGGCGCTGGACTTCTTTGCGCCGATGCGCAAGGGCTACAAGATGGGGCTTTTGGGCGGCGCGGGCGTCGGCAAGACCGTGCTCATCAAGGAACTGATTCATAACGTGTTCAAGGGCTTCTCCTCAAACTCTGTGTTTGTCGGCATCGGCGAGCGCAGCCGCGAGGGCAAGGAGCTGTATGATGAAATGAAGGAAGGCGACCTGCTGGACAAGATGGCCATGCTGTTCGGGCAGATGGGCGAGAACTCCGTCTCGCGCTCCCGCGCCATTTACGGCGGGCTGACGCTGGCGGAGTATCTGCGCGACGAAAAGCATCAGGACGTTTTGCTGTTTGTGGACAACATGTACCGCATGGTGCAGGCGTCGAGCGAGATCTCGGCCGAGCTTGGCAACCTGCCGATCGACAACGGATATTCCACCACGCTGTTTACCGAGATTGCAAACGTGCAGGAGCGCATCAACTCGGTCAAAAACGGCTCCATCACGTCGTTTCAGGCCATCTATATCCCCGCCGACGACATCACCGACGGCGCGGTGCATACGATCTCGTCGCATCTGGATGGGCAGGTCGTGCTGGATCGCAAGATCGCCGAGAAGGGGCTGTATCCCGCGATCGACGTGTTTGCAACGACCAGCAAGCTGATCTGTCCCGAGGGAGTCGGCCGGCGCCACTTCACCCTGGTGGAGGAGACGGTGCGTCATCTGGCGCGCTACCGCGAGCTGGAGGAGATCGTGGCCGTGCTCGGCATCGACGAGCTGTCGGATGTGGATCGGGACATCTTCTTCCGCGCGCGCAAGCTTCGCAACTATTTCTCTCAGCCGATGTTCGTAGCCGAGCAGTTTACCAGTACGCCGGGCGAATTTGTGGACATTGAGGATGTGCTTAGCGATGTGGAAGGGATCCTTGGCGGCGCATACGACAATGTGAACGAGGAACGGTTCAGCTATATCGGAAAAATCAAGCTCGGACAGGAGACGGCCGGGGCATAACGCCTTCGGTTTCAAAGCATGGAAAAGCGACCGACAGACAGCGAACAAGTGCGCATCAAAGCGTCGACGGGCGAACCGCTCGCCGTTTCGCCGCGCGCCGAGCGCTGGGACGGCATTGAGCGCCGCGGCCCGGATCGCCGTCTGCGCGACCGCCGCACGATTGTCCCCGACAAGGCGATCGAGGCGCGCATCTCAAGCTTTGCACGCGGGATCGAGATCATTCCCGGCGTCCAGCTTGTCCGCATTGACAGCAAGACCTACAATCTGCTGATCATGGTCGATTATACCTCGCTGCTTGGCGAGATAGACGGAACGGTTGAGATAGTGACGCTCAACGACCGCGTGCTGTATGAGAACATCCGCGCGTTCTATTGCCTCAAGGATAACGTGTTTGAGCTGATGATCAAGGAGAGCAGCGATGCGTATCTGGGATAAGCTCATCACGGCGCTGCTTTTGATGCGGCGGCCGTGGATCATCGCGCTTGTGCTGATGGCGGTGCTGGCCATCCTTTTGCTGACCTTCTGCCGCGGGTTTTCATGGCGCTCACGACGGATCGGCTTTTACGGGCTTCTGGTCAATCTGCCGGATCGCGACATCTGGCGGCTGACGGCGTCCGCGACGCGCTTTTGCTATGCGGCGGGCGTGGCCTTCAGCATGTCCGAGCTGACGCTGCCGCACTACCTGATGCTGCTTGCGCTGTGCCTGCCGTTTGACCTGATCCGCTTTGCTCCGCTGCGGCTGGCCTTTTCCCTGCTCAACGGCGTGCTGCTGGGGGCGGCGCTGTTTGCGGGGGACATGCTGTATGCCTATATGCGCGAGATACGCCCGGAGCCGGGCATTTTTGTGATTTATATGCTGCTGGCGCTGTTTTGCGCGCTGTATGCGGCATATCTGACCGCGCGGGACATCCGGCAGCTTGCCTGGGAGCGCGCGGTGAAGGGGGGCAAGACGCATGGCGAAGAAAACAACGCCTGACGCCGGTTCTGTCCGTCGGGATGCGCCCGCCCGGGATGCGCGCCGGAAAAAGGAGTATACGGCGGAGCAGCAGCGCAGAAGGAGCCGCCGCGCGCGTGATCTGTGGATCACGGCGGGGGTTTTTTTGCTGGCGGGGCTCGCCGTATTTTTGCTGCTGCGCTTCTCAATGTCGGTGGATTCGATCGTGCTGTATGAGCCGGTCTACAAATATCAGGTGACGGAGCGCATCGACTATTCCGGCGTGACGGAGCTGCGGCACGACGACGGCGTGACCACGCTCAAAAACGGCGAGACCGTTTTGCAGCTTGGGGCGGAGCCGCTCTATTACCGCGACCGCAATGCGCTGCTGCTGCCGACGGACATGATCCTTGTCCTGCCCGACCGGCCGCTGCTGGCGCGGATGGAGCGTTTTTCCGTCGTAACGTATGCCGAGAACGGCATCGCGCTGTCGCGCGGCGACAAAAGCCAGATGATCGCGCGCGGCTTTTTGTACGACGGGGTGGATCGGTATGTGTTTTTGACCGGCATTCGCCTGACCTGGCTGGATCAGGAGCTGACGCTCTCGCCGCTGTCGCTGGTGACGGTCACGGCCGACGAGACGCTGATCTGCATCGACCATCAGAGCGGCGAAGCCATCCGTCTTGACACCGGTGCCTGCACCGTGCTCGCGCAGAGCGAGAGCGGCTATGAGGTGAACCTGACGAGCGATTCGATCACGCTTGCGGACGGCACAAACGCGCTGCTGTTTACGCGGGCGGACATCCTGGACCCGATCCTTTGACAGCGATGCAAAACGGCGGCGCGATTAAAGAAAATGCAATGACCCGGACGGAATAGAGATAAGCCCGCCCCGCGGCGGCGGAAGGGAGGTACGGCATGAAGAAAGGCACGAAGGATGGGCTGAAGATCGCCATTCTTTTGGTTGTGGCGGCGATTTTGGCGCTGGTGGCGCTCAAGCTGCTGGCCTATGAGCCGTCCGGCCTTCTGATGGACGATAGCTATGCCGTGACGGATTCTGCCCTGTACAGAACCCTCAAGACGGGCGCCGGCGAGGATGAAGCGGGCAGCGCGCTGTCCTATCTGGAGGGCGGCGCCGCCCTGTATACCCGCTGGGACGGCCTGTATGCGGGGGAGGAGCGCGTCCGCTTAAATACCGTTTACCCGCTGTATGTCAACGGCGGCAAGGCCGCCTTCTTCCTGGACGATTCGGCCATGCTCGTTACCGACGGGTTTGGCGTGCTGTCCGCCTATTATGGCCTGTATCTGTCCGACGGCGTCAGCTATAACGCCGACAAGCTTCGCGCTGACAATGAGGATTTTCTGATGGCGCGGCTGTCGAACGGCGTCTATCTGATGTCGCTTCCTGCCGAGATCGACACCCCCCTTGGCGGGCAAACCATCCCCGTCAACGCGCTTGCGCTGTTTGAGGAGGAGGTGCTTCGCTATTATGTTTACGATGCGGGCGTGCTGCGCCTTTTTGAGATCACGGCGCTGTCCAACGCGCGTGTGACCATCAACGGAACGACCTATTCCTACGCCAAATGGCTGGAGAAGCTCGGCCTGACGGATCGGCTGGTGGCCTCGATCAAGGACAATGGCGGCAAGCCTGTTCAGCCGTCGGCCGCTGCGACGCCTACGCCTACGCCAACGCCAACGCCCACGCCGCTGCCGGCCAAGCAGGTCACGGCGGACCCGAACGCCACCCCGCGCAACGAAACAGCAAAGCCCACGCCTACGCCCAAGGAGACGCCGACCCCGTCGCCGACCCCGCCGCAGACCTCGTCCGTGACGGCGGACCCCAACATAACGCCGGACCCCAACATAACGCCGGATCCAAACGCCACGCCCGGGCCCACGCCGCCGCCCACCTACCGTCAGCCGGTCATCACCATGACCGATTTTTACGGCAGCGTGTACGCCATCCATGGCACGGTGGAGATCCTGGATCCGGACGCGCGGCTGTATCGCGGCGCACGGCTGTATATCTATCAGATAGACCCGACGACCGGCGCGCGCAAGCTGTATATGCGCAAGCTCATCACGTCCTCCGGTACGGCGGACGTCATGCCGCTGCCCCCGGGCTATACCTATGAGATTGAGGGTGAGTTTCAATATCGGGACGAGTTTGAGCGCAAGCTGACGGTTTCCTTCCTTTCGGGCGTGCGTGTGGCCACGCTGCCGCTCGCCGGCAACGTCAGCGACACCCGCCTGACCGCGGGCGGCGAGGGACAGCGCTTCCCCCAGAGCGTGCAGATCGCGGGCATTGTGGCGGAGGATCAGCTTGCCGAGGGCGCGCTTGGCGTGTCCGGCCGGCCGATGGAATCCGGGCTTGCCAATGTGGCGCGCATTGTTGTGAACCTGACGGAGGATGGCGGCGGGGCGCTTGCCCAAAAGCATGAGCTGTATTTGCGCAACAGCACCGACATAGGCAAGCTCAAAGGCGGAGACCCGGTCACATGGACGTCGTCCGCGATGCTGGATTCCGACACGGGCTATACCTATGCGCTGACGGTTGAGGATCGCTTTGGAAACAAGCTGCCCTTGACCGACGACAGCGCAAATCTTGGCAGCGCGCACACCTGCAAGCTGCCGGTGACCGCGCTCATCATGCTCAACAAAAACGAGATCGGGGACGTGCGTCTGACGCCGGTGCTGACCGACAAGGACGGCGCGATGCTCTCCGACACCTTTACCGTCGCGCTTTGCGACGGCAGCGGAAACCGCCTGCCCGCCTTTGACATCACGGACGCGAGGAGCGGCGAGCGCGTGACGTATACGGAGCTGAACGCGGCGGAGACCTATCAAATCAAGGTGATCGCGCGTTACGATCTGGAGGACGGCGCGGGCGTCATTGAGGGCGTTGTCGGTCAAACCACCTTCTACACCGCGGGCGTGCGTACGCTGGGCTACGCCCTGTACGACACTGCGTTTTCAAACATCACCGCCTCCAGCGTGGACGTTGCCGTTACCATGTCCTATCGCACGCTCCGGGCGCTTCGGCAGATGCTGTTGCGCGTGGACATCAGCGTGGAGACCGCCGGCAGCGCCGCGGTGCGTTACGTCCTGACAAAGGACGCCGTCATCCGCACCGCTGCGGACGGCACGCAGAGCGACGTCACCGCCGAGCTTGGCTGGGATGCGGATGCATGGAGCGCCTTTATCGGCGACACGGGCGACGGCGCGGCATTCTCGTTCCTTGCGGACGGGCTTATGCACAAGACGCAGTATTCGCTCGTCATCCATTCCTACATCCGTCAGGGCGACAAGGAATATGACATGAAGGCCGCGGCCGTGGATCCCACGTTCCGCACGCTCAAAAAAACGCCGGAGCTGATCGTTTCCGACCTGTTCGCGGCGGATAATTTCTTCGAGATGTACGACCTTGGCATCGACGATCCCGATGATGCGATCACCGGCAGCGTGACCATGCGCGTGTACAAGGCGTCCAACGATACGCTGATCTATCATCAGCAGCTCACGCCGAACACGGTCTATGACAGCATCCGCATTGACAGCGGCGTTGAGAACAACACCGAATACCGGGTGTCGTTCTTTGCGTCGCAATACAACACGGGCTATACCACGGCGACCTATCAGGCCGCCTATGAGATGCCGTGGATGGAGCTGACCGTCACAACGAGCGATTCGCTTTACGGCAGCATCGCGCTGACCTCGCTCGGCGGCACGAGCGCCGCGCTTTCGCAGGGGCAGCACGTCAATCTGTTCGACCTTGGTTCCGCGCAGGACAACGCCTACATCACCGGCGCGGGCAATATCGTCACAAATACCGGCTATGTCGTCAGCGACTATATCCCTGTTGAACCGGGCGCCCAGTACCGGCTGGTGGGGCTTGGCGGGTATTACTATTGCTACTATGACCAGAATTATCAGCGGACAGCCGTTTTGAGCACCGGCGGCTACACAACGGTGCTGGCGACCGTGCCGGACGGCGCGGCCTACCTCCGTGTCTGCTCAAGCAAAACGACCATTTCCGCGCAGGTGGGTACGCAGGACAGCTTCCGCTATTGCGATTACGCCGGGGTGTATCTGTATGCGTCGCCGACGATGAACAGCGGCAGCCAGGCGCGGCTTGCCGCCTCGGTCATCGATGAGAACAACGACCTTGCCGGGATGAACGCGACCTATTCCGTCCGGCTGTTCCGCGCCAACGGCACCGATTATGACGCCACGGGCATAGAACCCGCATGGACGAGCGATTCAATCATCACAAACGCCATCGCCGAGAACGGCGGCGTGACGGAGGACGTGCAAGCGGCGATCTCCCGCGAGGTGCGGCCGGACAGCACCTATAAGGCGGAGCTGTATGTGGATCTGCGCGGGCATTCGGTGCTGCTTGCGCGCTGCGTGTTCACCACGCAGGGCTCGATCATCGGCGTCCGGACGCAGTTTGACCTGATGTCCGTCGTGCTGACGCCCAATGAACGGTTTTTGCAGCTCAACGATCTCTCCATCACAATGGCCGACAATTCCTTCCGCTATACCACGCTGTACGGCACCTATGACGGCGACGGCCATAAGCTGCGCTATCTGACGACCGCCATATTGGGCGGTCTGTTCCGCGCGGTCGGGGCAGGCGGCTGTATAAAGAACTTGCAGGCGGAGCCGTATTTGCCCACGGACAGGCCGTCCTGTACGAGCCTGGTTTGCTACAATTACGGGACGGTCAAAAACATCATGATCACCACCGACTGTCCGGACGGAATGGTTGCGGAAGCGCTGCTGTGCGTCATCAACTACCGTTCGGGCATCATTGAGAATTTTTGCATTACGGCGAAGGACCCGATCTACCGCAACATCAGCTTTGGCGGCGTTGCAATGTATAACAACGGCATTATCCGCAACGGCTACGTTACCGGCGTGGGCATTTACCCCCTGCCCCAGCATTACACCGTCGAAAGCACACGCAACTGCTATGTCGGCGGCATTACCGGCGTCAATTACGGCACCGGGCTGATTCAAAACGTATACAGCGTCCTGCCGTGCACGGCGCTGGCGTCGACGGACGCCTATCCGCTGACCAACATGTACAACCGTTACGGCGGGTGCGTCGGCATCAACTACGGCAAGGCGGAAAACCTGCTCTCCGCCCACGCGCCCGTGATCGAGGACGCGGGGGGAACCAGGGTCTACGAAGGCGTGCGCGATGCGGGCGGCGCCGTGGGCTCCACGTCGGGCAGAATGTATACCCGCAACGCGTTCTATGCCGTGCAACAGCAGGAGGATCATCGCACCAACGGCGACAGATACAACAGCCAGATTCCCATCGACGCACTGCGCGACGCGGTGTTTGTCGAGGCCTTGCTCAATGCGCAGAGCACCTATCTGGTCACGTCGATGATCGATCTTGGCTACTATCCGCATGTTGTGATGCCCGCGTGCATGCCCGTGCAGCCGTATGTGGCGTTGCCGGTGGAGGCCCAGACCGAGAGCGTATCCATTGTCGATGCGATCGTGACCCGCCAGCTCGAGGAGACAGCCGAGATCCAGCTGACGCTGTACAACCCGTGGCAATGGTCCATCACCGCCATCGGCATCAACGGCGTTACGACCGCCGTCACCCGCCAATACCGCGACCCGTCGCAGCCGGAGCTGTGCCACGTCGAGGCGACGGTGTCGAACCCCACCAAGTTCTACTCGCGGTACGACATCGATTCATTCACCTTCCAGACCGGCTCCTACGAGGGTACGGTCATGTATTACAACCATGAAAAGACCATCAACCTGGAGTTTTATAAGGGCATTTACACGGTCGAGGACTGGGCTGATATCGATTCCGATTTGACCGCCAACTATCGGCTCAAAGCCGACATCGATTTCACCTTTGCCACCGGCATGCAGCTGTGCATCGACGGCGGCGGCGTGAGCAGGTACGCAGCTTCCCCGTTCACGGGCAAGCTCGACGGCGGCATCTACAACGAGCAGTATGAGCTGATCGGACGCCACACCGTCAAAAATGTCCGCAGCGCGGGCAGACCGTATCTGATCTGCAATATGGGCACGGGCTCGGTGCTGAGCAACATCCTGTTCGACAGGATAGATCTGCATACCGGCTTTACCGACAATGCTTATACGTTCAACGGCGTTGTGGCCATAGCGAGCGGAGCGCAGATCAAGGGCATCCAGATCAACAACAGCGCCGTGACCGGCGCGCGGTTTACCGGCATGCTGACGGGCTATATGGGCAGCTGTATCGTCGAGAACAGCGGCGCATCCAACTGCAAGGTTTCTTTGAACGGGCGTGGCGGGAGCGGCACGGTCGCTGTGGGCGGGCTGATCGGCTACGGCACGGGGTATCTGTCGCTGCGCTCCTGCTTTGTACACGGGCTGGAGCTGGACGCGGGCAACCAAATGGCGTCGCTCGGCTCGGGCGGGCTGGTCGGCCACATGGAAAGCAATTCGCAGATTCACAGCTGCTATGCCGAGGGCGCGATCAAATCCGGCGGCATCTATACCGGCGGTATCGCGGGCTGGTCGTCCCAGCCAATTATAGAAAACTGCATCAACGCCGTGTCGATCTATACCTCCAGCGATATCGCGGGCGGCATTGTCGGCGTGTGCAATTCCGCCACGGCGGTGCGCAACGTGCTGTCCACGGGCGACATCTTTGCCCGCAATACCAGCACCACGCAGGTTGGCCGCATCGCGGGTCAGTCCGCGACAGGCAACCAGCCGCAGGCGTATGCCTATCAGAACCAGTATTTTTCTCCCGCGAACAAGGACGGGGCAACCGAGGCGGAGCTTCTTTCCGATGCGACGGCGCTGCTGAGCTACGAAACGCTTGTGAACGCCTCCGCCTATCACAGCGACGGCGATCCGGGCATCTTTGACGGCACCGCCTGCTATATTTATGACGGCGGCTCCTTCGGCGCGCAGTATGCGGTGGCGCAGGGCTATCTGCCGCTGCTGGTGGACGAGAACGGGGACGAGGTACCGGGTCAGACACCGATCCCGTTGGTCGCGGAGAGCACCGTGACAGTGACCGCCGCCCAGCCCATCACAAGCGGCGCGCACGCCAACCAGTATGTGGTGCAGTTTGAGGTGACCACACCGGCAGCCAACGACGTGGCAAGCTATGTGCTCGAGGGCATGGCCGCGGTCGCGGGCTCCGAAACCCGGCAGATCAGTACCGGCATCGGCGCCAAAAAGACGACCATTATCCAATGCTATTTTACGCCGGAGCAGTATTTTGACACCTACCGGCTTACGGTCACGGTCAAAAATGCCGCGGGTAGCACCTATTCCCTGGTCAACCGGGTTGACTTTGGCACGCCGCTTTACCGCACCATCGCGAACGCTTCGCAGTGGCAGCAGGTCATGAGCGCCTACGGGCAAACCTACGAGAATTTCCGCATCACGGGCAATATCGATTTTTCACAGCTGCCAACCGGCGCAAAGGCGGTGGTCAATTTGCGGATCAACCGACTGGAGGCCTCACTGTCGAACGGGGATATCGCCTTCTTTATCGGCGCGTCCAACCCGCAAAGCCCCGTGGCGATCACCGCGACCGCGGCGGACTCTGCGTTCCTGACCGATGTCACGGGCGGCGTGTCCGGGCTGCGGTTCCAGAATATATCGATAGATTATGCGACGAAGAACCTGTCCGGCAGCTGCGCGGGCATCATGGGCAATGTCATCGGACGCATCGGGCATGTGGATTTTCAAAACATCACGCTGATCGGAACCAGAATGCAGCAGATGGGCTGCATCGGCCGGATTAGCGGCACGTTGGAGCATATCCGCGTGACGGATGTGACGGTCATCAGCGAGGCCGATTATGCCGGCGGGCTCGTGGGGTATGTGATGAGCGGCACCGTGGTCTCGGACATCACCGCTGCAGGCACGACGCTGCCGGATATCGAAAACGATGCGGCGCAATGGCGCGGCAGCTATTATGTCGAGGGCGGCAAGTATACCGGCGGCGTGTTCGGCTATGCCACCGGATCGCCGCTTGCGGATATCACCGCGCGCGGGCTGCAGGTGCTCGGCAAGAAGGATTATATCGGGGGCATTGTGGGCATGGGCATATACGCCAACAGTTCCGTTGCCGCAACCTATTCGCTCCTGCTGAACACCGATGCATCGGCTATGCGGGTCGAATGCAACACGGCGTCGAGCTATGTGGGCGGGCTTGCCGGCACGACCGTCGGGAACAACGTGTCCGTGCGCGATTTTCTGGTGCTGAACCTGGCCGGCAATTATACGGGCGGCGTGTACGGCCTCATTCAGGACGGTACCGGCGCGACGGATATGTGCACCGAGATCCGCGCAGCCAACGGCAAGGTTGTCGGCAGCAGGTATGCCGGCGGGGTCTTTGGCGCCAGTGGATACACGAGAACCTATGTCAGCCTGTGCACGGCGACAGACGTCACCGTCGAGGCGCGGGACAACACGCCCGAGGACGCTACGGATGAGAGCGGCTGGTACGCGGGCGGGCTGTTCGGATACGACCAGGGGTATGGCTCGCGGATCGCCTGCGGCGTTTACGGAAGCAGCGTCACCGCGAAAAAATACGCCGGCGGCATCTGCGGGCATGACGTTTACGGCTCATATACATATTTAACGGTACAGGATACAGCAGTCGTGGCGGAAAGCTGTGCCGGCGGCCTGATCGGCAGAGCGGACACATATGACGTACGCCCACAGCACCATAACCTTATAGAGGCGGATGTGACGGCCACGCAAAGCTATGCGGGCGGCCTGTTCGGACAGATGAACGCCTATGACACCCCGAACAACGTCAGCTATCTCGGCGCGTACGGCAATATCTTCACCGGCTCCGTCACCGCCGCCGATTATGCGGGCGGCATCGTGGGTCTCGCCTTGGATCCGATCAACACATCCAACATGACCCAGTACGCGCAGCTCGTTGCAGGCAGCGTCACATCGGACGGCAACGCGTCGCTGTTTGGCTTCTATGCGGACGGGACGGACGTAGGCGGCGCGCTGCCTTATATGCGGCTGCATCAGGACGCGACGGTCAACGGTGTGAAGGCGTCCATGATGGGCTATGGCAGCTATTCTGGCGCGACGACCGCCGACGAGTGGAAGCAGACGCTTATCGTGACCAACGCGGATCTGTCCAACAGCACCTTCTATACAAACGCCGTTACGCGCGGCGGCCTGGCGCAATGGTCCCCAACCTACGCGGATATTTCCGGGCTGCTGCCCATGTACAAGGATCCGGGCAGCGAGACCGGGACGGAGCTCACAGCCCTGTCCACGCGCGCCTCTGCGGGCGCGGAGACACAGATCGCGCTGTTCTCCACCGATCTGCCGGACGGCACCTATCAGGCCTCGGTCGGCATACCCGACAGCGCGACGAACGGGCTGACCATCCAGTATGACGCTTACCGTTCCGCCAAAACGGAGAACGGCTGGACGGATCTGTCCGGAAACGGCAACGACGCCGTTGGGCTTTTGGGCACCTGGCCCGGTGACATCTGGGGCACCGATTTCAACTGCTGGTCGCCAAACGGCAGAGGCACGCTGATGCAGCTGCCGGAGAGCGCACGAACGGTGGTTGACAGCCGCGTTTTCACCGTGGAGATGACGGTATCGCTGGACACCAGCCAGAATGGGCATTTTCTGTTCGGCGGCTGGTCCAGGGGCGCGACCGGTTCGGACGCAGCCTGTCAGTCCTTCGCCGCCCGATACCTTTGCAACGGCCTCCGCCTGTATGTGTACTGGGGCACGATCTCGTGCAGCACCTCGGTGCCGGAGCTGCAGTCAGGCGTCCATACGCTTGCACTTACCGTGACGCCGTTCCAGCTGAAGCTCTATGTTGACGGCGCGCTGAAAACCACCTGGGATCGCACGGCGGAGCTTAGCGAGATCCACAGCAACCAGCTCGTGCTGGGCGGCGCGACCAGCTACAACGACAATTATATGAACGGAACCTATTATGCGTTCCGCCTGTATGACCGTCCGCTCACGGCGACGGAGGCCGCCTACAACGCGCGGCTGGATCGGAACCGCTTTATTTACGGCATGGGCGTGCAGGACGGCGCGATAGCCGGCGCCGCCACCGGGATTGCCTTTGCGGACGGCGCTTCCACCGTGCCGGTTACCATTGCGTCCCCGGGCAAGTATCTGCTTGGGATCCGCTTGACCGACCCGGACACCGGCGATACGATCGAGCAGCAGATGATCACGGTGGAGGTTGCGGCGGCGCAGCCCGCGACGGTCGTATTTTCCGAAGCCGTCAATGACGAGGGCGAGGTGCTTGACGCGGCCGCCCTGTATCGCACGCGGATCAGCGAGCCAGTCACGGTGACGGCGCTGCTTTCCGGCGGCGCGGACAGCGTGACCTGGTACCGGTCGGAGGCGAACCCGAACGAGGCGATGGTGCTGGGGACGCTGGACACCCGCACGGATGTTGCTGCCGTGGGCACGGCGGACACCATCCGGCTCTGCGGCCGCGGCTATTATTGGTGTGAGATGACGGCGGGCGGGACGGTCAGCCGCAGCCGTGTGCTGTATGTGGATACATGGGGCTTTTTCCCGCGAATGCAGTTGAATGGGCGTATCCTTTCCGGCACGGAGGATTTTCAGTACGCTTCCGGCGCGTATATCCGTGACGGCAATGGCTTGCGCGTGCCGAACGACACGACGGATGCCAACATCGACGGCGGTGTGCGCATCCCGAGCGACGGAGCGACGTCGTTTGCGTTGCGCTCGTTCCGGGCGATGTTTGCGATGCGCTTCTTGCAGCAGCTGCCGGATGCAGTGGTATATCCCTCCGGTGCGGGCACGCTGAACATCGAGTTTGACGACGCCTATCTGCCGCTCACGGACGAAGAGGCGGAGACCAGCGGCGCTTCGCTGCGCATAACCGACGAAACTGGGAGAACCCTTGTCGATGCGCCGATCACAAAGAGGGTGTATACGCTTGCCTACGATTACCGGCAGGATCTGACGCTGACTTTGTATAACGGCACGCGTGAGACCGCATATCCCATCCGCGCGGACGAGATGTGCCGCACGGTCAGCGTTTGCGGCACGCGCTACTACTATCTAAACAGGAACGGCGTCGGTGGCACGAACGAGCTGGTCGGCAGCTTCCTGCATCTGTGGAACGGCACGGGGCTGCTCAAGAACGGCAATTTGATCGATCTGGTCGGCAACGGCGTAACAGGGACGACGGGCAAGATCCGTCTTGTGGAAACACAGCCGATCTTTTCGGCGACGTATGACGGAAAGCAGGTCGATACCTACTGGTATTTCAGCGCCGTGGACGGGGATGCGGTTCCGTATCGGATGTACGGCAAGGACGGCGCGCTGTTCGCGGCCGATCCGGCGTTTGCCGACGAGCCGTTCAGCGTTGTGGCGGACACCTATCTTGGCGCGCGCTATCTGACCGTGCTGCGGGGCGGCTCGCTGTACGATCTTGAGAAGGCGATCGCGCTGCCGGACGATTTCCGCAATGCGGCGATTGCCGAGATTGCGCCGACAGTATTTGGCACGGCGCATATCGCGGTGATACGCTATGCCTCCGGCGCGGTTGCGGCGTTTGACTATCTGTCCGGCGCGCGGCTTGACGCCGACAGCGATCTTGGCGATCAGACGCTGATCACATTTGCGCAGGGATATTTCACCTCACGCGTAGACGCCGCGCGCACCGAGCTGGCGGACGGATATCTGGCGCTGATTGAGCTGCGGGAAGCGCTCGTCGTGGGCGGTCTGACCGAGGACATGCTGATTGCGGGGTCTGACGAGGACGGCACGGGCGAAGGCGCACACGGCGCATCGACGGCGGATGGCTCTGCGCTCGGCGCCGGCACGGACGGCGCACAGGCGGACGGCGCCTCGTTGGCGGACGGCACGGATACGGGCAGGGGTGAGGCGGCATCGGACGGCACGGGCGGCGGAGATCTGCAAACGGGGCCGGCGCCGGAAGCGCCGCTGACGCAGCAGGGAACGGCGCCGAACAGCGCAGGCGGCGCGCCGTCGGAAGGCGGTACGGCCCTGGGCGGCGGCACAGCGCCGGGCGGCGGGGGTGGCGGCACCAAGCTGCGCACCATCGCGGTATACAATGCCGCAACGGGACAATATGAGCTGTTTTTGGAAAGCGACCTGCTGTCGGGCAGCGGGCTTACGGTCGAGCGGCGGATGCAGCTGGCGGGGATCGATCCCATTGCCATGGGCGTCAACCGCGCAACGCCGATTGACAGCGGCGGCACGCGGATGGGGGTCTGGGCGGTCGTACTCATGGTCGCGCTGATTCTCGGCGTGATGGCGGGCGGGCTGCTGCTGCTACGGTACAATCAAAGACGAACCGCGCGGGAGCGGTTAGGAAAAGGGGAGATACGGAAATGAACAAACGGGGGAAAACGGTCATAACCGTATTGCAGATGTGCATCGGACTTGCCATCGCGGTATGCGGGCTGTGCTGTCTGCTGCTTTGCATGCCAAACCGTGCGGTAACGGCCGGCGTGCTGATGGCGGTATCCGCACTGGGCGCGGTGTGCGCGGCGCTGGCGCTTTGGGCGCTGCTGCTGGACCGGCGAAAGCAGGCGCAGCAGACCCGGCAGATTCACGATGCCGCCTGCACTGACGCACTGACCGGAATGAACAACCGGTTTGGCTTTTTTGAAGCCGGGCAGGCGCTTTTAAGCGTGGCGGAGGATACCGGCTATATGGCGGTTGATCTGGACGTCGATCATTTTACCAACCTCAACATCCTCTACGGCTATGATCGCGGCGACAGCGTGCTGCGCGCCCTGTCGGACTGCATCGGCAAACAGTGCGGCGAGGGGGAATGCTGCGGGCGTATGGACGGCGACCATTTTGTGCTGCTGTGGAAAACGGGCTCCCCGGAGGAAAACAAAAAACGGCTGGACAACCTGCTTCTGCGCGTCAGGACGACGCTGGTTCATCCGCTGCATATATGCGTAGGCGTGTATATTCTTGAGAGCAACAAGGAGGCCATGGAATATGTGGTGGACTGCGCCTGCGCCGCGCGCGTAAGCATCAAGCATGAGCACACGCGCTCCATCGCCTATTACGATTATCGGCTGCATCAGCAGGAGATCACCTCAAACGAGTTGCTTGACCGCATGGACGCCGCCCTGAAGGGGAACGAGTTCTGCGCTTACTACCAGCCGATCTATGACATCGCGCAGAAGCGCATTGTGTCGGCGGAGGCGCTGGTGCGGTGGATTGACCGCGACGGCCGGTTTATGCCGCCCAACAAATTCATCCATCTGTTTGAGCGCAACGGCCTGATCCTCCAGCTTGATTACTATGTGCTGGAGGAGGTCTGCCGGATGCAGAACACGCTGATGAAGCAGGGCATTGAGCCGGTGCCGATCGCCGTCAACTTTTCGCGCGCACACCTGTATGAGAAGGATTTTATCAATGTCATTTCCGCCACGCTGGACAAATACAGCGTCGCGCATTGGATGATCGATATCGAGTTGACCGAATCGATGATGACCACCGATCAGGAATTGATGATCGAAACCGTGTCCGCGCTCATTCAGGCGGGTTTCTCGGTGTCGATGGACGATTTTGGCAGCGGCTCGTCCTCGCTCAATATGCTTAAGAACATCATGGTGGACAAGGTCAAGCTGGATCGCGAGTTTTTGTCGCAATGCGAGACCGACGCGCGCGGCCGCACGATCGTGCGAAGCGTCCTGCGCCTGGCGCAGCAGCTTCAGATCAAGACCATCGCGGAAGGCGTGGAGACCGCGGAGCAGCTCGAGTTTTTGAGCGACGTGGGCTGCGATATGGCGCAGGGCTTCTATTTTGCCAGGCCGATGCCGGGCGAAAAGTACCACGACGTCATCACCGACGAGCAGTCCGGCGCATACTCCCTCAAAAAACCGCGCGCAACGCGCTGATTCGCCCGTCCCCTTAGGCGCCCCCCAAATAATGGCAGCCACAGCCGGCAAAAACAGCTGACAGAAATAAAGACGCTCCGCCAAAAACGGAGCGCCTTTTCTATTTGCCGGTGCTTTGCTTATATGCCCGCGCGGGGTTCAGCCTGCCGCATGCGGCGCGTCCTTACGCGGTTGGATCGCCCGCGCCGGTGCCAAGGACGGCGCCCGACGCGCTGTACAGCGTGATGGTGACAATGTCGCCGTGCCGGTCGTATTCATATACCCAACGCTCGATCAGCGTGCCGTCCGGATCGTATTCCGCGGCCTCGGTCTTGCGGCCGTTGCCGTCGAACGCATTGAGAAAATAGCATTTATACTCGTCGTCCTCATAGCAGTTGATGCGCGTGTTCCGCCCGGTTTGGTCATACTCGTACTCCGAAAACCCGCTCAAAAGACCGGCGGAATCAAGCTTGTTGCGGCGAATCAGCCGTCCCGCGTCGTTGTAGACGTAGGAATAGGAATAGGCGACGCTGCCGTCGTTGTTGAGATAGTGCCGCTCCAGCACGGTGGAAGAAAGATCCTCCGCGGCATACACGGTGCAGATATTATCCTCGGTGACGGTCGGCCTGCCCTCGTCATCATATTCGTAATAGACAACGATCTCGTCCTCCTCGTCCACCACCGCCGCGCGCGCGCGGATCTGCCGCATGACAACCAGCACGCACACAGCGATGGCCATCAGCAGGAGAAACAACCACCAGACCCAGCCATATTTCTTTTTCCAGTTCTTCGTTTTTTTCTTTGGCATACCCTGCTCCTATTTTCTGCTGCGGCCGCGTGCGCGCTTGTAAGCGCCGACCTGGCCGGGGCGCAGCCGGGAGGAAGATTTGACCTCCTCGCCGGACAGCTTTTTGATCTGATCGCGCAGCTTTGCCGCTGCCTCAAACTCCAGCTCGCGCGCGGCCTGCCGCATCTGCTCGGTCAAAAGCGCGATGCGTGCGGCGCGCTGCTCGCCCGCAAGCGTCTCCTCCTGCGCGTCCGCGCGGGTGGTGACGGAGAGCGTCTCCGCGACGGCCTTTTTGATGCTGACGGGGGTGATATGATGCGCCTCGTTGTAGGCACGCTGCTTGGCGCGGCGGCGCGCCGTCTCGTCCATGGCGCGCTGCATGGAGGGTGTGACCACGTCCGCATAGAGGATGACATAGCCGTCCACGTTTCGCGCGGCGCGGCCGATCGTCTGGATCAGGCTGGTTTCGGAACGGAGAAACCCCTCCTTGTCCGCATCCAGAATCGCCACAAGCCCCACCTCCGGCAGGTCAAGCCCCTCGCGCAGCAGGTTGATGCCGACAAGAACGTCAAACTCGCCGAGCCGCAGATCGCGGATGATCTCCAGCCGGTCAAGGGTGTCGATATCGCTGTGCATATACCGCACGCGCACGCCCATGCCGTCCAGATACTCGGTCAGATCCTCCGCCATCCGCTTGGTCAGCGTCGTCACAAGCGTGCGGTAGCCCTTCTGCGCCTGAAGCCGCACCTCGGAAAGGATATCGTCCACCTGCCCGCGTACCGGCCGGACATAGATCTCCGGATCGGTAAGGCCGGTCGGGCGGATGATCTGTTCCGCCACGCGCGCGGCGCGCGAAAGCTCAAACTCCGCCGGGGTCGCAGAAACGCAGATCATCTGCGGGATGCGCGAAAGAAACTCGTCAAATTTCAGCGGCCGGTTGTCAAACGCCGCGGGCAGGCGAAAGCCGTATTCCACCAGCGTATCCTTGCGCGCGCGGTCGCCGCGATACATCGCGCTGACCTGCGGCAGCGTGACATGGCTCTCATCCACAAACAGCAGAAAATCCCGCGGGAAATAATCGATCAACGTATAGGGCGGCTGGCCGGGCTCCCGCCCGTCGAAGTAGCGGGAATAGTTCTCGATGCCGCTGCAAAAGCCGATCTCCTTCATCATTTCAATGTCGTGGAGTGTGCGCTCGCGGATGCGCTCCGCCTCTAAGGGGCGGTTGGCGTCCAAAAACTGCTGCTCACGCGCCTGCGCGTCGGCCTCGATGACCGAGAATGCCTGCTGCATCTTCTCCGTGCCGGTGGCATAATGCGTCGCGGGGAAGATCGCCACATGCTTGCGATCCTCCAGAATCTCGCCGGTCACGGGATGAAACTCGCTGATGCGGTCGATCTCGTCGCCAAAAAAGCGCACCCGCAGCGCCCGATCCGTCCAGCTCACGGGGTAGATATCCAGGGTGTCGCCGCGCGCGCGGAAGGTTCCGCGCGAAAAATCGATGTCGTTGCGCACAAACTGGATCTCGATCAGTCGCCGCATGACCTCCTCCCGGCTGATCTCCATGCCCTGTCGCAGGGAGATGGACAGCTTCATATATTCCTCGGGGTCGCCCAGCGCGTAGATGCACGAGACGGACGCCACAATGATCACGTCCCGCCGCTCATTGAGGGCGCAGGTCGCGCTGTGGCGCAGTTTGTCGATCTCGTCGTTGATGTCGATGGTCTTTTCAATATAGGTGTCGGAGGAGGCGATGTACGCCTCCGGCTGATAATAATCGTAATAGGATACGAAGTATTCCACGGCGGAATCGGGAAAGAACGCCTTGAATTCGGAGCAGAGCTGCGCCGCCAGCGTTTTGTTGTGCGCCAGCACGAGCGTGGGCTTCTGCACGCGCTCAATCACCTTGGCCATGGTGTAGGTCTTGCCGCTGCCGGTTACGCCCAGCAGCACCTGCAGCGGGTCGCCCTCCGCCACACCGCGCGCCAGCCGGTCGATGGCCTCGGGCTGATCGCCCTGCGGCGAAAACGGCGATACCACGCGAAACTCGTTCATGTCCGTTCCTTTCCGTCCGGCAGAGCCGGAACTTAGGCAAATTATTATACCACGTTCCTTTCCTGCGGACAACCTTGCGCCTGAAAAACACGGCCCGTATGCGCTGCCCTGCGCGCCACACCCGCCATGTTTCCTTGTGTTGCCTGTACCGTGCCCCGCGAGGCCACGCCGTGTCCGCTGCGTCCCCATGCGTTGCCGCGTCGTGTATCAACTTCTCATGCGTTTCTCATCGCCATCGCAGCGCCCGCGCGTATCCCCACGTTGCCTGCGCCGCGCGCACGTATCCCCACGTTGCCTGCGCCGCGCCCGCTGTACGCCGGTGTGGATCAGGCAGGGAGAAATGCGGTTTGTCCGGCATGTCTGATATGAAACAGCTTCAAAGAAAGGGTAACTTTTTTTCTTGCCGCTCCATGGTAATCTGTTTTCAGCGGAAAGAGCGAACAAATGTACGGAAAGGAGACCGGCGTGTGGAGAAGGAGAAGCGACCCGCGGCAAAAAGAGAAGACCAGCCCGTTTTGGCGGGGAGCCGGGCGGCGTGGGAGGCGCGGATCGGGGCGTATTTTGACGCATGCGACGCGACGCGGGAGCGGGTGACGCTAAAGAGCGGCGCCGTGTCGGAGCGGCAGATCCCCTATACGCTGTGCGGCCTTGGCTGCGCGCTGGGGCTGAAAAATGGGGAGCTTCTTGGCCTGGCAGCGAGCGGAACCGGATGGAGGAACCGGCTCGCGGCACAGGCACTGCAGCGGATCGCGGCGTACACGATGGAGCGTGCCCTGCTTGGCGAGCTGTCCTATCAGATGGCTTCCATCGCGCTGTCTGAGCTGGGCGGCGAAGCGGGCGGGGACGCAGGCGAGCGGCTTTTGATCACGATGGATCAGACGTGTCTGAGGTTGTCGCAATGAACCTGCATCTGTCGGGCACGCCGCATCCGCGGCAGGAGGCGTTCTTTGCCGCCCGCGCCAGGCACATCGCCTACGGCGGCGCGCGCGGCGGCGGCAAGAGCTGGGCGATGCGCCGCAAGTTTGTTTTGCTTGCCTTCCGCTATCCGGGGCTTCGGCTGCTTCTGCTTCGGCGGACGCTGCCGGAGCTGACCGAGAACCATGTGCGTCCGCTCGAGCGGGAGCTTACGGGCGCGGTGAAGTACAACGCGACGCAGCGCGTATTCTGTTTCCCCAACGGCAGCTTGTTAAAGCTTGGGTATTGCGACCTTGAAAAGGACGTGTACCAGTATCAGGGACAGGAATACGACGTGATCGGGCTGGAGGAGGCCACGCATTTTTCGGAGGCGCAGATCCAGTTTTTGACCACCTGCAACCGGAGCGTGCGGACCGATTTTTCGCCCCGCATGTACTACACCTGCAACCCTGGCGGCCCCGGGCATGCGTACATCAAACGGCTGTTCATCGAAAGGGAATACCGCGGCAGCGAGCGGCCGGAGGACTATGTGTTCATCCCGGCGCGCGTGACGGACAATCCGACGCTCCTCAAAAGCAACCCGGACTATATAAGGACGCTGGAAAACCTGCCCGAGCACCTGCGGCGCGCGCATTTGCAGGGAAGCTGGGACGTGCTGGCGGGGCAGGTGTTTCCCGAGTTTGAGCGCGAGCGCCATGTGGAAGAGCCGTACCCGATCCCGGGTGGCTGGCGCAGATTCCGCGCGATGGACTGGGGCTATCGCGATCCGTGCTGCGTGCTGTGGTTTGCGGTGGCGCCGGACAGCCGGCTTGTGGTCTACCGGGAGCTGTATGAGCGCGGCCTGTTGTCGAGCGAGGTCGCCCGCCGTGTAAAAGAGTTATCCGTAGGCGAATCCATCGCCTACACGGCGGCGTCGCCCGACGCATGGCAGCAGCGCGGCATCCGGGGGCTGGAGGGAACCTGCATCGCGGAGGTGTTCGCGGCGGGGGGCGTGCCGCTCCAGCCCGCCGACAACGCGCGCATCAGCGGCTGGCAGCGGCTTCGCGAGGCACTGCACGCGGGGGACGGGGGACCGCAGCTGTCGATCTTTTCGACCTGCAAAAACCTCATCCGCACGCTTCCGCTGCTGACCTACGACCCCAAGAACGTGGAGGATGTCGGCGCGCACTGTGAGGATCATGCCGCCGAGGCGCTGCGCTACGGGCTGATGACGCGTCCGTCGCCGGCGCGGACGCCGAAAACGCAAAGGCCGCCCGCCTATGATCCTTTTTCCCCGCCCGTACCCGCCGCGGACGGATATCGCACCGTGTAAAACGAAAGGAGAACATCATGATCACCAAGGAACAAGCAGCGGGGGAGAAGGCCGTTGCCGAGCGCGCCGGCGCGCTGTTCTTCACCTTCCGCAACGCGTATGCCGCCGAGTGGCGGCGGCTGGAGGACTGCGAGCGCATGTATCGCGGCGACCACTGGCACGGCGTGCCGGTGAAGGATCGCAACGAGCCCCGGCCGGTCACGCCGATCCTCCAATCCACGGTGGAGAACGTCGCGGCCGACCTGATGGAGCAGACGCCGCGCGCCGTGATCCGCCCCGAATCCGCCGCGGACGGACGCATTGCCGCCGTGGTGGAGGCGGTCATCCGCCGCAATCACGACGAAGGCGCCTACGCTGTGGAATATCAGAGGCTGGTGCACGATCTGCTGGTCGGCGGCTACTGCGTGCAGGAGGTGGGCTATGACACCACGCTGAACAACGGGCTGGGCGGCGCGTTTATCCGCCAGGCAGAGCCGCGGGGCATCCTGTTTGACCCGCTTGTGACAGACATCCAGAAGGGGCGCGCGGTCTTTAAGTACACGCTGGTGACCAGACAGTGGCTGCGGGAGCATTATCCCGAAAAGGCCGCGCTGGTCGAGAGCGACCCGATCCTCGCCGCGTGCGCGCCCCGGGACGACGTGCTTTTGCTCGACCGGGGGGAGGCGGTGCTGCTGCTGGAATACTGGTGGCGCACCTTTGACAGGCAGACGCAGCGAAGCGCCGTGCACATGGCCCTGATCGCGGGCGGGATCGTGCTGGAGGACAGCCGCCTTGTCAAGCCTGAGGGCTACTATGCCCATGGGCAGTACCCGTTCATCCTCACGCCGCTGTTCCCGCGCAAGGGCAGTGTGCTGGGGTTCGGGCTGGTGGATCTGTTCAAGACCCAGCAGCTTTACGCCGACAAGCTGGATCAGATCGTGCTCAAAAACGCGGTCATGGCCTCACACAACAAGCTGCTGGTGACCGACGCATCGGGCTTTGACCCGGACGATCTGCGCGACTGGTCGAAGGATGTGCACCGGGGCGAATCGCTCAACGGCGTGACCTGGTTCTCCACGCCGCCGCTGCCCGCGTACCTGATCTCGTACATCGACAGGATTCGCGAAAGCATCAAGGAGGAGAGCGGCGCGAACGAATCCTCGCGCGGGAACACCGCCCGGGGCGTCACCGCCGCCAGCGCCATTAATGCATTGCAGCTGGCGTCCACCAAGCGCGCACGCATGGCGACCACGCAGCTGCATGAGGCGTTTCGCAGGGCGGTGCGGCTGGAGATCGAGACCGAGCGCGAGTTTAACTACTACCGCCGCCCGGTCACGGTTACGGAAAACGGCCGGAGCGTGGAGACAGTGTTTGATACCGCCGCCCTGTATGCGGGGCGCGGCGACAGGCGCACGCCGGTGGAGTTTTTCATCTCCGTTCAGGCGGAAAAGCAGAACCGCTATCAGGCCGCCGCCAACAACGAGATCCTGTTCAAGCTGATCGAGACGGGCGCCATCGCTGCGGCGGACGCGGTGGGGCTAATGGACTTTGACGGCCGCGAGCAGGTCGAACAGAAGATCCGCGCGCGCGAAGACTGCACGGACGCCGGGGATATGCGTCTTATGACGCCCGGCGAAAGGCCAAAAGCCGGCAGGCGGCAAAAGCCCGGACGCGCGGGGAGCGGACCAAAAGGCGCGCCGGGCATCCTAAAAATCTTTGGAGGGAAACGATGATTAAAATGCCGAAGAGCGCCGCAAACGCGGCGCAGACCGCACCCGCCGAACTGGCGGGACAGCGGGAGCCCTTTGCGGGCGATGAGACGTTTGAGGTGTTCAAGATGCGCGTAAACGGCGAGCTGCCGGAGGGCTTCCCCGTCGATGAGGCGATGGAGGACCCCAAGTTTGCGGAGCTGATCCGCGATTACGGCGCAAGAGCCGCCGTGCGCATTTATGCCGCCGAACAAAAGACGAACGAGCAGGTGCGCGCGGAGCTGGCTCAGCAGATGCGCCGGCGCAGCGGCCTGCCCGCCCAACGCAGAGCCGACACGCCCCTGTCCGGGGAACCGGCCGACTGCTGGCAGATGACGGACGAGGAGTTTCGCGCCTATGACCGGGCGCTTCGCCGGCAGCGCCGGCAGGAGCGTCGCGGCGAAACCAGCATGTAAGGAGGAAGCATTATGTCTCAGAACACCATTTTGAACCTGACGACCAACGTGGGCGTCAACCCAACCTATTATGACAAGAACCTGCTCGAAAAGGCGAAGGTGCGCATGGTACATGCCCGCTACGGGCAGAAGCGGCCGATCCCGCTGCACAACGGCAAGACGGTCAACTTCCGCAGGTATGACCTGTTCACCCCCGACGTGGACGCGCTGACGCTCGCCGAGGGCGTGACGCCCAGCGGTCAGCAGCTGTCCAAAACGCAGATCGAGGCGACCGTAAAGCAGTACGGCGCGTATGTCGAGCTGTCTGACCTGCTTGAGCAGAGCGACGTGGATCTGGTCGTGACCGAATCCGCCGACCTGCTTGGCGAGCAGCTCGGCACCGTGGTGGAATGGATCACGCGTGACGCGATGTGCGCCACCACCAACGTGCAGTACGCGGGCGGCAAGCAAAACCGCCTTGCCCTGACCGGCACCGAAACGCTGACCGTTTCGGAGATCCGTAAGGCCGTTCGCACCCTCAAAAAGAACAAGGCGCGGATGTTCATGGCCAATGAGAACGGCGCGCCGCGCTCGCCGCACTTTGTCTGCATCTGCTCGCCGGACGCGACCTATGACCTGCAAAACGACACGCTGTGGCAGGATGTTTCGAAGTATTCGAGCGCGGAACAGCTCTATTCCGGCGAGATCGGCCGCCTGTTCGGCGTGGTCTTTGTCGAAAGCACCGAGGCCAGGATCTACCGCCAGAGCGTGCAAAACGCCGTCAACGCCGCCGTGACCGCCCAGACGAGCTTTGTGCTTAAGGATACGCCGGATGCGGCAGCCGCGGCCTTCCTCGGTACGGCGGGCAACAAGCTCTATTCCGGCAGCACGGAGATGACCCTCGTATCCTACGCGGCAGACACCAAGACAGTCACCGTCGCTGCCGCCGTGACGCTTGCCGCCGACGACATCGTCTATTCCAAGGACGCGGGCGCGCTCGACAGCACGACCCACGCCGGGCTGGACGTCCATGCGACGCTCGTATTCGGCGCGGACGCCTACGGCGTGGTGGACATCGACGGGCGCGGCTCGGTCGAGGTGATCTACAAGGAGGCGGGCTCATCCGGCTCGCTCGACCCGCTGAACCAGCGCGCCACGGTCGGCGCCAAGGTCATGGCCTATACCGCCAAGGTTCTAAACCCCTTGTGGCTGGTCAAGATCGAGCATACGGTATCGGCATAAGTAAAACAAAGCACGCGGGCTGTGGGGGGCGCACGGCGTCCCCCCGCAGCCCCAACCGAATGAAGGAGGCTATAACATGGCAGAAAAGAAGAACAAGGAGCCCGCGGCGGAGCGTACCGTGCGCATGCTCCTGCCCGAGGAGGGCAACGGCAGCCATATCGACGGCTGCATCAACGGCGTCAATTTCCGTATCCGCACGGGCGTGCCCGTGGATGTGCCGGAGCGCATCGCGCGGATTCTGGAGGAAAGCCGGCGTGAGATGCAGAGAAGCAGCCGCGGCGTCAGCGCGTACACCGCAAGCGGCGGCAAGCGCATCAACGGCTGAGGGGGGCGCGTATGAACCTCAAACAACTGGTCATCGCGACGCTGCACGAGCTGGCGCGCCCCGTAGACAGTCAGACCGTCGCGCAATGGCAGGATCGCCTGATGCTGTATATCAACGAGGCCATCGCCGACATCGGCATGACCCTGCGGCCGTGGCGCAGGAGCACGCTGGCCGTGACAAACGGGAGGGCGGAGCTTGCGGGGCTGCCGTCCGTCTGCACCAAGGTGCTGGGCGTGGAGACCCAAAGCGGCAGCAGAGCCGCCTTCTATTACGGCTCCGGCGTGTCCGAGCTGGTGCTGCCCGGCATGACGGACGGGCAGGTGTCCGTCGTCTATCGCTACGCGCCGCGCATGCTGGCGGGCGAATTTGATGAGCCGGAGCTGCCCGCCTACTGTCATCCGCTGATCGTCACCTATGCGGTGGCGCGCGAACGCTGCCACATGGACGGCGTGTCGCAGGAGGCGGCGCAGCTCAATTTTTCCTTGTATGAGACGCAAAAAAGGCGGCTCCGCTATGATTATGACGAGCCGGCGGGCTACGGGCTCGCGGTGGAATACTGAAAGGAGGCGGCAACATGGCTTTGCACAGCTGGAAAACCCCAAGCTTTACCGGCGTTCAGCAGGGGGAGACCCTGCCTTTGATCGCTTCCGGCAACAGCCCGGACGCCTGCAACATGGACACCGCCGGCGGGATGCTTCGTGTGGCAAAGGGCTTTGTACGGCATCTGCCGGGCGCGTTTCCCGCGCCGGATACGCTGCTCAGACTTTCTGCGCTCCGGCAGAACGGCGCGCTGACCTTTCTTATCACGGCGTCGGACGGGCTGTACCGCTACGACTCTGCGACGGACGCGTTTGTGCGGATGCAGGCTTTTTTGACGACTAACCCTGCCCCCGGCGCGTTCGACTATCTTGAGATGCCGATCGGCTCCGAGGACGATCTGCTGATCGCGGATGGGCAGAACCGGATCGTCAAATGGGCGGGCGGCGACGCGTGCGCGGCATTTGGCAGCGCGGAGGGGCTGTCCGACATGCCGCAGAAGCATCTGGAAACCTATTACGGCCGGCTGTTTGCGGCGGGCGACCCCGCGCATCTGAGCCGCCTGTACTGGTCGCAGGCGCCGGGCGACGCGCGCACGGTCGAAAACTGGGCGCAGGATGCCGCCTCGCCCAACACCGGCGGCGGACATGTCGAGGTCGGTACCGGCGCGGATCCGATCACGGGGCTGTTCGCCCTGTCCAATCAGCTTTTGATCTTCAAGCAGGATACGCTGTACCGGCTGCTGGGCGACCGGCCGTCCAACTTCCGCGTGGCAAATGACTAAACGATTGATACAATGCACCTGTTTTACATAGAATGCACCCG
>CAYYUV010000017.1:0-33729 GCA_964474405.1 uncultured Oscillospiraceae bacterium
ATTTGAATGACCGTCAAGTGCAGTTGCGGACAGCCGCCTTGGCAGGTCAAATTGCAGCGGTATTCCGTGAGAGCGCGCAAAGAACGATTGGGCCGTATGGGCGTTATCGTCCGGCCACAGGTGCATCCATATATTTCGTTTGACAAAGCGATTCGACGGTGCCATAATAACTCAAATCACATGTTTTCATAAATAGGAAAGGAGTGCCGGATGCGTGCTTCGGTCGTGGGCGCGGTTGTCGCCTGTATTGTCGGGATTGCGGTTGCAGCCGGAAACGATAGGTTGACCCGAACGGTTCTAAAGAACAGACCGTCGGGGCTCGGCATGCTTTTTGTCTTGCGGCAGGCGATCAACATCGCGTATCTGGCTGCGGTATATTTCCTTTCCCCCACGCTCGGGATGGACAGGACGCTGCTGCTTGTTTGCGCCGCGTTGGGCGTCACAGTCCCGTCGGTTTTCTTTGCGCTCCGCCTCTCCAAGCAGGCGGACAGGCAAAAGGTGGAACAGAAGATGTCGGGGGAGAGCCCTTCGGGACGGGAGGAGCATCAATAGTATGGGCGAAGCGTCGGAAGTTCTCATTTCTCTGGGCGGAATATTGGATATCACGGGCGAGGTCGTGATGATGTGGGTGATCCTGGCGGCGCTCGCCGTTCTTTCCTTTGCCGTCACACGGCGTCTCAAGGAGCGCCCGGGTCGTCTGCAAAATATCGTGGAGACCGGTGTGGAATACCTGGACACGTTCTTTTCGGGCATCATCGGGAAGAAACAGACGAGGAAGTATTTTTTCTTTTTGGGCTCGTTGTTCATATTTATCATTGTGGCAAACTATTCCGGTCTTGTGCCGGGCGTTGGCCTGACCAAGTATTTGAAGGCGCCGACGGCATCGCTTTCCGCAACGCTCGGTCTGGGCGTGGTCACGTTTATTTTTTTGCAGGTCGCCAGCGCAAGAGCCGTCGGTGTGAAGGGATACCTCAAGCGGTTTGTGTCGCCGATTGTCGTGATGCTGCCGCTGCTGCTGCTTGATGAGTTCATTAAGCCCGCGTCGCTGTCGCTGCGTTTGTTTGGAAACGTGTTCGGCGAGGAGACGGTTACCGAACAGCTTTACGAGCTGCTTCCCATCGGCGTGCCGGTGATCATGATGGCGCTCTCCCTGCTGTTTTGCGCCATACAAGCGGTTGTATTTACCATGCTGGTGTCCATTTATTTGGAGGAGTCCATCGAGCCGCTGCAATAATCGGCGCGGGACGGAATGACAATAGATACGAAATATATTGAAGTAACAAGGAGATAAGACCATGACAGATACCGCTGTGATTGCCATTGCAGCTGCCATAGCTATCGCTGTGAGCACGATATTTCCCGCCCTGAGCCAGGGCAAGGCCGCCTCGGCCGCGATGGAGAGCATAGCGCGCCAGCCGGATGCCGCCAAGGACATTCGTTCCGCGCTGATCATTTCCATGGCGCTGATGGAGGCGCTTACGATCTACGGTCTGCTGATCGCGTTCATTTTGACCTCCAAAATGTAACGGAGACGGCCATGACCATTCAGATTCCCATCCTCATTTGGACGGTGATCAGCTTTTTGGCGTTGATGCTGATCCTAAACCGGCTGCTTTTCCGTCCAATGTTATCGTTTATGGATGCACGAAGGGCGAAGATTGAGCGTGCGCGCGCGGAGCGCGAGGCTGCCCAGACCGCCGTGGCGGAAGCCCGGCAGGCCGCCGATGCGGCGTTGCACGCGGCGCAAGACCGTGCGCTTTGTCGGGCACAGGCCGATCTGGAAGAGGTGCGAAGCACGGCTGCGCGGGACGCCGCGGAGCTGGAGCAGTCGTACGCTGCGCTTCGCATGCAAACAAAGTCTGCGCTGGAGGCGGAGGAGCGGGATATTTTGCAAAGACTGGATGCAGGCCTGGACAAGCTGTCATCCGCATTTGCACAGAAGCTGTCGCAGTGACGGAAAGAATGCTATGCAGTTCGTTTATTCGCTAATCAACTTTTTGCTGCTTGCGGGGCTGATCATCATTTTGGGACGCAAACAGATCGTTGCCATATTTCGTACCAGACGGGAAAGGATCAACCGTGAGCTGGATACGGCCGAGGCCGATGTGCCGGCGCCGGTGCTGCCGTCCCTGCCGACAGGCGAAATACCCGAGACCGAGGAGATGCTTGTTCTTCGCCGCTCTGTTACGGATGCAAAGGCGTCCGCCGCTGCTTTTGCGCGCAGGCAGAAGACTGAGTATGCCCGTGATTGTGATGACATGCGCCGGGCGATGCTTTCAGATGCGCGCACACAATATGTTTCCTCTGTATTATCGCGGGTTAGGGAGCTGGTTGCCGCCGAACCGTTGCGTTCCATCTTGCGCGGCAAGGAAGCCGGCATGGTCGATCGCGTGTTGGAACGGGTTCAGCTGACAAACGGGGATATGGCATATCTGCTGAAAAGCGGGGTGCTGTATGTTACGCTGTCCTGTATGTATCCTATGGAAGACGCACTGGCGACGCGCATGGAGGAGCGCATGGAGCGTATCCTCGCGGACGTAGGGGGCAAGCCGTCCTTTCGCGTCAAGGTGAACGAGGATCTTTTGGGCGGTTTTCAGCTGCGCGTGGGCGATACGGTGTATGATTGCTCGGTGGAGAACCGCATGTACCGATTGAGCAGGGCGCTGACAAGGCAGCCCGTGGTGTCTCAAGATGGAGATGGGCTGCTGGCCGAGCTTATGGATGCGCTTGAGAAGGAAAACGACGGTGTGGACGTCTATCAGGTTGGCAGGGTCATCAGCGTGTCTGACGGCATTTGCTGGCTGGATGGGCTTTCCGACATCGTATTTGGCGGCGTGGTCGAGTTTGCCTGCGGTGAGCGCGGCATGGTGCTGGATATTGAGAGAGATCGGATTGCCTGTGCCATATTTGGCAGGTATGAACACATCGAAAGCTATAGCCGGGTTCGCCGTCTGGGTGTGATTGCCAGCGTGCCCGTGGGCGAGGAGCTGCTGGGTCGCGTGGTAGACGCGCTCGGCCGGCCCATTGACGGAAAAGGGAGGATCTGGTCGCATACCCGGCGCCCGATCGAGTTTGGCGCCCCACCCATACCGGATCGCAAATCGGTGTTTTCGCCGTTGCACACGGGCGTCAAGATCATTGACGCGCTGGTGCCCATTGGCCGGGGGCAGCGTGAGCTGATCATCGGCGACCGCCAGACGGGGAAGACCTCGATTGCGGTCGATGCCATCATCAGCCAAAAGGGAAAGAACACGTCCTGCGTCTATGTTGCCATCGGTCAGAAGGAAACGGCCGTCGCGGAGATCGTATCCAAGCTCGAAAAATTCGGCGCGATGGCGTATACCACCGTCGTATGCGCGCCCGCTTCCGATTCCGCATCGCTCCAATACGTCGCTCCGTTTTCGGGCGCGGCCATGTGCGAGTATTTTATGGCTGGCGGGCGCAACACCTTGATTGTGTATGACGATCTGTCAAAACACGCAGTTGCCTACCGTGAGCTTTCGCTGCTGCTGCACAAGCCCTCCGGCCGCGAGGCGTATCCGGGAGATATCTTTTATCTGCATGCGCGCCTGCTTGAGCGCGCGGCGCAGCTTTCTGACGAGGCGGGCGGCGGCTCCATGACGGCGCTGCCGATCATTGAGACGCAGGCGGGCGATATTTCCGCATACATCCCGACCAACGTAATATCCATTACCGATGGCCAGATTTTTCTGGAGACGGATCTGTTTAACGAGGGACAGCGGCCGGCTGTGAATGTGGGGCTTTCGGTGTCCCGCGTGGGCAGTGCGGCGCAGACCAGGCTCATGAAGCAGGTGTCGTCGCAGCTTCGCATGCGCCTTGCCCAGTACCGTGAGCTGCAAAACTTTGCACAGTTCGGCGCGGATCTGGACGACGCAACCAGGCGCGTGCTCGCCGCGGGCGCGCGTATGATGGCGGCGCTCAGACAGGCAAGGTATGCGCCGCTGCCGGACTGGAAACAGGCGCTGCTTATCTATGCGGTTGCGGAAGGGTATGCTGAATGCGTTGCGCCGGAGGATATGGAGCGATATGAGATGGTGCTGTACGCTTGCTTTGAAACCCAATATCCGAAGCTTGTGACGCTTCTGGATACGGGGAACAAGCTGGACGCCGCTGCAACCCAAGCCCTGCGGCAGGCGCTTGCCGCTGTCGCGGAGGGCATGTGACATGGCGGGGCTTCGGGAGCTTCGCAAGCGATTGGCGAGTATTCGAACCACAGGGCAGCTGACCGGCGCGATGCGCGCGGCCGCAGCGGCCAAATACGCCAGGCTTAACGCCGCCATGCAGGCGTATCAGCCCTATTATTCCGCCTGCACGGACATGCGCAAGCAGCTGGGCGGCGCGGGAATGGAGCAAAGCATGCAGAGGGAGAGCGCCCCGCAATGCTGGGTGCTGATAACCGGGAACCGCGGCCTTTGCGGCGGTCTTCACACCGAGCTTCTGCGCTATTTTGCCAAGCATTATGCAGCGTCGGATTCTCCGCCAACGGTGGTCGCGTGCGGAAAGGCGGCAGCCGCTTATTGCCGAGAGAAGGGAATCCCCGCGGAAACGGCGTTTGCCGTTTCAGACATTCCTACCTACGAGGAAGCCCATGCGCTTTGCACGTATTTGTGCGAGCAATACCAGTCGGGAGCCGTCGCGGGCGTGACGTTTTTTCGCCAACAGTTTTGGAACATGCTCAAGCAGACGCCAAGCCGTCAGCCCTTGCTGCCCATGCCGGATGCCGATGCAGCGGAAAGCGGTACGGAGACCCTGCTGCTGCCGGATCGCGAGACCCTCTGCAAACAGCTGGCCACAGTCTGCTTGCATGCGGAGGTGTATGCCTGCCTTCTGAACAGTGCATTGGGCGTGCAGGCGGCTACGCTGATCGCGATGCGTTCGGCATACGATCATGCAACGGAATCGGCGGAGAAGCTGGAACTGGCGATCAATCGCCGCAGACAGGCAGAGGTAACGTCCAGCGTGATGGAAACCTCGTCGGAAAGCATACAGTGAGGTAAAAGGTATGTCCGCAGGAGCCAAAGGCATCATAACAAGAATTACCGGACCCGTGGTTGACATTCATTTTTTGTCACCAAAGGATATTCCGGATATTTTTCATGCCGTTGAGGTCATAATCGACGGCGAGACCTATACCATGGAGACGCTTCAGCATCTGGGAGAGGGCGAGGTGCGCTGCATCTCCATGCGCTCCACGGACGGTATGTCGCGCGGTATGACCGCCGTGGACACCGGCAGCCCCATCACCGTGCCGGTCAGCGAGGCTTTGCTTGGCAGAATGCTGAACGTGACCGGCGAACCCATTGACCGGGGCGGCCCGATCATCAGCACAGAGCGCTGGCCGATCCATCATATGGCGCCTGCCTTCACCAGCATTGTACCTTCTGCGGAGGTGCTGGAAACAGGCATCAAGGTCATCGATCTTATGATACCCTATGCAAAGGGGGGCAAGATCGGGCTGTTTGGGGGCGCGGGCGTCGGAAAGACCGTTCTGATTATGGAGCTGATTCGGAACATCGCCTTTGAACATAACGGATATTCCGTCTTTGCCGGGGTGGGCGAGCGCTCGCGAGAGGGCAACGATCTTTGGCAGGAGATGAAGCAGTCCGGCGTCATTGACAAAACAGCGCTGGTTTTTGGACAGATGAACGAGCCCG
Source organism: uncultured Oscillospiraceae bacterium (assembly GCA_964474405.1). Taxonomy (GTDB): domain Bacteria; phylum Bacillota; class Clostridia; order Christensenellales; family CAG-138; genus CAYYUV01. Next base: position 5,676 of record CAYYUV010000017.1, read on the forward strand.
CCGGCGCGCGGCTTCGCACGCCTCTGGCGGGACTGACGATCGCGGAGTATTTTCGCGAGTCGGTGCATAAGGATGTGCTGCTCTTTATCGATAATATTTTCCGCTTTTCGCAGGCGGGCGCGGAGGTCTCGGCTCTGCTTGGACGAATGCCGTCCGCCGTGGGCTATCAGCCTACGCTGGCTTCGGAGATGGGAAAGCTGCAGGAGCGTATCGTATCTACCAAGAATGGCTCCATCACCTCCGTACAGGCCATCTATGTTCCCGCAGACGATCTGACCGATCCTGCCCCCGCAACCACGTTCTCACATCTGGATGCGACGACGGTGCTGTCGAGAAGCATTGTGGAGCTGGGCATTTATCCCGCCGTGTCCCCGCTGGAATCCAATTCGCGCATGCTGACCCCGGATGCGGTGGGAGATGCGCATTACAAAACGGCAAAGGAAGTACAGCGCGTGTTGCAGCGTTACAGCGAGCTTCAGGATATCATCGCCATTCTGGGCATGGAGGAGCTTTCGACTGAGGATCGCGCAACCGTCAAACGCGCACGCAGGATACAGCGGTTTATGAGCCAGCCGTTTCATGTGGCGGAGAGCTTTACCGGCGTCAAGGGTGCTTTCGTGCCGCTGACGCAAACCATACACGGCTTTGAAGCCATTCTGGGCGGCGACTGTGACAGCTTTCCTGAGCAGTCATTCCTGATGGCGGGCACGATTGACGACGTGTATAAGAAAACGTCATAAGACGGGGTGGACAGCATGCAGGAATCGAACGTTTCCCCCGCGGCGGAAACGGGCATTGCGCTTCGGATCATCACGCCGGCCGGCGTTGCGTATGCGGCCAGGTGTGATTCCGTCACGCTGCCTTTGGCGGACGACAGGGACGGTGCAGGCGGCGGGAGTATCGGGATTCGTCGCGGACACATCCGTGCCGAGATGGCGCTTTCCGCGGGCGACGTCTGCGCGCATACGGGCAGGGAGACGCCGGACAGGATCCATATTGCCGCAGCGTTTGCCTCGGTTTGCGATAATACCGTGACGGTCATTTCGGATCGCATACAAATTTTGCATGCGGACGCTTCCGCCGGGCAAGCATCGTCCATCGGGCGCTGATTGACCGGATATGCTTGCGGTGCTTTGCGCGCCGCGTGGTGTCATTAACTGTTGTGGGGTTTATCGCTGATTCTGCCGTGAGCTATCAAAGGAGGATGAAAAAATGACCGTTTTAGAAGCCATTGCGTGTCGCCATTCCGTGCGCAGCTATCTGGAAAAGCCCATTTTACCGGAGACGGCTGTGGCGCTGAAAGCCGAGATCGACGCCTGCAACGCCGAGTACGGCCTGCACATTCAGCTGATTACGGATGAACCGGAGGAGTTCACCTGTGCGATGGCGCGCTACGGCAATTTCTCCGGCGTGAGCAACTACATCGCGCTTGTTGGAAAAAGAGCGCCGGGTCTCGATGAGAACCTGGGCTATTGCGGTGAACGGATCGCCCTGCGGGCGCAGATGCTGGGCCTTAACACCTGCTGGGTTGCCCTGAGCTTTCAGAAGGGCACGGCAAAGAAGCGCTGCGCCATCGCGGTAGGGGAGAAGCTTGTTTGCGTGCTGTCACTGGGATACGGCGCGACACAGGGTGTCCCGCATCGCTCCAAACCGCTTGATGCGCTATATCGTGCGGACTGTGTCCCGATACCCAATTGGTTCATTGCGGGCGTAGAGGCCGCGCAGCTTGCGCCGACTGCGATCAATCAGCAGCAGTTTCGGTTCACGCTGCACGGCGATACCGTCCGGGCGGAGCCGCTCGGCGGATTTTATGCAAAGGTTGATCTAGGCATTGCGAAATATCATTTCGAGATCGGCTCAGGACGGAAGGTGTTTGCAAAGGCAGGCACCTGACGCTTTGCATGTGCATGGACGGCAAAACAGCCCCTGCGCGCAAGAAGACAAGCGGCATGGGGCTGTTTGTTTTTGTGCTGTTTTTAACGGGCGCGCTGGCTCGGTCGGATCAGAGACACTCCTTGAGCGCTTTGAGGAAACGGCGGCAGTCATCCGGATAAATCTCGCCCATGTTGGCTACCTGGAACATACCCATCGCTTCATATTTGCCCTTGCCCTTATAGACCGTGTACCCCTTGCCGTCCAGCTTCGCGATGAACGCGGCCAGATCCGTGCCTTCGGGCAGGAACACGGACGTAACGGTGTTGGACATGTATTTTTCATCCAGCAGCAGCTTCAGCCCCAGATCCTTCAGCCCGTTGCGCAGGATGGATGCGCATTCCTTGCAGCGCGCGATGCGGTTGTCAAGCCCTTCCTCTTCGATGTTGGCCAGAGCGGTCTGCAACGCCCAGAACAGGGTTACGTTCGGCGTGTTGGGCGTCTGATGGTGCGCCTTGGCCTCCGCATAATGCTTGCCGAGGTTAAGATAGACGTTCTTGCCCTGCATGGAGGGGATTTGCTTGAGCACATCTTCACGCGCGCAAATATAGGCGGAGCCGGGGAAGGCGCCTACGCACTTGCCGCCGACGGAAGACGTGACGGTGATGTTGTTCTTGACCACGTCGATATTCTGGCCGCCCGCTGCGGAAACGGCGTCGACATAGAACCACTTGTCGTATTTTTTGCAGAGCTGTCCGACCTCTCCGACGGGGTTAATCATGCCCGTGGAGGTTTCATGGAAAACCATGGCGACAACCTTGACCTTTGGGTTGGCACGCAGCAGCGCTTCAATCTCGTTGACATCGGGATAGGTGCCCCATTCAAAGGACGCCATCACGGTCGGCACACGGTATTTGGCTAGAATCTCCTCCAACCGCTCGCCAAAGACTCCGTTTTTGATGAGCAGCGCCTCGTCGTCGCCGGCAAAGAGGGACGACAGCGCCGTTTCGTTGGCGGAGGTACCGGAGCCGGACACAATCAGCGAATAATAGCTGTCATCCGCACCGAACAGATGCTTGATCTTCTCCTGCGTATCGGCAAACATCTCCTCAAATTCAGGGCTTCTGTGACAAATGTCATAGTGCATCAGCGCCTGGCGGACATTGTCCTTGACCATGACGGGTCCGGGACTGAACAAATACGTCTTCATAAAATCAGTTCTCCTTTGGTAATTTCGGAATCTATCATTATCCGCGGTGCTTGCCGCGGCAATCAGTCCTCGATCCAGTGCTTTGCACGTTCGACGGCGCGGTGCCAGTTGTACATCAGATGCTGGCGCTCCTCGTCGCTCATGCGGGGCTCATAGTGACTGGCAAGCTTCCATGTCGCCGCAACCTCATGCAGGGATGAGAAGTCGCCGATCCCAAGAGCGGCCATATATGCGGCGCCCAGCGCACTGGTCTCCGATATCTCCGGGACGTCGATCGGAATTCCGAGAATGTCGGACTGAAACTGCATCAGAAAACGGTTCGCGCTGGTTGCGCCGTCACAGCGCATCAGTGTGATTGGCACTTTCGAATCCTGAATCATGGCGTCCAGCACATCCCGCACCTGATAGGCGGTGGATTCCAGCGTTGCGCGCACGATGTGTTCACGCGTCGTACCGCCCGTAACACCGATCATCATGCCCCGTGCGTAGGAATCCCAGTGCGGCGCGGCAAGCCCCGTGAACGAGGGCACAAAATATACGCCGCCGTTGGTGCCCGCCTGCAGCGCCAGGGCTTCCGTATCGCCCGCGCTTGAGATGATTTTCAGTCCGTCCCGCAGCCATTGAACGGCCGCGCCTGTGACATAGATACCGCCGTCCAGCGCAAAAGTCATCGTGTCGTTCAGCCGCCAGGCAACCGTGGTCAACAGCCCGTTGCTCGAGCATATCGGCGCTTCGCCGGTGTTCATCAGCATGAAGCAGCCGGTTCCGTAGGTGGTTTTAATGGTGCCGGGGTGGGTGCAGGCCTGTCCAAACAAAGCCGCCTGCTGATCCACCAGCATGCCGGAGATCGGGATCGCCGCCCCGAGAAAATCGAGCGGATCGGTCTTTCCGAGCAGCGACGCGCTGTTGTGGATTTCCGGCAGGATACCGGCGTCAATCTCCAAGATATCCAGGATATCTGGATCCCATTGCCCGGTATGGATGTTCAGCAGCATCGTACGCGATGCGGTGGAAGCATCCGTTGCATGTACGCGCCCGTGCGTCATCCGAAAGATCATCCATGCGTCCATGTTGCCTGCCAGAAGCCTGCCCTCGCGCTGCAGCTCCCGTGCCCTTGGCACATTGTCCAGGATCCATTTGATCTTGGTGGCGCTGAAATAGGAATCGATCATCAGTCCCGTTTTTTGACGGATCAGATCGCCGTATTGCTCCGACAGCAGGTCAGAGCAGCGCGCGGTGCGCCGATCCTGCCACACGATGACATTGTATACCGGAAGGCCCGTGACCCGATCCCACAGCACGACCGATTCGCCTTCGTTGTCGATGCCGAGACATGCAATCTGCGACGGAACGGCGCCCGCCTGCTTCAGCGCGTCCTGTACCGCGGAAAGAACCGAGCTCCAGACCTCCATGGCGTCGTGCTCCACCCAGCCGGGCTGCGGATAATACTGTGTGATCTCCCGATACCCGCGGGAGATCTGGCACCAGGTTTCATCGAACAGAATGGCCGTGCAGCCCGTGGTGCCCTGATCGATGCCGAGATAGTATTTGTTCGCCATAAGACCTCCTTATATTGCCGTCTGGCAGAGCTCGGCCAGCGCTCGGCGCGTCAGCTGACTTCCGTCGGCACAGCGAATGTCGCCGGCGGTGCAGCCGACATATTTGATGTAGTCTCGGTTCATGTGCGTCAGGTCGAAATATCCGCCCTCGACGGCGCATTGGGACAATGCGCAGGAGCTGCCGCGGATCTGGTGCAGGGAAATTTGGAACCGGACAATGTCACAGTAGTTCTTGGTCGATAGCCCGACCCGCTCCTGAAAAATGCGATCCAAATACCGCCCGCTGCAATGCGCCTTGCCTGACAGCTCCGTCACACGGATATTGCCGTCCATGCTGTGAATCGTTTCCGTGCAGTGCTGCAATACGGAATGACGGCGGTACTCGCCCGCCTGCCGCTCTGTCAGAAAGCGGACAGAGAACACAATGCGTTCATGAAAGGATTCCGCACGCCGAATCGCGCGGACTGTGGTATTGATGCCCTTCATCAAAAGCCCAAGCGGTATGACGGTGTTGGTAAGCTCGGATACGGGTTTGATACCGAACCACTCTGCAGATCCCGGCTGCAGCCTAAGACAAAAGACCCTTCCGAGCGGCGGAATGGCGAGCTTTTTCATCGTGGTTACCGTACCAAAAAGGAAGGGATTCTGTACGGCGTCGGAAAAAGCTACAGCCATGGTCGTGCAGCCATCGGGAAGGATCGGATAATACTGTACGGCTCCGGTTTTGTTTACCAGCTCGTATGCATCCATCAGCAGCCCGCCCAGAGGGTGCTCCTCGGAGAATGCACGGTGCTCCGCCAAAAGCTCGCCACTCGGCAGCAAGAAGGGCAAGTATGGATCTTGCACCTGATGCGCAACAACCTGCTTACTACTGATAGCCAGTGACATGCATACACCTCAATATTAAAAATCAGAACAATCATTTCTGCGCAATCATACGATACCACAGAATAATCGCAGTGAAAATACCGTATTATCCTAATTTCGCGCATTTTGCACGCGCATATTGGTCTTTGGCATCCTTTTATGGGCATTGCCCTCCTCAAACACCAAAGCTAAAACATAAAAAAGCGACGGAGTGATTGCTCCGTCGCTAATCTGGTTGTATGCGGGTCAAACACCGGGATGGCCGCATGTCGTGCTTTTATTACGCCCGTTGCAGCACCATGGCAATAAAATTGAAGTATTTGCCCGCGCCGGCGTTCATGGACAGGCGGTCGCCGACTGCATAGGGGTTGTCGCAGCGGAGCCAATCCGCCCAGACCTCCTCGTTGCTTTCCATCTCGTGTATGGACAGGATGTTGACCCCCGCTGTTTTTTCAATCAGCGCGCGCCAATACGCCGCGTCGTGCATGGTGTCCAGATCCTCCGGACGCCATGAGAGCAACAGCTCCGGTGGAAGATCGTCGTGACAATCCTTTTTCATGCCGGGAATCGCAATGTAGATCAATCCGCCGTGCCGGACGAGCGGAAGCAGCTTTTCTCCAAGGAACGCCGGATCACGGCCAAAATAATGGTAGGAATCCACCGTGACCACCGCGTCGAAAAATTCATCCGCATAGGGAAGATCGACGGCGTCGGCATGAATCGGAACTATCTGATCCCGTGTCAGCCCCATTTGCGTAAAGAAGCGCATGTTCTCCGTGGCGGCGATCCAAAGATCGGTGGCATACACGCGAAAGCCGTATTCCTTGGCGAGGAACAGGCTGGTTACGCCCTGTCCGCAGCCCAGATCCATCACCAGCGCGTTCTTCGGGATGCGGTGTCCCGTCATCAGCTCTTCGGTCAGCTTTACGGGATTTGGCCCCATAATCCGGCTCATGATCAGCGGAGTATTGTATGCTTTGCTTTTTTCGTATTTCATAATTCTCATTTCCTTATAAATATGTATGTACTTGGTCTGAACAAATAAACAGGCACGGCTCCGCTTTTGCAGAACCATGCCGATCACACGTTGTCTTGCGTCGGCCTTCTGCAACAAAAAAACGTGCACAAAAAACAGGGCGGGTCATTCCATCCCGCATATCCCTGATTTTTTAGTCACGCTTTACAGAACCGAATCCAAACAGCACCTCATTATGTAATAGATAAAGCATATCACAGCCCGCCGCATCCGTCAATCCTGGAAGCAGCAGTGCATAACATAATACTGCTGACGGCAGTGTGTTTTTTGTATCCGACAGGAAAGAGCATTGCCATTTTGTGGGGTTTATGCTACATTTAGTATACTAATATGCGGGAGGAAGGGCATGCTGCATTCATTTACAAGGAATTACAACGATCTGTCAACCGAAGCTGGTTTTCAGTTTGAGTTCACCTGCGACTGCTGCGGCAATGGATATCAGTCCAGCTTTATTGAGTCTACCACCTACGGCAAACGCAAACGCTCCGATACGCTTGGCCGGGGTGCATCGGCCTTGGGCGGACTGCTCGGGGGCAAGTTTGGCGATCTCGGCTGGGCGGTGGAACGGGGAAGTACCATCGTCCGTGACCGGCTGGATGAGCGCAGCCCGGAATGGCGCAGGGAGCAGGAGACGGCCTTTGTCGATGCGCAGCGCGAGGTCAAGCCGCACTTTCGCAAGTGTCCCGCCTGTCAAAAATGGGTGTGCCGCGATTGCTGGAACGAGCAGGAGGGGCTGTGCGTAGAATGCGCGCCGCGTGAAAGCGCGTATGTGGCCAAGGCGCGTTCCGCCGCTATGCAGCGCAATATAGACGAGGAGTCACAGACGGCGACCGTATGGAAGGGCAGATTGGAAACCCGCACCACCATGTGCCCCCAGTGCGGACAGCCCGCGGGCGACGGCAAGTTCTGCAACAACTGCGGCGCGCCGCTTGCCATGTCAAAATGCGCCGGCTGTGGTGCAAGCGTGGCGCAGGGTCTTAAGTTCTGTCCGGAATGCGGTGCGCCCATGCAGAAGCAGACCAGTGCCATTTGTCCCAGTTGTAAGTTCAAAAATGCGCCGGGCACCCGCTTCTGCGGCGAGTGCGGTCAGAAGCTGAATTAGCGCATCTCGCGTGTCCGCGCGGACAGACGCTCTGCGCGTATAGGCAGGAAAAGGCAAGCCGCCGCAAATAAGGAGGAAACCCCGTGTTCTTTGCTTTGCCCACGCTGGTCGTGTTTTTTGTGTATTTTCTGGCGGCCATCCTGCCGGCTGTGTTTTTGCTGCGTTACATCTATCGGATGGACACCGTGGAGAAGGAGCCGCCAAAGCTCCTTGCGCGCTTGGCATTGCTTGGTGTTGTCGCAGCGCTATGTGCGATGGCGCTTGAGTATCTGGGAGACGCTTTCCTGTCCTCCCGTCTTGAGGAAGGCAGCTCCGCCTATGCCATTGTGGAGGCGTTTTTGGTCGTCGCTGTTGCGGAGGAAGGGATGAAGTTCCTGTTCCTGCGCATATCCACATGGAAGAACCGTAATTTTAACTATCGCTTTGACGCTGTCGTCTATGCGGTGTTTGTATCACTCGGGTTTGCCGCGTTTGAAAACATTCTGTATGTGTTCGGCTACGGGCTGTCCGTCGCGCCAATGCGCGCGCTGCTGTCTGTCCCGGGACATATGGGCTTTGCGGTGTTTATGGGTCTGTTCTACGGCAGGGCAAAGCTGTATTCCGATTGCGGGAACAAGGTCGGCAGCGTCATCAATCAGTTTCTTGGGTTTTTGATTGCCGTTTTCCTCCATGGGCTGTACGACGCCTGCGCCCTGATCGGCAACGCTTTGTCCACAGTGATCTTCGTGGTCTTTGTGGTGATCATGTATATCACGGTCATTGCGCTGATCAAACGCGCTTCGCGCCGCGATCGTCCCATATAGCGAAAATCAGATGATTTTTCGCCCCGTTTTGGCTTTTTTTGCCGGGCATCGGCTTTGCACGGCGAGGATATTGTGCTATACTGTTGGCAATGAATGATAAAGATATAGGAGGCATGAGCATGCAAGTCAATCTGCGGCCGATCGATCGATCCAACTGGTATGCATGTGTGAAGCTGTGCGTTTCGCCCGATCAACAGGGGTTTGTGGCGAGCAACGCATTTTCGCTGGCACAGGCCGCCTATGAACCGGAAACCTATCCGCTTGGCATCTATCATGATGGTGAGCTCAAGGGCTTTGCAATGTACAGCTATGATCAGGATATGGGCATGTGGGGCATGTGCCGCCTGATGGTGGATTTTCGCTTTCAGCATCAGGGCATCGGGCAGGCGTCGCTGCGCGCCTTGCTCGCGCTTGTCACGGAGCGTCACGGCCATGTGCCGTTCTATACGAGCGCCGAGCCCGGCAATGAGGACGCCATCGCCATGTATGAGAAGATGGGCTTTCAACGCAACGGGCGCATCATCGAGGATGAAGTGATGCTGGAGATCAAACTTTAACGTTTGGAAAGAGACGCAAAAGATGAGCGTGAAGAAATCCTGGAAAAAGGTTGGGAAGGATTTTAACAAGATCGGTACCGACTGGAAGGACGGGCGTATCGAGGGCGACAGCTTTGCCGAGCTTGGCGTGGATCTTGGCAAGGCCGTTGTGCGTTCCGTGAAAAAAGGCACGGAAGCGATCGACCGGTGGGCGGCTGAGGGTGACGAACCGGACGATTCTCCGACAATATGAAGAAAGATCCCTGGCGGGATTATGATGTTGTTTGCGTCGTGTCGGAAACGCGATCCTTCCTGGAGGATCGTTCCTGGCTCGACGTTTTTGGTGCGAGAGCCATCGGACAGGAGCCAGATCCAATATGCGCCGTTCGGCACGGTACGCGGATGGATCGTTCGCGCTGCGATACTTTTTCGCTATCCGGCATCGGATGACGCCTGCGCCACGGCGCATCTGGATTCCATGCGCAGGGCATATGGCGCAGAGAGGGATGAGCCATGAAGAAGATCTATTTTTCCGCCTCCATTCGCGGTGGCCGTGCGGACGTAGCGATGTACCGCGCCATGATCGACCGGCTGTCCAGGCGCGCCGAGGTGCTGACGGAGCATATCGGCAGCAGCGCGCTGACCGCCGAAGGGCAGACCGCGTTGTCTGATCGGGAGATCTATTTGCGCGATATCGCGTGGGTGGAGCAATGTGATCTGGTCGTCGCCGAGTGTACGCAGCCATCGCTTGGCGTGGGTTATGAACTGGCGTATGCCGAGCGGCTTAAAAAACCCGTCTACGTTCTGTTTCGGGATACCGGCATGCGGCGATTGAGCGCCATGATTGGCGGAAACCCGAATTTGACGGTGGTCACCTATGCGGTGCTGGATGACATTCTGGCATGGCTGGATACCCTGATTGAGGCATAAACAGGAGGATATATCATGAAAGTATTGATGCTAAACGGCAGCTCGCACGAGAATGGCTGCACCTACACCGCCCTTTGTGAGATCGGCCGCACGCTCCATGAAGCGGGCGTGGACAGTGAGATCATTCAGCTTGGCTGCGCACCAATCCGTGACTGCATCGGCTGCAAGGCTTGCAGACGGCTTGACTGTGCCTGCGTGTTTGATGACGATGCCATCAACGGAATTTTGAAAAAGGCCGCGGCCGCGGACGGGTTTGTGTTCGGCACGCCGGTCTATTATGCGCATCCCTCCGGCCGTATCCTTTCCGCGCTGGATCGTCTGTTCTATGCGGGCAGCGCGGCATTTTCACACAAGCCCGGCGCGGCGGTCGCTTCCGCGCGCAGGGCTGGCACGACCGCCTCGCTCGATGTGCTCAACAAGTATTTTGCCATCGCCCAAATGCCGGTGGTGCCGTCCACCTATTGGAATATGGTTCACGGTAACGCGGCCGGGGAGGCTGCGCAGGATGCGGAGGGGCTGCAAACCATGCGTAACCTGGCCAGGAACATGGCGTGGCTGCTGTCTTGTATCGAGCTTGGAAAGCAACACGGTGCGCTCGCTCCGCAGGCGGAGCACGACAACCGCACCAACTTCATCCGATGACAGGGGAGGCGCTTGCCGCCTTGTTTCGGCGGGTATCCGATGCGTTGGAACGTGTGCCGTTTGACGGAATCTGGCACGGCTTTGCCCGCATGCCGTTTGCGCTGTATACGTCTGAGCTTGTTTGTCTGTCAGACGGTGTGATCCCGTGGGACGAACGGTTTCGCGGCAACACAGCCATTTCGTTTGGCGACAGTTATCTGGCTATCTGGGATGTGGAGCATGACAAAGCGCGGACGGATGATGCGGAGCTGCTTGTGCTCGCCTCCTGCCTTGTGCATGAGATGTTTCATGCGTTTCAGATGCAGCGCGGGGAGACGCGGTTTCCGCAGGATCTTGTCACGCTGGACTATCCCTGGGACGCGGTGAATTTTTCCCAAAAGCTTGCGGAAAACCGGCTCTTGGTCGCCGGTGTGCGGACGGAGGATACGGAGCAAAAGCGCGAGGCTCTCGCGGGGGTTCTGCGCATTCGCAGCGAGCGGCAGCGGAGGATCGGCCCGATTATGCTGGATGCGGAGCGGTTGTCCGAGACGGCGGAGGGTATGGCGGAATATGCGGGGCTTCGGGCGCTTCGGACGCTGTCGGCCGAACAGATGAGCAGGAACCTGTCGCAGCATCTGGATTGTCTGGAGAATCCGGGCGAGATGCTCTTTGACATTCGCCGTATCAGCTATTCTAGCGGCGCAATGCTGCTGTGGCTGGCCGCCGGGGCGGGCGTCGATTTTTTTCATGACGTCGGTACGGAAAACCGTCCGGTCAGCGCGCTGATTGAGCAAAAGCTTTCTTCTGTGCAAGCAAGCGTCCCCGCCGATCTTCAATCGGTGGAGTCCGCCATGCACAAGGCGCTCGCCGCCAGGAGGGCACAGCTCGACGCATTTTTTGCAGTGCCGCGCGAAAGGACGGAGGGCGATTTTCGCATCACCGGCTACGATCCGATGAACATGTGGAAGACGGATGGCCGCATCCTCTGCGCTCACTTCGTCTGTTTGTCCGGTGAGTCGGGAGACGTTTTTGTGGAAGGGCCGGTTGCGCTGGCATCGGGCGGCGCGCCGGATGCGGTCACGGGCTATTGGCGCTGACCCGGGAGGGATTTTTGCACGAATTTCGGCTTGACAATCGAACGTGTTTTTACTATACTGGTTATCGTCCCGTCGGGATGTAGCCCAGCAGGTTAGAGCGCTTCGCTCACATCGAAGAGGTCGTAGGTTCGAGCCCTATCATCCCGACCAGAAAAAAGAATCGAACAGGCAGGATGGCCTGCGCGATTCTTTTTTGTTATACACTTTTGTGATAAGATGAACAGGAGGATGGCGCTGGCCGCCCGGCTATGGGAGGAGCATTTATGTTGTTTGAGCTTGATTTGCTGCCGGGCGAAGAGGTTTCCCTGCGGCTATTACGCACGGCAGACGCGGATTCGGTCAGGGACTGGCTGCCCGCGTACTACTTTGAGATTTTGCGTGCGGACGGTGTGCCGGTTGGCGTGTGCGATCTGCGCATAGGGCACAACACCAACAGCCATTACGGGGGAAATATCGGCTATGAGGTGTTTGACGCGTATCGCGGTCATCGGTATGCTGCAAAGGCGTGCAAGCTGCTGCTGCCGTTGGCCAAGCGGCATGACATGGGTTATGTGATCATCACCTGCAGTCCCGATAACGCCGCATCGCGCAGAACCTGCGAGCTTGTGGGCTGCACGCTGCAAGCCATCGAAAAGCTGCCGCCGACCAATGAGATGTATCAGGAGGGACAGCGAGAGAAATGCGTTTATCGCATTACGCTGGCTTAGGCGCCGTCAGACGGTTGTACGGATTGCCGCGGCGGGTGATCCGAAATGTTTTTCCGATGCAGCTTGATACAGCGCGTCAGGACGGCTGGCTTCCTCAAATTTGGCGTTATCCTTTCGCCCGTCCCAACCTGCATCGCAAATTCGATCGGTTTGTGAAGAATCTATGAGCATTCTGCCGGTTTGCTTGCCGCAGACGTTTATCTCTGCTATGCTGTCGGTATCGATCCGAAAAGGCAGGAAAGCGCGATGCAGATAGTGATTCTGGACGGATATCCCGTCAGCCACGGCGATCTTAATTATGATGCGTTCCGTCAGTTTGGCACCGTATCGGTCTATGACCGAACGCCGGACGAGCTGGTTGTCCAACGCCTCCGAGGCGCGGATGCCGTGCTGGTCAATAAGGTGCATCTGGGTTCGCAGGAGATCGAATCTGCCAAGTCGCTTCAGTACATCGGCGTCCTTGCTACGGGCTATGATGTGGTTGACGGCATGGCTGCGCGGCGCCGCGGCATCCCGGTATGCAACGTGCCGGCTTACAGCACCGACGCTGTGGCGCAGCTTACGTTTGCGCTGCTGCTTGAGATCGCGTGCCGCGTGGGATACCACAGCCGCCAGGTGCATCTTGGCGCTTGGACGGCCTGTCCCGATTTTGCCTATTATGAAACCTCGCCCGTTGAGCTTGGCGGCCTGACCCTTGGCATACTTGGCTGCGGCGCCATCGGTACGCGCGTTGCGCGCATCGGCGCTGCATTCGGCATGAACGTATTGGGCTGCAGCCCGCACCGGCATCCTGATTTTCCGGGGAAGCAGGTCTCCGTGGACGAGCTGTTTGCATCGGCTGACGTGCTTTCGCTGCATTGCCCTGCTACGCCGACAACAATGGGCATCATCAACGCCGAAACGCTTTCCAAAATGAAGGATGGCAGTATTCTGCTCAACACCGCGCGCGGTTCGCTGCTCAATGAGGCCGACGTGGCGGACGCCCTGGCGTCCGGCAAGCTGGCGGGGGCGGGCGTGGACGTCGTTTCGCGGGAGCCCATTGGCCGCAGCAATCCGCTCTTGGATGCGCCAAACTGCGTCATCACCGGCCACTACGCCTGGACGCCGCAAAGCGCGCGGCAGCGCCTGCTGGACGTCAGCGTGGAGAACCTGCGCCGTTTCCTTGCGGGAAAGCCGCAGAATGTCGTAAATTGATCGCTCGATCCGGCGTCTTTTGCAGCGGTTGCCCGCTGCTTTTTTGTATCGAATTGTGAAACGATCATGGATTTTCGCGGAACGTCTTGTCAAATCCTGCGAAACGGGGTATGATATCAAGTACTTATAATCGGAGTGATATGCCTATGCCATTGCTTTCTGCATCGTCGCTTGCCGCGTGCGGGATTACCGAGAAAAGCGCAGTGCTTGTCGCCTTTTCCGGCGGTGCAGATTCGACGGCACTGGCGCTCGAGCTGATACGGCTTATGCGCGAAGGCGCGGTTCGTTCCGTTGCGCTTGCTCATGTCAACCATGGGATTCGCGGGGCGGAGGCAGATCATGACGAGGCGTTTTGCCGCGATTTTGCATTGCGTTTTTCCCTGCCGCTGTCGGTTTGCAGGGTTGACGCGCCTGCACAGGCTGCGGCAACGGGTCACTCGCTTGAGCAGGCCGCGCGGGAAGTGCGATATGCGGCGCTTCGCCGTGTGGCATCCGACTGCGGCACAGAGGTGATTGCGGTTGCGCACCATCGTGACGATCAGGCGGAGACCGTGCTGCTGCATCTGATTCGTGGCAGCGGTCTTTGCGGATTGGGCGGGATGCGTCCGCGCAGCGGCGATATCGCGCGTCCGCTGCTTTCCGTCAGCAGGAAGCAGGTTCTGGCCTTTCTTGCGGAGCGGGAACAGGATTATTGCGTCGATTCGACCAACGCATCCTCCGATGCGCTGCGGAATCGCGTCAGGCATGAGCTTTTGCCTTTGCTTGCGACCATGAACCCGGCGATTGTGCCCGCCCTCTGCCGCATGGCAAGGCATGCCAGGGAGGATGAAGATCTGCTTTCCGTCCTGGCTGAAACGGCTGAGACCGATGCTGACTGGAACAGGCATGCGCTTCTTTCGCTGCCGCCGGCGCTTTTAAACCGCGTACTGCTTGCATCCCTGCGGGAGCAAATGGATACGGTGGAGGAGCGGGATGTCGAGAAGCTTTGTTCTTTGCTGGAGGCCAGAACGGGGACGACCGTCCCGTTGCGCCAAGGGCTGCATGCATGGGTTGATGGGGAAAGACTGACCGTCGGACGCCTGCAAGCGCGCGCATCGTATCTGCTGCCCCTTGTGCCCGAAGGATCGGCGCAGACGCCGCACGGACGGCTGACAGCACGTTATTGTGACAGCGCCTGTGTGCCGTGCAGACCGGGGGAGGCGTACCTTGACGCCGCATGCATCGCGTGGCCGCTTACGGTGCGGCCGTACCGGCCGGGCGAGCGTTTTCGACCGTTGGGCTGTGGCGGCAGCAAGCTATTATCCGATTATTTTACGGATCGCAAGGTGCCGCGGTACCGGCGCGATCTCCCGCTTGTGTGCGACGGGCGCGGCGTGCTTTATGTTGCGGGACACACCGTGGACGAGCGTGCAAAAGTCACGGAACAGACCGAAAGGGTTTTGTATATTTCTTATGAGGAGGAACCGAACCATGTGGGGCAGTGAGTACATGCGTCAGGACATCAGCGAGGTGCTGATTGATGAGGAACGGATCCGCGCGCGCGTCCGGGAGCTGGGAGAGCAGATTTCCCGCGATTATGCCGGCGAGGAGGTCGTGCTTCTCTGCATCCTCAAGGGCGCCTGCATCTTTTTTGCCGATCTGGCACGGGCGATGACCGTCCACATTAAGATGGATTTTATGGGCATCTCCAGCTACGGTGACGCACAGAAGACAAGCGGCATTGTCCGCATCACGCGCGACATGGATACCAGCATCACCGGCCGTCATGTCATCATCGCGGAGGATATTATGGACAGCGGGCTGACACTGTCCCATCTGACACGTCTGTTGGATGCCAGAAATCCCGCCTCGCTTCGGATCTGTTGCCTGCTTGACAAGCCGGAACGCCGCGAATGCGAGATTACGCCGGATTACTGCGGGTTCATCATCCCCAATAAGTTTGTGGTGGGCTATGGTCTGGATTATGCCGGCAAGTATCGCAACCTGCCCTATGTCGGCGTCTTAAAGCCGGAAGTATATAAGGATTGACCGGGAGATCCCGGAAGTATGCGGGGTCAGAACCCCGTCGGAGGTAACAGTTGAAGAAAAACAGGATCATAACAATCTTGATCTGGGCGGTCATCATCGGCGTCATCATCTACATGGTGTCCGGTGGCCTGTCCGCAAAGGAACCCGAAGAACTTTCCTTCTCTGCGTTTATCGAAAAGGTGGAGGCGGAGGAAGTCAAGGCCGTGCAGGAAACGCTCGGCTACGGCATGTTCTACGGTCTATATCAAAACAGCGATTATGAAGCCAAGGATCTGCCCGGCAAGGCGGACTTCATCCTGGTCATGAGCGAGGACAGCTTCACACACGATCTGGCTGTCTATCTTGCTGGGAATCAGGGCGTCACGGCGGAGGATATCACAACCGCCGATTATCCGTTTACCTTCAGTGTGGCACAGCCCGAGGGTCAGTCATGGCTTGTCTCGCTGCTGCCTTATCTGTTCATGATCGGGCTCGTGGTCGTATTCTGGGTCTTTATCGCGCGTCAACAGGGCGGCGGCAAGCAGGTCATGAACTTTGGCAAATCCCACGCGCGTGTGCAGACCTCGGACAAGAATCGCATTACCTTTGCCGATGTGGCGGGCGCAGACGAGGAGAAAGCCGAGCTGCAGGAAATCGTGGAGTTCATGCGCGATCCGAAGCGCTTTGACGAGATCGGCGCGCGCATCCCCAAGGGCGTGCTGCTCGTAGGCCCTCCGGGCACGGGCAAAACACTGATGGCACGCGCTGTCGCCGGCGAGGCCAAGGTGCCGTTCTTCTCCATCTCCGGTTCGGATTTTGTGGAGATGTTTGTGGGCGTTGGCGCTTCCCGTGTGCGTGATCTGTTTGCAACGGCCAAGCGCGCCACACCGGCCGTCGTCTTTATCGATGAGATTGACGCTGTCGGTCGTCAGCGCGGCGCAGGCCTTGGCGGCGGTCACGACGAGCGTGAGCAGACGCTGAATCAGCTTCTGGTCGAAATGGACGGCTTTGCCGCCAATGAGGGCATCATCGTCCTTGCGGCGACCAATCGCGCCGACATTCTGGATCCCGCCCTGCTGCGTCCCGGCCGGTTTGACAGGCAGATTGTTGTCCAGTATCCGGATGTCAAGGGACGCGAAGAGATTTTGAAGGTGCATGCACGCAACAAAAAATTTACGCCGGAGGTCAATCTGGCGGTGCTGGCACGGCGCACGCCCGGTTTTACGGGCGCCGATCTTGAGAACGTGTTGAATGAGGCCGCCATCCTTGCCGCGCGCGAAAACAAGAAGCGCATCGGCATGAAGGATCTGGAGGAGGCCGTTACCCGCGTGCAGATGGGCCCGGAAAAGAAGAGCCGCGTCGTTACGCCGGAGGATCGGCGTTATACGGCCTATCATGAAGCCGGACATGCAATCCTGACGCTGCACCTTGAAAAGTGCGACAAGCTGCACGAGGTATCGATCATTGCCCGCGGCTGGGCAGGCGGTTATACCATGACGCTGCCCAAGGACGATTTAAGGCATATGACCATGTCCCGCATGCTGGATAATATCTGCATGGCAATGGGCGGACGCGTGGCTGAAAAGCTCAAGTTCGGCGATATCAGTACAGGCGCCAGCCAGGATCTCAAACAGTCCAGCGACATTGCGCGCAAGATGGTAGAGGAGTACGGCATGTCCGAGGCCATCGGCCCCGTGTTCCTTGGCGGAGATACCGAGGTGTTTATCGCGAAGGAGTGGGGTCACGGAAAGAACTATTCCGAGCAGATGGCCGCCGAGATTGACGCCGAGGTGCGCCGCATTCTGGAGGAACAGTTTGCCCGCGCCGAGGATATCCTTTCCCACGACAGCGAGGCGCTGGATCGTACT
Source organism: uncultured Oscillospiraceae bacterium (assembly GCA_964474405.1). Classification (GTDB taxonomy): domain Bacteria; phylum Bacillota; class Clostridia; order Christensenellales; family CAG-138; genus CAYYUV01. The sequence goes on from CAYYUV010000017.1 coordinate 23,085, forward strand.
TCCGAGATGCTTTTGAAGTATGAACGCGTCACAGGCGAACAGTTTGAGGCTGTCTATCACGGCGAGGACGCGGATTCCGTTATGGAACGGCTCAAGGTGGTCTATCCGGACGAACCGGAGACGGCGTCTGCAACAGCGCCGGCCGATGGAGCCAAAGCCCCGGCGGAGCAGGAATAGGCATGTCCCATCGCTTTGATCTGCATTGCCACAGCATCCATTCCGACGGCACGTCAACGCCTGTTGAGATCGTCCGGATGGCAGCGCGCTCCAAGCTGTCGCTGTTGGCATTGACGGATCACGACAACATGGACGGGATTGTGGAGGCGACGGAAGCCGGGCGTGAGCTCGGCGTTCCTGTTTTGCCTGCCGTGGAGATGGACAACGAGTGGCGGCATGAGCTGCATATCATCGGTCTGGATGTCGATCCCACCAGCCGCAGCCTGCTTGAGGCGCTGGAGATCGCAAGAGCGCGGCGGGAGAAGCGCAACAAGGTCATTTATGCCAAACTGCTCACTGCGGGCATGGATATCCGGCCGATTGTAAACCGCCCGGACGACCACACAACCAAGCTGCACATCGCAATGGCGCTGTGTTCGGCGGGTTATGCGGCCGATGTGCGGGACGCGTTTGCGCGATACCTTAGACAGGGACAGATCGGCTATTATGTCGAACCGCGCTTTACCCCGCAGCAGGTGCTTTCCATTATCCATGCCTCCGACGGCGTGCCGGTGCTGGCGCATCCTTGCCACATCCGCGACAACCCGCACACGCTTGTGCACGAGCTTGTGTCGCTCGGACTGATGGGGCTTGAGGCATATTATCCGTCGTCCACGCCCAAGCAGACGGAGATGTTTGTTTCCCTCGCTGCACAGTACAAGCTTCTGGTGACCTGCGGCAGCGATTATCACGGGGCAAACAGGCCGGGCGTTCCGCTGGGCTGCGCCTGGCGCGATTGCCGGGAGCTGGAACGCACCTATACGCTTTTGTCCAGAAGGATGCAAACTTAAACGGTACAATCATTTGACTTTCGGCGGTTTTCGGCAGAAAACCGCTTTTTGCTGTGCCGCGCCGCGCCGTGGGCGCATATACTATGACGAGGTGACGGAATGGGAAGGAAGAAGGGAAAACGCATGCTCGCGGTTGTGGCGCTGCTCGTTCTGGCGCTGCTCATCGGCGCGTTCTTCTATATTAATGCGGGACTGAGGCCTGTTCTCGAGGGGCTTTCCTCCGCCCGTGTTGAGTCCGTTGCCGCGCGTGCGATGAACGATGCGATCCTTGACATCCTCAGCAGTGATGTGGCGGCCGATGCTCTTCTGAACGTGTATGCCTCGGAAAAGGGCGTATATCTTTTGCAGGCCAACAGCGGAAAGCTCAACACCGTAGCAGCCGACTGCGCCAATAACGCCCAGGAACGCATTTTTGAGCTGGGCGAGCAGGGCATATCCGTCCCGGTAGGCACGTTGTCCGGCATTCCTGTGTTTGCCGGCATGGGCCCTTCCATTGTCTTAAAGTTTACGCCCGCCGGGGCTGTCAAATCCTCCTTTGACAGTGAGTTTCGCAGCGCGGGGATCAATCAGACGCTTCACCGGATCACGCTTCGGCTGACGGCCACCGTGCGCATTATCTTGCCGGGCGAATCCTTTTTGGTGACGGTAGACGCCGAAGCGCCGATTGCGGAGAACATCATTGTAGGTGATGTACCGAACGCGTATACGAACGTGGCCAACGAGGAGGATCTTTTGAACCTCGTTCCTTCCGATCCGTAATACATGGGTCCGTTTTTTATGCCTGTAAAATGCGCTTTTGCGGTTGAACCCGCGTGCGTATGGTGGTATAATAATGACGAATGTGTTTATTGGAGGGAAGGGTATCATGTATACGGGAGCCGGCATCATCAAGATCTATGCAGGCAGGACCGGACGGTCCTTTGCACAGCGCATGTGCAACTATCTGGGGACACAGCTGGGCGACGCAGAGACCATCATGTTTTCCGAAGGGAATATCTATGTCCGCGCCAACGAGTCCATCCGTGACAAGGATGTCTACATTGTCCAGCCGATCGGCCGCGAACCGAATGATGAGCTGGTCGAACTGCTCTTTTGGATCGACACGTTCAAACGCAGCAGCGCCAACTCGGTCACCGCGATCATACCGTACTTCTCCTATGCAAAGGGCGACAAGAAGGATGAACCGCGCGTATCCATCCGCGCTCGCGTCTGCGCCGACTGTATTGAGGTCGTAGGCGTAGACCGCGTGATTTGCATGGATCTGCATGCGCCGCAGGTGCAGGGCTTTTTCAAAAAGCCGGTGGACAACCTCTATGCGCAGCCGCTGCTCTGCGAGTATGTGCGCAGACAGGGCATCGTAAACGACAACCTGGTCGTGGTATCTCCGGATGCGGGTTCCGCAAAACGCGCGCATCTGTTTGCCAACGAGCTCGGCTGTTCGGTCGCCATTGGCGACAAAACGCGTTATGACCACAACGAGAGCGCCAAGATTCTGGACGTCATTGGCGAGGTGGAAGGCAAGAACTGCTTAGTCGTGGATGACTTCTCCATTTCCGGCGGCACGCTGGTCGATGTCGCACGTGGGCTCAAGGAACGTGGCGCGGAGCATATTTACGGGGCGCTTTCCCACAACGTTATGAATGAGAAGGCCATTCGCCGTATCGACGAAAGCCCGTATGAGTTTGTCGTATCCACCGATACGGTGGAATGCCCCGAGGCCAAGCAGCACCCGAAGATTCGAACCATCTCCGCGGCGCCGATGTTTGCCCAGGCGGTTAAGACCATTCATGACCGTGCGCCGATGAGCACCATGTTTGACAAACGCGTATCCAAGCGCCTGCTGGACATGAGCTTTACGGATCAGCCAAACCTGCTGGACGGCGTTGACAACACATAAATCCGATCTTTTCAGGAGGGAGGACGTCTGTCCTCCCTCTTTTTCTCGCAAAGCATGCCGGAAACACTTGACATTGTAAACAAACTATGATAATATTACAAATTTATTTGACATCGCCTTTTCAGATGGGTTATAATAAAATCAGCGATAATTCTGAACAGGAGCGAGCAGATGTTCCAAGTCGGTGATTTGGTCTGCTATCCCATGCACGGCGTCGGGATTGTAGAGGCCATTGAAGAACAGACGGTGTTGGACGAGAAGGCGGAATACTACCTTCTTAGCTTTATTATGGGCAAAATGACCGCCATGGTTCCCGTCAGTACGGCGGAGACGGTCGGCCTGCGCGCACTGGTCGATAAGGACACCTGCGAAAAAGTTGTCGATTTTTTGAGAAGCGGCGATTGCTCGCATGAGAGCGATAATTGGAATCAGCGTTATCGCGAGAATCTTGACAAGCTTCGTGCGGGCGATATTTTTACTGTGGCCGACGTGGTAAAATGCCTGATGCATCGGGATCGGTGCAAGGGACTTTCCGCCGGGGAACGCAAGATGTATCTGACCGCGCGTCAGGTTCTGGTGGCCGAATTGTCCGCTGCAAGCGGCAAATCCGAGACCGAGTTTTTGCCCCTGGTCGGAGAGATGTAGCAAGCGCCGTCCTGCACCCGCGTCCGCGATCGCTTTGTTCTGCTAAAAATGCTTGACAGAGCGATGGCTTTTCCTCTATAATAATCAAGGTTTAATTTGGCGTAGCGCGCCATGACGATATCGCCAGGGAGAGAGGTAAAGGTATTATGGTACGTACATATCAGCCCAAGAAACGGCAGCGCAGCAAGGTGCACGGTTTTCGCAAGCGCATGTCCACAACGGATGGCCGCAATGTGCTCAAGCGCAGACGTGCTAAAGGCCGTAAGAAGCTGAGCGCGTAAGCGTTTGTGGCTTCAGTTTTTATGCACAACAATGGGGAACGCAAGCGGCAGGCACTTTGCTTGCCGTGCGTTGCTATTATCGGAAAGTATCGATCGGTTTGAATCGCACCTATTCGCTCAAACGACATAAGGAGTTTCGCTACACCTATCGTGCGGGGAAAGCGGTTTCCTGCCGCCTGTTCACGCTCGTATATGTTGCGAACCGTCGCGCCAAGGTTCAAATCGGGCTGTCTGTGTCCAAGAAGATCGGAAACAGCGTCCAGCGCAACCGTGCCAAACGTCGCCTGCGCGCCTCGCTTTCGCCTATGCTCACTCATGTGGCGCCGGGCTGGAATTTGATTTTCATCGCGAGGGAAGAGGTTCTGACCTGCTCGTTTTTGCAGATGCAGTGCTTGATGCAACAGATGATTCGCAAGGCGGGGCTGTGGAGGGACGAGCCGTGAGAAAGGCGTTGCTGTTCTTGATCCGGCTGTATCAAAAATACGTTTCCCCGGGGCTTCCGCGGTGCTGCCGCTTTACGCCGACCTGTTCCCAATATGCAAAGGAAGCAATTGAAAAATACGGTGCCATCAAAGGCACGGGACTCGCGGTGTGGCGTGTGCTGCGCTGCAACCCGTTCTGTAAGGGCGGATACGATCCCGTTCCGTGATTTCACCCCGCATTAAGGAGATAAACCGTTGAGTACTGGATTTTTTCTGACCAGATGGCTGTTCCTGGGCATGCGCTGGCTGTATGAGACCATCTATAATGCCACCGCATGGGATGTCGGCGTAGTTGTTGTATTAACAATTATTGCCGCCACCGTCATCATCAAGGGCTTGACCGTGTTCGGCGATATCAAGTCCCGTAAGTCCTCCATGAAAATGCAGGAGATCCAGCCGGATCTGGACAAACTGCGCAAGAAATACGGCGATGATCCAAAAAAGCTGAACGTGGAACAGAACAAGCTCATGAAGGAAAGAGGCGTGAGCATGTTCGGCGGCTGCCTTCCGATGCTGATCACGCTGCCGCTGTTTTTCATGTTTATCTCCGCATTCCGCGCCTGGTCCAACGAGCAGATGCTGCATATTCTCTTGACACTGGAGCAGAATCCCGAGACGGGGCTTGAGCTGTTCAAAAGCTACAAGTTCCTCTGGATCATTAACGTGTGGCGTCCGGACAACCTGACCAGTTCGGTTATTATGTCGGGTCAGGAATTTTGGACGGCGTTTGCCGCACTCAAAAAAGATGTTCCGACCATTCAGAATTTTGTTTATTATGCCGAGCATCAGCAAGAGCTGGAAGCGCTGCTGCTCAATCTTGGTTTTTATACCAAGGACGCCGTTACCGGCGTGCTTTCGCTGGCTAAGGACAGTACAACGTTTATCGCATCCTACGACGAGCTGGTGTCCGTCTGCACGAGTGTATATCCCGGGTATACCAACGGCTGGGCGATCTTGCCCGTTCTGGCAGGCGCCACTTCGTTCCTTTCCTCGTGGATCATGACAAAGAATCAGCCGAAGCCCGCAGAGGGTCAGAGTCAGCAAAACACGATGAAGTGGATGACCTATTTCATGCCGCTTTTGACGGTGGTTTTCTGCTGGCAGTATGACGCCACGTTTGCCATCTACTGGACGATCAGCAACGTCATTGCGCTCGTGATCGGTTTGATTCTCAACAAGAAATACGGCATCAAAAAACCGGCTGCGGAGGTGGCAAGAGCATGAGAAGCATGGAGTTTTCCGGTCGCACGGTGGATGAGGCGATCTTTGCAGGCTTGACTGAGATGGGGGTGTCCATCGATCAGGTCGATATTGTGACGATTCAAAGCGAGTCCAAGGGTCTGTTTGGCCTCGGCGCAAAGAACGCGATTGTTCGCTTGACAGAGCGCGAGGTGGCGGTTGAGCCGGATTTTGCAAGCATGAAGAGTGAGAGCGAGCCGCGTCCGCGTTCCGATCGTCCGCGCTCCGACAGGGAGCGTTCCGACCGTTCCGACCGTGGCGGGGATCGTGGCAGAAGCCGCAGCGGTGGCAGAGACAACCGTGAGAGCCGCGAAATGCGCGAACCTCATGACGAGGAAGCCATGCAGCTACCGAAGTTTGCGTACAGCCGTGAGCTGGCGGAGTCGCTGCCTGCCGGACAGTTTTTGACGGAGCTGCTTCGTTCAATGCAGATTGACGGCACTGTGTTGGCCGTTGAGACCGAGGACGGTCTCCGGCTCAACATTGAGTCTGACAGCGATGGTCTTTTGATCGGCCGCCGTGGGGAGACGCTCGATGCGCTTCAGTATATTGTATCGCTCTACGTCAATAAGGATCGCAGGGACAGCGCTTATCTACGCATCACCGTCGATACGGAGAATTATCGCCTCCGGCGTGAAGAGACGCTGCGCCGTCTTGCCAAGAAGAACGCTGCGCGCGCCGTACGAACCGGCCGTCCCGTTGCAATGGAGCCGATGAACCCGTATGAGCGCCGCGTGCTGCATTCCGCGTTACAGGGCTTCCGCGGGGTTGACACCCATAGCGAGGGCGAGGAGCCCAATCGCCGTGTGATCATCACGCCCGTCAGATAAGAGACCGCAAAGCCGTCCGGTGACGGCTTTTTTATTCGTTTATGAAAACTACCGTTTTTGCTCCGGCGACCGCGCTGGGCGGGGCTGTGGCGATTGTCCGGATATCGGGCGACGCCGTCCGCGAAATTGCAGATGCGCTGTGCCGCGGCATCCCCCTGAAAAAACCAAGACAGCTTTGTCATACGCTGATCAGCGACGGGGAAACCGTGCTGGATGACGGCATGGCGGTGTTCTTCCCCTCGCCGCATTCGTATACTGGCGAGGACATGCTTGAGCTGCATTGCCACGGCGGTTCACAGACGGTCGCCGATCTTTTGGCCTGTCTGTCCCGCTACGCGTCGCCGGCTGCCGGGGGCGAGTTTACCAAACGCGCATTCCTAAACGGCAAGATGGATCTGAGCCGTGCTGAGGCCGTGATGGATCTTGTCAACGCGACGGCCGAGCAGAGCCGCCGCGCCGCGCTATTTCAGCTTGAGGGCGGGGTGTCGCGCCGCATTGCCGCTGTGGAGGATGCACTGCTTGGCGTGCTTTCGGCCATCTCTGTCGGTCTGGATTTTCCGGACGAGGCGGAGGAGGATGTTTTGTTTGCGCTGCCCCGCCAGCTGGATCAGGCGGAAAGCGATATCCGTGCGCTCCTGCATGACGGAAAGTGCGGCCGCATTTTGCGGGACGGGTTGCGTATTGCCATTGTTGGCAAACCCAATGTCGGAAAATCCTCACTTCTCAATGCCCTGTTGGGTCGGGAACGTGCCATTGTCACCGCTGCGGCTGGCACAACGCGTGATGTCCTTTGCGAGAGCGTGCAGCTTGGCGGCGTCCCCGTACAGCTTTTGGACACGGCCGGGATTCGCTGCGCATGCGATGCGGCCGAGCGTATCGGCGTCCTGCGCGCGCGGGAAGCCATGGACGCTGCGGACGTGCTGTTGCTTGTCATTGACGCTTCCGCGTCTCTGGACGGCGAGGATCGCGCGCTGCTTGCGGAGACGGCCGCTCGCACACGTCTGATTGTGGGCAACAAGTGTGATCTGCCAACTGCGTCTGCGGATGCGGCTGACCTATTGGTCAGTGCGCGCACGGGCGCTGGCCTCGATATGCTTGCTGACCGGGTTCTGGCGCTGTGTATGGAGAATCCCTCGGATTGTACCTGCTTGACCAATGCGCGCCATCTTTCCGCGCTTTCCGACGCGTTGACCTGTGTTGAGAGCGCGCGCGCCGCGCATGAGCTGGATTGCGCGGCCACGGATATACGCGCCGCGCTTCATCATCTGGGCCTGATCACCGGACGGGAAGCCGACGCTGAGTTGATTGATCGCATATTTTCCGATTTTTGCGTTGGAAAGTGATCTTTCTTGTCTAACCAAATAAGTAATTTGAAACAGATTGCGCAATGACCTCGGCCACAGGGCAGACAGCAAACAACCCGCCATGGGGGATCCCTGGCGGGTTGTGTTTTGCTTTGGATGATGCCGGCTACCCGAAATGCTACATCCGATGCGGAATGAACGCTGCAAAAATGCTGTCGATCATGCCTTCATACTTGATTGCAACACGGATTGCACGCGCGGTATATCGGTTCAGATCATTCTGCTGAAGCGTGGAAAACCCTCGGATATCGACGCAGAACGGGTGAGACTTGCTGTCGGTTCCCATCATGCCGTCGATCACAAATCCCGCGCGCGGGATCTCGGCCATGAACTGCGCCCTAAGCTCCGGGTTCAGAAACGCCATCCGCAGCGTGACGCGGCGCACCAGCGTGGTGTCGCCGCCTTCTTTTTTAACGCTCTCGATGTATGCGGCGTTCTCGACGGATTGCAGCTTGGCGTCATCCGGAAACAGCAACATATAGTAGGATGCAAAGCGCGGCTCCGACGCACAGCCGTAGCTGACCGCCAGATCGGTTTCATCCCGGCAGATCTCTGAAACCGCATGCATCAGCGTTTCGTCCGCGGTGTAGAAGTAGTATTGGATCAGCGCCGGCTTTGCGATGTTTCCGACATAGATGGCACGCGCCGTCAAATGCTCGCAAAGCTGCTTGCGGAGCGCGTCGATATGTCGGGATTCCAGATGCGAAAACTCAGTTGCGGATGGGCGTTTTGGTGCGCACGAGACAAAAATCAGGTGCGTATACGATAGGATGGGCAGCAGCTCCCAATACTGCAAATCTACGCGGAATTGCGCGGATTCGCCCTCCAGCTCCCATTCGTAACTGAGCCAGTCCGCCATCAGTCATGCACCAGAACCGCCTTGATGCGGCGCACGCCGGCAGAGGATGCTTCTTCCTTTTTGATGACAAAGCGACCGAGCTCGCCGGTAGTTGCTGCATGCGGGCCGCCGCAGATCTCCTTGCTGAATTCGCCCATCGTATAAACCTTGACTTTGGCGCCGTACTTGCTCTCAAACAGCCCGATTGCGCCGCCCGCCTTGGCTTCCTCTACGGTCATTTCCTCACAAACGATCGGCAGGTTGGCCTGAATCTGCTCGTTAACCAGCGTCTCCACCGCGCGGCATTCTTCGGGCGTGACCTTGCGTGGGCAGCTAAAGTCGAAGCGCAGACGCTCTGTGGTGATGTTACTGCCCTTTTGCGCAATGTTATTGTCCTGCAAGACTTTGCGCAGCGCTGCATGTAGAAGATGCGTCGCCGTATGCAGTTGCGCCGTCTGCTCGTTGCTCTCGGCCAGCCCGCCCTTAAAACTCTGCTCGGCGCCGGCATGCGATAGCTCTTGGTGCGCGCGAAACGCGGTGTCAAAGCCATCGCGGTCGACAGTATATCCCTGTTCGGCTGCCAGCTCGGCCGTCAGTTCAATCGGGAATCCGTAGGTGTCATATAAATGAAAAGCATTGACGCCGTCGATCTGCCTGCCTTCGAGCGTGGGCAAAAGCTTCTGAAATTCGCGCATGCCGTTCTTGAGCGCATGTTCAAACCGCGCCTCTTCTTTCTCCAGCTCGGACAGGATCAGCGTGCGGTTGCGTTCAAGCTCGGTATAGAACCCACCGTACTGATCGATGACCTTTGCTGCCAGTTTCGGCAGCGAGTTGTCTGAGATCCCCAGTTGCATCGCAAATCGGATAGCGCGGCGGATCAGCCGCCGCAGGATGTAGCCCTGCCCCAGGTTCGACGGCTTGACGCCGTTCGGATCGCCCAGCAGGAACGTGGCGCAGCGGATATGATCTGCAATGATGCGAAACGCTTTGACGGTGTCCGCGTTGTCACGGTACTGCTTGCCGGACAGACTTGCTATCTCGTTCATCAGCTCGGTAAAGGCGTCCGTATCATATACGCTTTCCACCCCCTGCAACGTGGCGATGGTTCGGTCAAGCCCCATGCCAGTGTCCACGTTCTGCTGAGCCAACGGGACATAGGTGTCCTCGGCGACTTTGTTGAACTCCATAAATACGTTGTTCCAGATCTCCAGATATTTGCCGCAGTCGCAGCCCGCATGGCATTCAGGTCCGCATGGCGCTTTGCCGGTGTCGTAGAAGATCTCGGTGTCGGGGCCGCAGGGGCCGGTTTGACCGGCGATCCACCAGTTGTGCTTTTTCGGCAAATATACAATATGAGAAGGATCCGCGCCCATCTCGATCCAGCGGTCGTGGGAAACCGTGTCCCGCGGCGCATCGGCGTCGCCTTCAAAACAGGTGAAATACAGCTTGTCCTTGGAGATTCCAAGCCACTTTTCGTCCGTCAAAAACTCCCAGGAATAGGCGATTGATTCCTTCTTAAAATAATCGCCCAACGACCAGTTACCAAGCATTTCAAAGAAAGTCAGGTGCGAGCTGTCACCGACCTCGTCGATATCGCCGGTGCGCACGCATTTCTGCACATCACAGAGCCGTGTGCCGGCGGGATGCTTTTCCCCCATCAAATAGGGAACCAGAGGATGCATGCCAGCGGTCGTAAACAACACGCTTGGGTCGTTCTCGGGGATCAGAGAGGCACTCTCGATCACCGTGTGATCCTTGGAGCGAAAAAAGTCCAAGTATAGCTGCCGCAGCTCGCGGCTCGTCAATGAACGCATACAGTTCTCCTTTTGTAAATACAGCTTTAACTTATTAATATTATCCAATCCCATGTCGTTTGTCAATAATCGGCAACACCGCAAACGGGCAGCATTGCACACCGGTTATTCCTGTGCAAAGCCGATAAAAAACATGTACATTTGGTATAGATTTCAAGCAAATTGGAAAAAAATAAACTTGCCTAAAAAAGTTTCAAAAAACAGCTTGACAATGGTAAAGGGAGGTGGTAGTATGTAAAAGCTGTCGC
>CAYYUV010000018.1:0-19368 GCA_964474405.1 uncultured Oscillospiraceae bacterium
TCTTCCGTGCCGATATCGGTTAAGGTGGCCTTGACGCGGTCGTCGGGCATGGAGTAGCGTTGAGACAGGTAGCGAAGGGCGGCGCCAAGCTCGCTGTCCGGGCCGCCGTACTGCGCCATCAAAAGCTTTGCCATACCGAGATCCGGTCGGGTAATCTGAACCGGGTATTCCAAACGTTTTTCATAGATCCACATGCGCTGTCCCTCCTTACAGTTCCCACGGCCACTTCTGGTAGACCCAGGCGCCGTTTTGCATGGCGGATTCGCCGAAGTTCATCAGCGGCCCGTACTGTTGCTCATACAGCGCGATGAGACGCTGCAGCTTCTCCGCGTAACAGTTGAAATCAGTCTCCGCAGCCGCGTCGTCGGGATGCGTGTCCAGATACAGCTGCAGCTCAACGCAGGCGAAGCGCGCTTCGCCGATCTTTTGCAGCAGGCAGGATTGCGTCATTTCCATACGTCACACCTCACACGTCGGGTAATGGGAGACAAGTTCAGGGAACAGGGTGCCGCACCGGTAAGCCTCATCAGGGCAGAAGCCCGCGCGGTATACCTGGGAAGGAAAATAAATTGTGTAGAGTGCACACCCACCGGTTTCGGGTCTTTCGCCGCAGACATCGTCCATGCAGACCTCGCCGGCCGACACCACACGATCCATGCCCACGGGGTCCACGGCCGGCTGCTTGCCCGGGAAGCAGCAACTGCCGCCGCAAGTACCATTTTGCTGATTCATGCCGTTCCTCCATCCGAGAAAATTCATCCAAATACATGGATAATCCATACTATGCCTGAAAGCGCCGCAGCGTGAATCCGACGGCGTTTTTGTATGTTTGGGCATAAATCAAGAGCGGCCGCGCACAATAACGGAAAATGCGGATACCAAGGGAGGTACTATGCTCGAAAAACACAGAGGCAGCCGATCGCTTGTGTTTCCCAGCGCGCCGCGGATCATCTCCTCCGCGGCCATCGTCAGTCAGGCAGAGGCGGACGGGCCGCTCGGCGCCTGCTTCGACGTCGTGATGGGCGACGACAAAATGGGACTGGACAGCTTTGAACAGGCCGAATGCCGCATGTTTGAGAACGCGGTGCGCCTCTGCTGCAACAAGGCGGGGCTCGGGAAGGACGACATCGGCTGTCTGTACGCGGGCGATCTGCTCAATCAAATCATCACCGCAAACTTTGCGGCGCGTCAGCTCGGCGTGCCATACCTTGGTCTGTACGGCGCGTGCTCTACCATGGCGGAATCGCTTTTGATCGGCAGCGCGCTCTGCGACGGCGGTTATCTCGAGCCCGCCGCTTGTGTGGCGTGCAGTCATTTTTCGACGGCGGAGCGGCAATACCGCTATCCGCTTGAGATGGGCACCACCTCCCCGCCCACCGCGCAGCGCACCGTCACGGGCGCGGGCTGCCTGCTCGTATCGCATACGCTGCCGCCGGTGCCGATTTTTTCGCATATCTGCGTACGCGCGGCCACCGTCGGAAAGGTGATCGACCTCGGGATATCGGACGCCAACAACATGGGCGCAGCCATGGCGCCCGCCGCCTGCGAAACGATCACCGCGCACCTGGCGGACATGCATCGGACGCCCGCGGATTACGACGTGATCGTGACAGGCGACCTTGGCAGGTTCGGCGCGGAGATGCTCTATACCCTGTGCATGGAGCGCGGCGTGGATCTGTCGGGGCGGCATCTGGATTGCGGGAACATGATCTACCACCCGGAACAGAAGTACCACTGCGGCGGCAGCGGCTGCGGCTGTTCGGCGGTGACCATGGCGTGCTATCTGCTGCCAAAGCTGGAAAGCGGCGAGATCCGCCGGATGCTGTTTCTGGCGACCGGCGCGCTGATGAGCCCGACCAGCAGCATGCAGGGCGAGAGCATTCCCGGCATCGCGCACGCGCTGGTGCTGGAGCATGAGGAGTAAAGCATGGAACCGATGATCTATCTGTGGACCTTTTTGATCGGCGGCGCGATCTGCGTCGTGGGTCAGCTCTTGATCTCGCTGACGCGGCTGACGCCCGCGCGGATTCTGGTGCTGTTTGTCACCGCGGGCGTCGTCCTGAGCGCGGTGGGGCTGTATGCCCCGCTGGCGGACTTTGCCGGGGCGGGCGCGACGGTGCCGCTGACCGGCTTTGGGCATGCGCTCGCGCAGGGCGCGCTCAAGGGCGCGGCGGAAAAGGGCGTGCTGGGCGCGTTTACCGGCGGCATCACGGCCACGGCGGGCGGCGTGGCGGCGGCCATCCTGTTTGGATACCTGTTCGCGCTCATATCCAGAAGCCGCACAAAAACCTGAGACGGCGGCGTGGGCATGAAATAGCACAAGAAAAAGCGGCCCCGTCCGACGCTGTGTCTGAACGGGGTCTTTTTTGATGCAACAGGGTGCGATTGATGTTAAAAAACGCGCTAAACGACCGCCGGCTCCTGGCACAGGCGGCCTTCGGCAAACCGGGACAATGCAAGCGGCGTGGCGTCGAGCGCGGGCGTGCCGCCAAGAATGAGATCCCGCATGACCACGCCCGTGACAGGGCCGAACATGAACCCGTGGCCGGAGAAGCCCGCCGCGAGATAGAACCCTTCAACCTCCGCGCTCTTGTCATAGATCGGCTGGCGATCCGGCGACATGGTGTAAAGCCCCGCCCACTGTCTGACGACACGAAGTCTCCCGATCAGCGGCAGCACGCGATCGATCGTCACGGCCATCTCCCGCAAAAACTCCCACGAGGCGGTCACGCGGCCGTCGCGCGGCTCGCTGCTGTCGCCGCGACCCATAATGAACGAGCCGTGCGGGGACTGCTGCACATACAGGTTCAGCCCAAACGCCATCACCATCGGATCCTGCAGCGGCGCCACGGGCTCGGTCACCAGGATCTGATGCCGTTCCCGGTAAAGCGGCAGCGAAAGCCCCGCCATGGCGGCGATATCGCCCGCAAACCCGCCCGCCGCATCAACCACCGTGCGGGTATAGATCGTTTCCTTGTCGGTTACGACCTTGTAGACATGTCCGCCCTCCACGCCGACCGCCGTAACCGTTTCGCCGGAACGGAAGACGACGCCAAGCCGCTCCGCCGCGCGGCGGAAGGCGTCGGTGGTCTTGAACGGGTTCAAAAAGCCGTCCCGGCCGCAATACGCGGCGCCGCGAAGGATATCGGTGTTGAGATGCGGCACCATCTGCCGCGCCTCATCCAGCGTCACCATCCGCGACGGAATGCCGCAGGCATGCTGCACCTCAATGTTCTTTTCAAACTGCTTGATCTCCCGCTCGGTGTCAGCAATCAGCAGATAGCCTTTTTGCTTGAACTCCACGCCGTCGCGATAGTCAAGCGTGTCCTCCACATGCTCATAAAACTCAATGCTGTATTTGGAGAAACGGCAGTTCATCTCCGTCCCCCACTGCATGCGGACACCCGCGCCGCATGCGCCGGTGGACCCGCCGCAGACAAAGCGCTTTTCCAGCACCACGATGTGCTTCACCCCCGCCTCAGCCAGGCGGAACGCGATCGAGCAGCCGGATATCCCGCCGCCCACAATCACGACATCAGCCGTTATCGACATGCTGGTTTGCCTCCTTTGCAATCAGATACAGCGGCACGCCCACAGCAGGCGGACGCGTGGTCTGGCAGGTCAGCTCGGCGACAGGCTTGCCGGTAAAAAGCGCAAGCTCCCGCAAAATCAGCTGCTGACAGGTCTTGCCCTGGCACGGGCCCATGCCCGCGCGCGTCAGCCGCTTGATCTCATCGAACGAGGTATACCCCGCGGCGATGAGCTCACGCACGCGCTCCTGCGTCACGTCGGAGCAGCGGCAAAGGATCGTTGTTTCCTGCTCGCTCATACCGGTACCTCCAAAGATAGATGCCGCACCTCATACAGAAACGCCGCGTCAAACGACAAACGAACGAGCGGCGTGCGGTCGCACGACCCCGGCGCAAGCACCGCCTCCACCACGGCCGGGCAAACAGCCTTGCCGGCGCGATCCAGCACGGTGACCGTATCGCCCGCCGCAGGCAGCGGCAAAAACTCATACGGCAGCGTCAGCTCCGCCCGATCATCCGACAGCGCGGCCAGTATGATCGCAAGCCCCGGGCAGCGCGACACGCACAGCCCGCAGCCGCTGCACCGCTCGGGATCGAGCACGGGCACATTGTTGATGTCCGCGCCGATGCGGATCGCCTGCTTGGGGCAGGCGCTCTGGCACGGGTTGCACGGAATGCGCTGATAGCACTCGACAACGGCCACGCGCCCCTTCTTCAGCCGTTCGGGAGCGGCAAATTTTTCCCTGATCATCTCCGCCTCCGGAATGCCGGTCTGCTCAATGCTCATGCGCGCCCCCCATCTGCATCAGTTTGGCGATGCCGTCATTGATGTTCCTGCCGGCCGGCCCGCCACGCAGCGATTTGAGCTGCGTCTCAAGCTCCGCCCGGCGCTCGTAATAATCTTCCGCCCGATGTCCGCAGGACGCTGCCGCGCAAAGCCCGGCCAGCGCGCCCTCCACCATCGCGGAGGAGGCCTCCTCCACACCCGCAGAGTCGCCCGCGACGAACAGGCCGCGGCGCGTGGTCTGATAATCCGTCCCGCGCAGCGGCACCGTGCCGCCAAGCTGCGGAATATAGGCCGTCTCACAGCCCGCCATCTGCATCAGCTCCGTCATCGGCGAAAGGCCGACGGCGATGCACATCACATCCGCCTCTACGGTCTTTTCGGTGCCGGCAACGGGCAAGAACCGTTCGTTGACCGCGGCGATGACCGCGCGCTCCAGCCGTCCGTCCCCCTCGGCGCGCAACACCGTGTGCCCGGTCAAAATCGGCACGCCCATGCGCCGCACCTTGGCCGCATGCACCAGATACCCGCCGATGCGCGGCGCGGCGTCCAGAATCGCGGCGACCCTGACCCCTGCCTGCATCAGCTGATAGCTGACGATCAGGCCGATATTGCCCGCGCCCACCATCAGCACCGTTTTGCCCGGCATAACGCCGTATACGTTCATGAGCGTCTGAACCGCGCCCGCGCCGTAGATGCCCGGCAGATCGTTGTTCGGAAAGGCAAGCGTCTTCTCTGTTGCGCCGGTCGCGATCAGGATGGCCTGCGGCCGGAATAATTCATAGCGATCCTCACGGTGCATGGCGGTCACCACGCCGTCCTCATAGATGCCCAAGGCAGTGGTGTCCGTGCGGATCTCGATCCGGTCGCGCAGCGCGTCGATGCGGGAAAAAAGCAGCTCCGGAATGTCCACACCGCGGACGGAGGCATGCTGCTTCTCCGAGCCGAAGAACATATGCGTCTGCTTGACGAGCTGGCCGCCGGACCTCTGCCCGCGCTCGAGCACGAGCACCCGCGCGCCCGCCTCTGCCGCCGCGATCGCCGCCGAAAGCCCCGCGGGGCCGCCGCCGATGATGAGAAGTTCTGTCTCTGTCACGGCAATAGCTCCCCCTTTCCCCGCTGGGTTTCCACGCGCATGCCGTCCCGAAGCGGCGTGATGCACGTCTTTACGTTGGGGACGCCGTCCACCACCATCATGCACGAGGAGCAATTACCGATGGCGCAGTAAAACCCGCGCGGACGGTGCATCTGATGGCTTTCCCCAAGCTGAACCACGCCGTTTGCATGCAGCGCCGCCTGAATGGATTCCCCCTCGTAGCCGCGCATGGGCGCACCGTCAAAGGTGAACGACACCTCCGGCCCATGCGAAAACGAGAGGATCGGATGCTGGTCGATTCTCATGCTTCCCTTCCCTTCTTTCCAACAGATACATGACAAAAAAAGCATGCCGCCCTCACGCGGAGACCTCCGCGCGGCAGCATCAAAAAAGCCGCGCAAACGCAGCTTTTTTTCTGATCTGTTACGGCTCGGACATATATGGGTATTCGATTCCGAGCTGCGGGGCAAACGTCTCCTTAATGGTGCGCGGGCTGATCCAGCGATACAGGTTCAGGGCGCTGCCCGCCTTATCGTTGGTGCCGGAGGCGCGTGCGCCGCCGAACGGCTGCTGTCCCACCACCGCGCCGGTCGGCTTGTCATTGATGTAGAAATTGCCGGCGCAGTCCTTCAGCGCCCGCTCCATGCGCACGATCTCGGCGCGGTCACGGCAGAAGATGGCGCCGGTCAGCGCATACGCGGTCGCGCTGTCGCAGAGCGCAATGGTGTCGTCCAGCTTTTCATCGGGATAGACATAGACCGTCAGCACCGGCCCGAACAGCTCGGTGCGCATGGTCTCAAAATCGGGCTTCAGCGCACGGATCAGCGTCGGCTCGATAAAATAACCCACGCTCTTGTCATAACCGCCGCAGAGCACCTCGGCGTCCGGCGACGCGTTTGCATAGTCGATATATCTTGCGATATTGTCAAACGACGCCTCGTCGATGACCGCCGCAAGGAACGTCGAAAAATCCTGCACATCGCCCATCTTGAGCGTCTTTATGATGCCCAGCGCCTTTGCTTTGACCTCGTCCCACAACGACGCGGGGACAAACGCGCGCGACGCGGCGGAGCATTTCTGCCCCTGATATTCATATGCGCCGCGCACCATCGCGGCCACGAGCGCATCGGGATCGGCCGTGGGATGCGCAAAGATGAAATCCTTTCCGCCGGTCTCCCCGACCAGCCGGGGATAGGAGGCATAGGTGAAAATGTGCTCGCCAATGGTCGTCCACACGCCCGAGAACACGGCGGTCGAACCGGTAAAGTGGAACCCCGCCAGCTTCGGATGCGGCAGGACAAAGCGGGAGATGTCCGTCCCCCGGCTCGGAATGAAGTTGATCACGCCGGCGGGCAGCCCCGCGTCCATCAGCAGACGCATGACATAATAGTTGCTGAGCACCGCCGTAGACGACGGCTTCCACAGCACGGTATTGCCCATCAGCGCGGGGGCGGACGGCAAGTTGCCGCCGATAGAGGTAAAGTTAAACGGCGTCAGCGCCATGACAAACCCGTCCAGCGCGCGGTATTCGACCCGGTTCCACACGCCGCGGCTGTTCTCCGGTTGTTCCGCATAGATATCCGCGGCATAACGGGCGTTGTAGCGGAAGAAATCCGCCAGCTCGCAGGCGGAATCGATCTCTGCCTGAAAGACCGTCTTGCTCTGTCCCAGCATCGTGGCCGCGTTGATCCGGTCACGGTACGGGCCGGCCAACAGATCGGCCGCCTTCAAAAAGATGGCCGCCCGATGCTCAAACGGCAGGGTCTCCCATGCGGCCTTGGCGGCCAGGGCTGCGTCCACCGCGGCGCCAAGCTCGCGCTCTCCCGCCAGACAAAACTCCGCCAGCACATGCCGGTGATCGTGCGGCATCCGCACCTGCATCACGGTATCGGTCCACACCTCTTTGCCGCCAATGAGCAGAGGGATACGCACGACCTCCGCAGCCTGGCGCGAAAGCTCGGCCTTCAGGGTCGCGCGCTCGGCGCTGCCCGGAAGATAGGTGTGAATCGGTTCGTTATATGGCTGGGGGATCGAATAATAGGCGTTGTTCATGCTTGTGACCTCCCTATATCATTGGCGTCTCTGATTGATTTGTTTATTTTAGTATAGCCGCTTTCCATGGCATCGTCAAGCAACGCGCGCGCGTTGAAAACGCGGCAAAACCCTGCTATACTGTAAAAAAACCGCGAAAGGCAGGGCTTGCCCATGGTGCATCTTGACAACGACTGGGATCGGATTCTCGGAGACGAATTTTCAAAGCCCTATTACCAACAGCTGCGGCAATTCCTGCTGGAAGAGTACAAAAACCAACAAATATACCCAAATATGTACGATATCTTCAACGCGCTGCGGTTTACCTCCTATGCCGACACGCGTGTGGTGATCCTGGGGCAGGATCCGTATCACGGCGAGGGGCAGGCGCACGGGCTCTGCTTCTCCGTCAAAAAGGGGGTGGAACCGCCTCCGTCGCTGAAAAATATATTTTCGGAGCTTACCGCCGATACGGGCGTTGCCGCGCCGCCGCACGGGGAGCTGACCTGCTGGGCGGAGCGCGGCGTGCTGCTGCTCAACACCGTGCTGACCGTGCGCGCGCATCAGCCCAACAGCCACAAGGGACATGGCTGGGAGACCTTTACCGATCGTGTGATTGCGGAGCTGGACAAAAAAACGACGCCCGTCGTCTTTCTGCTGTGGGGCGCGCATGCGCGGAACAAGGCGCGCATCATTGAAAACCCCATTCACATCAAGCTGGAAGCGCCGCATCCGAGCCCGCTTTCGGCATACAACGGGTTCTTTGGCTGCCGACACTTCTCCCGCGCGAACGAGATTTTGACACGCTCCGGCCAGACGCCTGTCGACTGGAGTATTGAATAGGAAAATACCATGTGATATAATGCTTTATCAGCCAAATGGGCGGAAGGAGGCGCATACACATGAATTTGAGAGGGCAATTCATCGCCGCGAAGGGCAACAGCCAGATCAAACTGCAGATCTGTCCGGGGCATTTCGCCACCAGTCACGCACATGTGGATCATTACATCAATCTGTCCAACATCCGCATTAACCACAACACGGCAAAGGCAGCCGCCAAGGAGCTTGCCTACCACTATCAAATGACGCCGGTGGACACCCTTGTGTGTATCGAATACACGCAGGTGCTGGGCGCCTTTTTGGCCGACGCCCTGTCCAATTACAGCCACCGCAGCGTCAACGAAGGGCGCAACATCGCGGTCATCCGGCCACGCATCAACTCCAACAACCAGCTGACCTTCAACGACGACGTTCAGGAGTATGTGACCGGCAAGCAGGTGGTGCTGCTTCTGTCCACGGTCTCCACCGGCCGGAGCCTCAGCCGCGCGGTCGAATGCCTGACCTATTACGGCGCAAACCTCGCGGGCGTCGCGGCCATCTTCTCCGCGGTGGAGGAGAGCGGCGGCATCGCCGTCAAGCGGCTGTTTTCGCCGGACGACCTGCCCTCCTATCACACCTATCCCTCCGACGACTGCCCGCTTTGCAAGAGCGGGCGCAAGCTGGACGGCTTTGTCAACGAGTCCGGCTATACCAGAATCTGATCATAACACGGAAGGTGGGGCGGCTGGAGCTGTTGGCTTAGCCGCCCTTAAAACAGAAGCATGAAACGAACGAGAATCCTACTCCTCTGCGCCACGCTGCTGATCGGCTCCGTCGCGCTGCCCTCCTTTGCTCTCAGCGGGGACGCGGACGCCGTCACGGCGCGCGACATCACCGAGAGCTGCACCGTTACGCTGCCTGAGCGCGCTGCCGGTTATGCCGAAAACCTGACCGACGGTTCCGCCGCAACGTATGTGGAGCTGAAGCTGGGCGAGCAGCTTGCGGTCACGCTGCCGGAAACCGCGCAGGGCGTCGTCCTTGAATGGCAGGCGCTGCCGGAAGCCTATCAGCTGACGGTGCGCGACAGCGCGGACGCCGTGCTGTCTGATGAGGAAATCACACCCGCTTTTCTCAATATGTACCACACGCTGCCGGCGGAGGCCGCATCCTTTACCGTATACGCTACGGCTGCCGGCGCACTGTCCACCGTTTCCGTCTTTGGTACGGGCACGCTGCCGGATACCGTTCAGCGCTGGACCCTGCCCGAGGCCGGGCCGGACGTGCTGATTGTCGCCGCCTATCCGGGGAACGTGCTGGAGTGCTTTGGCGGGCTGTACCCGCATCTGCTGGCAAACGGCGTGGATGTGAACATCCTGTATATGTCCTGGCGGACGCGCCGCCGTGCGCAGGAGGCACTGTGCGCGCTGTGGGAGATGGGTCAGACCGTATACCCCTACTGTATGGGGTTTGCCGACCGGGGCGCAAGCGATGCATCCAGCATCAACGTGGACTGGGGCAAGGCGCAGGCGAACGCCTCCACAGCGCTGATGCTGCAACAGATCCGGCCGGATGTGATCGTAACGCATGCCGCCGCCGGAGATTCCGAACTGGATCTGGCGGCCACATCGGTCACCTCGACCGTTGTCGTTGATGCCGTTGCACGCGCAGCCGCCGCCAAGGAGAATCCGTTTGTCCCGCAAAAAGTTTATCTGCACGGAACCGGGGAAGCCGCGACCGTGCTGACCTATGACGCGCCGCTGTGGCGCTTTGGCGGAAAAACCGCCGTCCAGCAGGCCGAAAGCATCTTTTCCGGCTTTATTCTGACGCGGCAGTATCTGCGCGTGATGACCACGGACAACAGCTATACGCTGCTTCAATCCGCAGTGGGTGCGGACACAGCCGGCAACGATCTAATGGAGCATATCGAATATGCGCCGCTGTTTACGCCGCAGCCGTCGCCTACGCCAACCCCGTCGCCCACGCCTACGCCCTCGCCCACACCCACGCCTTCGCCCACGCCCACGCAGACCGTCACGGCGGAGCCGGCGGACGGGGCGGAGCTGCCGCCGATTGCAGGCATTCTGTCTGGTAACCGGCTTGTATACGGCGTGATCCTTTGCGCGGGGCTTGTCATCACGTTGGTGCTGCTGTGCCTGTTTGGCGCAATTAAAAAGAAGAAGGGGACGCCCGCCGCGCTTTTGATCGCGCTGATTCCGCTGCTTGCGGCGGGGATTCTGTGCGGCGTGCTGATCGGCGTTTCCGCCATGACGGGCGGGCTTTTGCCCACCGCCGCGGTATCCGCCGAAACGCCCGCGCCAACCCCTGTCGAGGAGCCTACCGCCGTGCCGACCGAAACGCCTGCGGAAACGCCGACAGCGGAGCCCACGCAGGAACCTACGGAGGAGCCCGCGGAGGAGCCAGTGACGCCTGTCTCAGCCGGGGCGTTTGACGACAAATTCCTGCCCGCAGACAGCGAGGAAGCGGAGACCGTTTCCGTTGACGATGAAAAAGGCGTCTGGTCCTACCGCTCGCCGGTGCTCGCCATCGAGATCGAACGGCATCAGAGCGACGATCCGCTGGTATGGTTTGTCGCGCACATCTATCTGCGCGATATCGATTCGTTCCGCAGCGTCATCGCATCCCCCAACTATTCCGGCATGTTCTCCATGATTCCGTGGAAGCTGGCGCGACAGAACAAGGCGGTGCTGCTGATCACGGGGGACAACCTTCTGAACATGGATCGCGATCTCAAGGGCATCCTGATCCGGCAGGGCAAGGTGTTTTTGCGGTCGGAGGGTCGGGAGAGCTGTGTGGCGTTTTTCCCCGAAACGCTGACGATGAAAACCTATGAGAAGGGCACGGTTTCCGTGGGCGAGCTGCTGCAAAGCGGCGTGGAGAACGCGTTTTCCTTCGGCCCAATCCTCATATCCGGCGGCGAGCGCGGCGCGCGCGTCTCCATCAACCGCCTGTACAAGGACAACCCGCGCACCGGCGTCGGCATGATCGAGCCGGGACACTTTGTGGCGATCGTGGTGGACGGCCGCCGGCCGGAATACAGCCGGGGCATCACGCTCGACGAGTTTGCGGATATGTTCGTGGCGGAGGGCTGCATTGAGGCCTATAACCTCGACGGCGGCGTGTCGGCCGCCATGATTTTCATGGGCGAGCAGCTCAACCATCACGGCGACAAGGCGGACTGGAGCAAGCAGCGCGGTCTGCCGGACGGGCTGGTCTGGGGCTATTCCAACGCGGTGCCTACGGTGGATGATCCTGTCTATAACACCGGGTCGGATACCAACTAGGCAGAGGCGAATCCGGACGGCCGAAGGGGCTATGCATGCGCCCCCGGCCGTCCTTCTTATTGCGAAATGAATAGACGCGCAAAATTCCCATTGATAATTGTTGAAACATCCTTTATAATGTCGTCATATTCTTGCAAAGTGAGGTGGTTTTTGTTGGACAGTAGTCCCAGTAGCCCTATACCGATAGGTGATTTTCCATTCGGGCTACTCATTTTTTTCCTGCTGCTGCTTGTAGGCGGCGCATACTTCGCAGGCGCGGAGACGTCGCTATCCTCCGTCAACCGGATCCGTATCATGAGCATGGCGGACAACGGAGACAAGCGCGCGCGGCGGGTCCTATACATTCTGGATCATTTTGATCAGGCGCTCTCCACCATCTTGATCGGCACAAACATCATGCAAATTGGCTGCGCTTCGCTGGCGACGCTTGTTGCAACGCGTCTTTGGGGCGCGGGCGTGGTTGGGCTTACCTCGATTGTGACGACGCTGATCGTGTTTCTTCTGGCGGAAATGATACCCAAATCCATCAGCAAGGCCTGCAACGAACGGTTTGCCCTGTTTGTGGCGTCGTCGTTGCTTGTGCTGATGCGCGCGCTGTCGCCCGTGGTAAAGGTGTTCACCGCGATGACGAACGGCCTAAAGAAGCTTTTCCGCCCCCTTGAAAGTCAGGACGATCCGACTGTGACCGAGGATGAGCTGCACACCATTATCCGCAGCATCCAGCAGGACAGCGCGATCGACGACGAGAAGAGCGAGCTGATGCAGTCTGCGCTGGAGTTTACCGAGACCGAGGTCGGCGAGGCCTATACACCCTGGAGCCAGGTGCAGTGCGTGAGCACCGCCATGTCCCCGCGGGAGATCGCCGCGCTGATTGACGGCAGCTGCCATTCCCGCCTGCCGGTGGTGGACGGGACGGGCGCGGTCGTGGGTGTGTTGCAGATCCGCAAATATCTGCGTGAGTATATCCGCCGCAGCGGGCATGTATCGCTACTGCGCGTGATGGATAAGCCGCACTTTGTGCAGGAGGGCATCCCGATCGACGCGCTCCTTGAGGCCATGTCCGCGCGCAAGACGCACATCGCCGTTGTGCGCGACGAGAACGAAAAGCTCCTCGGCATCATAACGGTCGAGGATATCCTCGAAGAGCTGGTCGGCGAGATCTACGATGAGGATGACGTGGGAGGCGAGCAGTTGGCATGAGTACCGCACTGAATATCGCCTTAATCGTTGTCTGTCTGATCATCTCGGCGTTCTTTTCCGCCGCGGAGACGGCTTACACTACGCTGCATGAAACGCGCCTGCGCGCCAAAGCCGAACAGCACCGCTGCGGCGGATACCGTCTGGCCTGCCGCATCCGCGCGGGGTATGACCGCGCGCTGATTGGTACGCTGGTCGGCAACAATTTAGTCAACATTCTGTCTGCCTCGCTGGCAACCTCGATCGCCATCGCGCTGATGGGTGAAAACGGCGCCTGGGTCGCCTCCGCGGTGATGACGCTGCTCATCATTACATTTGGCGAGATCATGCCAAAGATTTTCGCCGCCGAGCGGCCGGAGAGCGTCGCCGTTGCCCTTTCCGGGCCGCTGTCCGTCTGGCTCATTCTGACCTGGCCGCTGACGTTTGTGCTGGATCAGCTGATCCGGTTGCTGTCGCGGCTGTGGAGAAAGCGGGCGGACAACGTCAGCTTCGTCACCGAGGACGATCTCGAGACCATTCTCGAAACGGTCGAGGACGAGGGGGTTGTGGATGAGGATACCTGCGACCTTTTGCAGTCCGCGCTGGATTTTGACGACGTGCTGGCATACGAGATCATTTCGCCGCGTGTAGACATGGTCGCCATCGACGCGGACGACCCGCGTGATGAGCAGCTCAAGATCGCGTTTGCATCGCCCTACACGCGGCTCCCGGTCTACCGCGATACGCCGGACAACATCATCGGCATCCTGCATCTGAACCATCTGTATAAGGAGCTGGTGAAGGATCCGGATGCGGCTCTTGACCGGCTGCTGATGCCGGCGGAGTTTGTCCACAAGACCATGCCGCTGCCGGACGTTCTTAAGCTGATGCGCCGCAAAAAGCGGCACATGGTCGTCGTTACCGACGAATACGGCGGCACGATGGGCGTGCTGACGATGGAGGACGTGCTGGAACAGCTCGTCGGCGACATTTGGGACGAGACCGACGATGTCGTGACGGAGTTTGTGGAGCTTAGCGAAAACCGCTACGAGGTGGACGGCGACATGCGTCTGGCCGATTTTCTGGACGAGTTTGACAAGGAAGAGGAAGACGAGGACGACGACAACGCCACCGTCGGCGGCTGGGCTGTCGAGAAGCTCGGCGGCTATCCGAAGCTGCAGGAAAGCTTTGTCTTTGAAGATCTGACCGTCACCATCCTCAAAAAAACCAACTTGCGCGTCACGCGGCTTTTGGTCGAGGTGAACCCGGATTGGGAGGATGAGGCCGAGGAAGAGGACGCTCTGATCCCCGACGATGAGGACTAGGGAAAACGCGCAAGTCCCCTACGCACGCTTGACAAGGTGTGCGTGGGGATGATATGACATAGGGTATGATGGAGAATTGTGTAGAATCCGCCCGTCTGCGGCGGGGACTCCTGGCGGCGATGCTGCTTGCGGCCCTTATCCTTACCGTGGCGACGCCCCGGCGGGCGCTTGGCGAAGGCGCAAAAGAGACGCCGCCCGCGCCGCTGAACGATCGGTGTGAAGCCGATCTGAAGGGCTTTTGCAACTATCCCACGCGCCTGTACGACAACAACTGCAGCTCCAACGCGCATCTCAAGGCGGAGAGCACCGGTGCGTATTACTGGACGGATGAGGTTCCGGTCGGCCTGACGTACTGGGAATGGTATCTCTGCCCCAAAAGCTGCACGTTTGCCTTTCTGGATGCGAACCGCGCCGTCATCAGCGAGGTCACACGCACGGACGAGGGGGTTCGCGGCTATCTGGAGATTCCGGAGGGCTGTTACGGCGTCCGTCTGACCGTGCATGACGAGTGCGAGCTGACCGAATGGCACTTTTATGAGAAGGATCGCCTGCCCGACGGCATTCTGCTGTGGGAGCCTGCGCCGGAAAAATGCGACATAATGCTGATCGTCGCACACTCGGACGACGAGCTTGTGATGATGGGCGGCATCATCCCGACCTATGCCACCGAACGCGGCTGCCGCGTGCAGGTGGTCTATTGCTATGTGCCGGAGCGCAACCGCGCGGCGGAAGCGCTGGCAGGACTGCGATACAGCGGCATGACGACGCTGCCGGTCATCTTCTTTACCGAGGACGAGCAACGGCTGCGTTTCTGCGAGAAAATCACCGAACAGATCCGAAGGTTTCAGCCGGAGGTCGTGATCACACATGATCCGGAGGGCGAATACGGCAACCCGGGGCATGTGCTGGTCGCGCGCGACGTACAAAAGGCGATCGTTTGCGCCGCCGATGCGGAGTCATATCCGGATACTGCGGCGGAATACGGCGTTTGGCAGATCAAGAAGCTCTATCTGCATCTGTACCCTGAGAACCAGATCCGGCTCGATTTTGATACGCCGCTTGCTTCGTTTGACGGAAAAACCGCCTTTGAAATCGCGCAGGAGGCGTATGCCTTCCACAAATCCCAGCGCAGCAACTGGCTTGTTCAGCTTCAATCCAACCGATATGACTGCCGCCTGTACGGGCTGAAATTTTCCACCGTCGGCGACGACGCGGAAAAGAACGATTTTCTGGAGAACATCCCGGACGAGCTGCTTTCAAACTTTGTCCCGACGCCCGAGCCGACGGTTGAACCTACGCCCACCCCGACGCCTACGGCCGTGCCCACGCCGGCGCCTACGGCCACGCCTGACCCCGCGGCAGCCGTTCAGGCTCTGGCAACGCCCGAGCCTGAGGACGTATGCATCGATGCGCCGGAGGATCGGACGCTGTTCTATGTGCTGGTTGCGGCCGGGCTGCTGGTGCTGGGCGCCGTGCTGCTCTGGTTGGAAGCGCGCCGGAGTAAAAAGCGCAAAAAGCGCCGCCGGTAAGCAGGTTTCCGCTGTGTGGGCGCGCAGCTTGCGGGGGTCAATCCCGCCCGACTGTGCCTGCAATCCGATCGGTTTCCCCCGCGCGGGCGCGCAGCTTGCGGGCTGGCGGCGCCGATGCTATAATACGGGTATATGTTCTTGTTTTTTACAGCCAATATGACGCGGGAGGTGCGGGGGTTATCATGAAAAAATCCATTCTGCTGGCAACCGTCATCGTGATGCTTGCGTCGCTTCTCCTGCCCGGCCTGGCTTTTGCCGACGGCAAAAGCGAGCTGTCCGTGTCGTCGCTCGAATTTGAGCTGGGCGTCATCATCAATATCGAGGTCCGGGAGGCTGGTGCGACGCTTGCGGGCTATTATATGGGTGTGATCGACGCGGAGCCCACGCTTGACAATTACGATTGGGTAACCCATGCCGATCCGATCATCCGCACCACCAAGTTTCCCGGCATCTATTACCTATGGCTGCGCGACACGCAGGATCGCGTGTACGGCCCGACTAAGGTCGAGATGCCACAGGAATACTACTGCTACTTTGAGGATGAGAACACCGAGTTTCCGGGCTGCGCGCTGTCTGAATACCTGCCCAAGAACTGCAACTACTCGGTGGAGGAGCTAAACGCGCTGGTCGCGGAGAACGTATCCAAGGCCGGCATCTATACGCGCGAGGGCGTCGTCATCGGCGTGACAACCTACTTATCCAAGCTGCAGGAGTTCGGCATCCGCATCCCCTTCTTCTTTTACGGCTACTGGACCGTCCGCGAATACGGTTGGTACACCAACCCGGACTGGGGCACGGTGTACGATTCCAAAACGCAATACGACGTCATCCGCGGCCGAACGCCTGCCGAGCATGAAGCGGGCACCCACTGCAACGGGTTTGTGCATTACTGCTTCCGTCTGGCGGCGCTGAACCTGCGCAACACCGGTAAGATGGGTGAAACGGGCAACATCGGCGGCATTGAGGGCTTTGGCAAAAACAAGGTCGGCACCTACGAGGGGATGCCGGGCGACATATTGCAGTCCTGCACGCTGCACGAAATGCTCATCATCGATAAATACGACGACGACATGGACGGCTGGAGCGACGGCTACATCATTGCCGAGTCCAACGACGATTACGGCGGGCAGGTCTACTGCAAAAAACCCTACAAGACCTACAGCCGCTTCTGCAAGGTGTTTGACATGACAGGCGTATACGAGAACACGGCCACCCTCGCCTGGCGTCTCAAGTTCTGGCAGAACTATCACATCCCGACGGACGCGTGGCCGGATTACCTGCTTTCTGCCGTGCAGCGCAACACGTCGTATCTGCTGTTCTACACCGACCGCGAGGGCGTGCGCACGGAGCGCGTTCCCTTTGGACAGCAGGCGGGCGCCGCGCCCGAGATCCGCAACACATGCGCGCTTAGCGCCGCGTGGGATCGCGATCTTGCCGGGACGGCGATGGAATGCAACGCCGTCATTCGTGCGGTGTATACCTATCCCGGGCATCCGTGGGAGCCGGTTGATATCGCAAGTAATTTGCCTTGCGCGCTCCAAAGCCGTCTGCCCTAGCCCCACAAGTCACGCAAAGAAAAAAAGCGTCCTTCCCCATGTTTGCGGGGAGGACGCTTGTGTATTTTTTGTCAGCCGTCCGTTTTCCGCGCGGACGTTCCGCCGCTGCGCGTCAGCGCACGTGTCCACCATGTCCGCTTTTGAAAGAGCCGGTTGGCCAGCGCGTACAGGCCATACCCGGCAAGCCCGCCTGCAAGGTTTGTCAGCACATCGTCGATGTCCGCGCTGCGCCCCATGAAATACTGAAGCGTTTCGATCAACAGCGTAACGCCGAGCACGACCGCTGCCGTCCGGACAAACCGCCTGAGCTTCGGCGCGACGAGGGGCAGCAGCAGCCCGAGCGGCACAAACATGCCGATGTTGAGCAGCAGCTGCTCTATCATCTTTTTCACGCCCATTTCATAGACCTCGCGCACCCAGATAAACGGCACAAGGTTCAGCATGTGATATTCCGGGCAGAAGGTGATATCCGGATAATACCACAGGATCGTCAGATACAGCAGCGACAGCGCGTAGCCCACCAACGTATAGCGGAAAAAATGATACAGAAACGTCTGCCTTCCGTGCCGAATACGAATCGAAAGATACCATGGCAGATACACGATCGCGCCGGCGAGCAGGATGGCCGGCAGAACAAACATAAAGAAAGACATAATCATACACTTGCTCCTTCATGGCCTTTGGGCGGGCTTCCCGCGGGCGCACGCTTTTTTCTTGTAAAATTGGCCGTATACAGCCCGGCAAGCACGAGCGCGGTGCCGACGCCCTGCCACAGCGTAAAGGACTCGCGCAAAACAATAACTCCCGCCAAAATGGATATGACAGTGGTCAGTCCCGCAAACGAGGCCGAGCGCACGGCGCCCAGCGCCATGATCGCATAATTGCTGCACAGAAACGCCGTTACCGAGCAGCCGACGGTCAGATATAACACGGCAAAGAGGAACGACGGGCTTATCAAAGGCAGCGTCACAAGCGTCCGAAGCGTACCCGCCGCGCCATGCTCCGCCAGAGCAAGAACGGTGAATGCAGCGGCACCGGTCAGCGCCATCATATAGGTCTTTTCCACACTGGAAAACATGGCAAGCTTTCTCGACAGCACCGTATAGAGCGCGGTGCTGAGCACCGCAAGCAGCAGCAGCGCATAGCCCCAGCCGTTCAGCGACGCCTCAAACCCCTTCACCAGCACCAGCATCACCACGCCCGCGATGGAGGCGGCGATGCCAAGCGTTTGCAGAAGCGTCGGCGGCTCCTTGAGGATCAGCGCGGACAGAATGACCGTCATGATCGGAATGCATGCGATGATCGTGCCGCTTTCGGACGCGGTAGTCAGCTGGATGCCGAACAGCTCGCCAATAAAGTAGATCACCGGCTCCAGCAGCGCAAGCAGCAGCAGCCGTCCCACCGGCTTCCCGCGAAAGCGGATGCGGAACACGCCCATAAAGCGCAGCAGCGTCATCAGAAGCGCGGCCAGCACAAACCGCCAGGCGAGCAGGGCAAAACCCTGCACCTCATTGGTCACCATCTTGGTAAACAGGAAGCTCAGACCGAACAGAAGCGATGACAGAATCATCGCCAGCACGCCGAGCACCGTCATTTTCTTTCCTTGTTCCATAGGCTGCATTATACCATATTTCGCGCAAAAGAACATCCTCAACCGCCTTTGCCAAATAACAAACGCCGCGGCGGGTAGATCCGTCGCGGCGTTGCTGTTATTCCGTCTTAGTTCTGTGGGGCTTCCGTTTCCTCTGCATGATCTGCGGTAAAGCTCGACAGGATGGCGATGTCTCCCTGCTTGCCATTTGCGAGCGTGACCTGCTTGGTGTCGATCTCGGCGGTGCCGGCAACGATACCGGTGTTGGCCGTGGTGCCCATCAGGGCATCGACGGACTCACCCTTATCCTCCGGCGTGATCCCGTTCTCGCTGAACAGCACGGAGAAGCTCGCTTTGCCCGCATTCCGCACCACGCGCCAGCTGAACCCTGCCAGATCGGAGATTCCCGCAACCGCCGCAGCAAGCTCGGTGTTGACCGTAGGAGCAAAATTGATGCCCGTCGAATCCAGCGAGGTGCCCGTGGTCTTGCGATTGGCATAGTAGCCGCCGACCGTGCTCTGGGAATCCTGCGTCTGCGCAAGCAGCCAGCGAATGGCGGCGCTGCCGACGGACTCTGCCGGGGTCTCGGGCTCGGCCGGGGTCTCAGGCTCTGCCGGGGTCTCGGGCTC
>CAYYUV010000018.1:19468-30523 GCA_964474405.1 uncultured Oscillospiraceae bacterium
GGCTCTGCCGGGGTCTCGGTGTCTACCGTCTGCTTGCTCTCCTCAACCGCGACGGCAGGCGCCGCCAGAGGAATCTCGTTGTCTGCAAGGACGATGTTTTCCTGCGCACCGGCGCTGTCTTGCCCCTCGTCCGTCTCGGCAAACGTGGCGCACGCGTTGTTCAACATCATGCAGAGGAACAGAACAACGGCGATGGCTGCGGCAACGGTCATGCCAACTTTTTTCTTTGTGCTCATTTCGTTCGTCATTGTTTTTTCTTCCTCTCATTCTTGTTGCCTTTATCTTACATCTTGGTTATTACATCCGCGTGATATTCGTCTTCCATTCTCGTGTTATTTTGAAAAAAACTTGTAAATCAGCAATATATTTGCAAAACATAATAAGAATCTTGTTACATATCCGTATTTCAGTTAAAAAAAGAGACGCCGCATGTTGCATGCTGGCGTCTCCGGATGAAGCATATGACGGCCAAAATCAGGCCGCGGCAAATCAGAACAGCTTGAGGGTGTCCCGCATGACAACGGGCTGAATCTGCCAAATCTTATCGGCATACTCGCGCACTGAACGGTCTGCCGAGAAGGGGCCTGCGGCCGCGGTGTTGGCCATCGCCTTGCGAGTGAACGCATCACGGTCCCGATAGTCGTAATTGACGCGCAGCTTGGCCTCGATATACGGCATCAGCTCCTGAAGCACAAAGAAATAATCCGGCTTTTGCCAGCTGCTGCCGACAAGCAGTGACCGATAAAGATCGGCAAACGCGCCGCTGTTGCTGTCGGACACGGTGCCGTCGATCAGCGTGTCCACCACGCGCCGGATACGCGGGGTGAATTCATAGACGGCCTTGGGATTGTAATGCGGACGGAGCGCGTTGAGCTCATCGACACGGTAGCCGAAGATGTAGTTGTTCTCCTCCCCCGCCTCACGGACGATCTCGATGTTGGCGCCGTCATAGGTGCCAAGGGTCACCGCGCCGTTTAGCATGAGCTTCATGTTGCCCGTGCCGCTGGCCTCGGTTCCGGCGGGCGAGATCTGCTCGGACACATCCGCCGCGGGAATGATATGCTCGGCATACGAGCAATTGTAATTCTGCACAAACACGACGCGCATCCGATCGTTGACGTCAGGATCGGCATTGATCAGGCGCGCAATCTCGTTGATATACTTGATGACGGTTTTGGCGCGGATGTAGCCCGGCGCCGCCTTGGCGCCAAACACGAACGCGGCCGGCGTAAAGTCCTTGCGCGTGCCGTCCTTCAGCCCGAAATACAGATCCATGATCGCAAAGGCGTTCATGAGCTGACGCTTGTATTCATGCATGCGCTTGACCTGCACGTCAAACAGGAAATGCGGCGGCAGCTCCACGCCCTCGCGCTGCCAAATCAGCCTCGACAGGTTCTCCTTATTGATCTGCTTGACCGCGGCGAACGCGCGGACGTCCTGCTCCGAGGTGAAACGCCTAAGCTCGCCAAGGCGGCTCAAATCGGTGATCCAGCCGTCGCCGATGCGCTCGGTTATGTAGGCGGCCAGCGCGGGGTTGCTCAGTCCCAGCCAGCGGCGCTGGGTAATGCCGTTGGTGACGTTGACAAACCTTTCGGGATACAGGGCGTACCAGTCCTTGAGGACGTCGTTCTTGAGGATTTCGGTGTGAATCTTTGCCACGCCGTTGATCGTGCGGCAGCAGTAGCAGACCAGGTTCGCCATATGGATCACCTCGCCCTGAATGATCGGATAGGCGCCACAGTCCATTTTCTTGGCCATCAGCTCCTCGCAGAGGCGCGCGTTGATGCGATAAACAATGTCAAACACCTCGGGCAAAAGCTCCCTAAACAGCGAAACGTCCCATTTTTCGAGCGCCTCGGCCATGACGGTGTGGTTGGTATAGGAAAATGTCTTGGATGCAATGTCGAACGCCGCGTCGAACGAGATCCCCTCTGCCATCAAAAGCCGGATCAGCTCCGGAATGCTGACGACGGGGTGCGTGTCGTTGAGCTGGATAACGGTCTGCTCGTGGAAGCGGGTGATCGGCAGGTTCTCCCGCTTGAAGCGGAAAATCAGATCCTGCAGCGACGCGCTGGACAGGAAATACTGCTGCTTGAGGCGCAGCTTCTTCCCCGCCGGCGTGGTGTCGTTCGGATACAGCACGCGCGTGATGTCCTCGACGGCGTTCTTTTCAAGCACGGCGAGCGCATATTCCTGTTCGTTAAAAAGCTGAAAATCGAAGTCCTGCACGGCCTCACTCTGCCACAGGCGCAGCGTGCCGATGTTATCCGTGCCATAACCGATCACGGGCATGTCATACGGGACGGCGCGCACCGTCTGATCGGCAAAGGTTACCATGACCTCGTGCGTATCGCGGCGGCGGCTCCAGGGATCGCCGAAGCGCTGCCAGTCGTCCGCGCTCTCCGTCTGAAAGCCGTCGCTAAAGCTCTGACGGAACAGGCCGTACTTGTAGCGGATGCCGTAGCCGTCCATCGGCAGGTTCAGCGTTGCGGCGGAATCGAGATAGCAGGCAGCCAGACGGCCAAGGCCGCCGTTGCCGAGTGCGCAATCCTCGATCTCCTCCAGGCTTGACAGATCCAGCCCGCGCTCCAAAAACGCCTTCTTTACCTCGTCCAGCAGCCCCAGTGCGTACAGATTGTTGTAGACCATGCGGCCTGTTAAATATTCCGCCGAAAAATAATAGGCGCCGCGCACACGCTGATGCGCATGGCGGCTTTCATACCAATTATCTGCGATATCTCCCATGATCACGGTGCCGAGCGCACTATGCAGCTCATGAACGGTCGCTTCGGCAAGAGTCGTCTGATGATCCAGCTTAAGCACCTGCTCCATGCGCTGCATCACGGCTTCTGATCGCGTCATCCTACATTCTCCTTGTCCTGTCCGGATATGCCAACGGCATCCGGCGATAAAAATCGATATAATTATACCATAGCATGTGTATTCCTGCAAATAAACGCGCCGAAAATCGGCGCGTCAGAATGTAAAAAATGAGTAAACACCCTCTTTGCGCCCGATCAGCTCCACGGCCGGCGCGCGCATACGAAATTTCGTTTCCAATACGCCGAGCCGGTGAACGTGCGCTTCATGACCTTTCCGTTGGCGCTCGATGCGTCGATCATCATGCCGCTGCCGATATAGATGCCGCAGTGCGACACGCCGGAGCTGGAGTCCGAGCGGAAGAACAGCAAATCACCCTTTTGGACCTTATTGTAATCGCTGATTTTGGTCCATGAGCTCTTGTTGGAATAACCGGAGGCGTTGAGCCGCTTGACATACACCCCGGCCTGCCGCAGGCAGTAATATACCAGCCCTGAGCAGTCGAACGTGGTGGGGCCACGGTCGCCCAGCACATATTCACAGCCGATCTTCGACTTGGCGGCGGAGATCAGCTTGCTGATCTTGGTATCCACAGAGGATTTGTCATCCTCCTTCTTCTCCTCCTTCTCCTGCTGCTTTTGCAGGGTGTAGGAGATGCGCGCGTCGTCCGAATACAGCATGGCCAGCGTCTTTTCGCCCGCCTTGCCGTCGGCGCTCAGATCGTTACGCTTTTGAAAATTCTTAACGGCTGCGATCGTCGCCTCGCCGTAAATGCTGTCAATCGCCGATTTGTTGAGATAGCCAAGGTCATTGAGCTGTTCCTGCAGCATCTTGACGTCGCGGCCTTCGGCGCCCTCCTTCATGACATAGGGCTGCGCCTCGTCGGAGAACATCAGGGCAAAGGTCTGCGCGCCGATGATGCCGTCCTGATCCAGCTCATGCTGGCGCTGGAAAAGCTTGACCGCATATTCTGTGCCGCTGCCGAAATAATCGGTCGTTTCGTCAATGTCAAGATAGCCAAGCTCCATCAGCCGCACCTGAATCTGGGTCACGATCTCGCCGGTGTTCCGCTTCTCAATCCAAACGGGTGTGGACGTCGCATCCGGCAGCGCCGTGGCTACGGGCGTGGCGGACACGGAGGGCGCGGGCGTCATGGATGCTTCCAACTGCGTCTCAGCCGCCATCAGCTGCGCCGTCTGACCGCGCCGCACGCCGACGGCGATCAGCACCGCGACGAGCACGACGACCGCCACCACGGACACCGCGACGGAGGCGAGGATGGCAAGGCGCTGCGTCTTGCTTTTTTTGGGAAGCTGCTGAAAATAACGGCCGATGCCCACAAAGCAGGTTGCGATTCGTAAAAAGAAAGCCCGAACGCCGGCGGCAAACGCGTCAAGCGCGCCGATCAGACGTCCCAGCCAGCTGTTCTTTTTGAAGCGTAACCGTTTCCTCATATCATAGTATTTTATAGGGAATGCCGTGATTGTGCAAGGGTGTTCGGCAAAATGTGATCAAAATTTCAAAACTATGACGCATTCTAACGTTCGAGCCAATAGGTCACAATGTCCTCTACCGCGACGGCGCCGGAGCTGCCCGAAAGCCCGTTCTGAATGAACACCACGATCACGATCTCGGGGTTGTCACGCGGGGTGACGGCAAGGAACCAGCAGGTGTTTTCGATATCGACGTTGTTGGACGCGGAGGTCTGCGCGGTGCCCGTCTTGCCGACGATCTTTTCGAGGTAGCCCTTGTTCTCAAACGCGCTGGAAAAGACCGACGATGCGGTGCCGCCGTCCTCGGGCGAGACCACGCCCTTGAGCCCCTCAAGGATCGCGTTCCAATAGGCGTCCGGCGCGTCGATGCGGTTGCGGACGGTGGGCGCGATGTCCTCAAACACGGTGCCGTCGTCGTTTTTGATCTGATCGACGATGTGCAGATCATAGACCGTGCCGCGGTTTGCGATGGTTGCCGCGTATCTGGCGACGGACAGCGGGGTCAGCAGCATGACGCCCTGCCCGATGCCGGTGCGGATAGTATAGGTCGGCTTCCAGCGCAGCTCCTCAAGCCAGGTGGAGATCGTTACGATCCACGAAGCATGCTGCTGCGAGATGCCGACGGGGATGTTCAGCTCCTGCTGAATGATCTGGCGGATCTCGCTTCCGTGCTCCTCCAGCACGCCGCGTTGCAGCTGCAGCAGCCGCTCGCCGCAGCGCTCAACCGCCTCCTTGTCGGCCTCCATGCCGTTCTGTTCAAGGATGTTGTAAAGGTGGTTGACGATCTGGTTGTAGATCAGCCGCGGCATGGACGAGGTCTGCTCCCTGAGGGACTTGGTGTAGTCATAGCGCGCGGCCTGCCCGCCGACCTGAACGGAAAGCTCGCCCGGCAGCTCAACGCCCGTCTTGCCGGAAAGCCCCAGCTCGCCCGCCCAGTAGACCAGCCGGTCAATGCCGACCATGTCCGACACGCGGAAGAAAAAGTAGTTGCAGCTCACCGTCAGCGCGCGCGACAGATTGAGGTCGGCATGCCGAGAGGGGTTTCCTGTCCAGCAGGACGGCGCGTTCTGGGTGACCTTGACGGTGGGATCGTTGACAAAATAGTAATAGGGAGAACGGTCCGAAATGCGGGTATCCGTCGTGATTGCTCCCTCCATCAGCCCGGCAAAGCCCGTGGCCATCTTAAAAACCGAGCCCGGCGCCGTGCGGATGGCGATGGCGCGGTTGAGGGTGGGCTGGTTGCTGTCCGCGCCATAAAGCATCTCCAGCTCCGCCGCGGAGACCCCGTCGGTAAACAGGTTGGGATCATAATCCGGATAGGACGCCATGGCAAGAACATCGCCCGTCTTGGCGTTCAACACGATCACGGCGCCCGTTTCCGCCATCTTGATGGTGGAAACGTCGTCGCGCAGCCTTTGATATCTTTCAAGCGAGCCCGCCAGCTTTTGCTCCTGCTTGGCGTGCGTGACCTCGATGTTGTGCTTGAGCGCCTGCTCAACCACGCGCTGAAGCGACAGGTCGATCGTAAGCTGAACGGTATAGCCATTTTGGGGCTCGGTCGTGCCCAGCACGTTCACAATCGCGCCCTTGAGATTTTTCTCGATCAACGTCGTGCCCTGACGGGAGCGCAGATTCGGCGTCAGATATGCCTCCATCGTCTTTTCCACGCCCGCGACGCCGATGGCGTCGTCATAGGAATAGCCGAGATCCAGCATGTTGACCGTCTCCTCCCCGTCGGTAAAGGCGGCATAGCTGTCAAAGGAATAGCCGATCTCGGTCATGTCACGGGCAACCTGCTTGGACAGATATCCCAGGATATGCGAGGCCGTGTTGCCCTGCGGATAGATGCGCACGCTGCTCTTTTCGGTTTTTATGCCGGTCAGCTCGTCCTGCATGCTGTCAAGCTCCGCCACGACGGCAAGCGACACGCCGTAGGCGATGGTCACGCCGTCGTAAGCGCGATAGCTGTTCATGACCGCTTCCTGACGGATGGACATGATCTTGCGCGCCTGCGCATAGGGCATGTCGTCCGGGATCTGCCACGATTCGCGGAGAATCAGATACGCCTCGCCGGCGGTCAGATCCTTGTTCTTGAAATTGCACGCATCGACAAAATTCTTCTTGCGGGCGGCCTGCGCCGTTTCGCTCGTCACACCCCAGTCGTATACATAGGTGCCGTCGTTCTGCATGTTGATATAGAACGTGTCTATGACCTCGCCGCCGCCCTGCTCGATGATATCGACCGCGCGGATCAGCGAATCGGTGTACCGCGCGCTGTCCACGGGCGTGGTGTTGTCGGGATCGCGATAAAAAATGACGTTATAGGTCGTCTCGTCATAGGCGAGGATGGTGCCGTTGCAGTCGGTGATCGTGCCGCGCATGCCGGACTGATAGGTGGTCACCTGGCTGGTCTGCGCCACCGACGCGACATACGCCTCGGTATCCTCGATGGTCAGCTTCTGAAGCCCCCAGCACAGCAGGCCGCACAGCCCCACGAGGATGGCCATCAGGATCGCCAGCCGCAAGTTCAGCCGCCATTTCTGCGTTCTCATGCGCGCGCCACCTGTCCCTTTTGCAGCGCGGCAAAGAACACCGCAAAGCCCAGCGTCAGCGCAGCCGTCAGCAGCGCGTTCGGCACCGCGCAGACGATGAGCGTCCGAAGCGAGGCGCCCGAGCCAAACAGGCGGCAGAGCCCCCATTCCATCGTGCAAACGCCGCAGATCACGGCGGCAGATTTTAGAAAGAGGAAAATACGTTTTTGTGAGGAATCCTTATTCTGCCAGAGGGAAAGCAGCATCACCGCGATCAGATACAGCGCGGGCGTAAGCCCCAGCACGGTGTTGGAAATCAGATCGATCACAAGCCCGCCCACGGCCGCGATGACCAGCCCGCTTTGCACCGAAAAAGCATATGCGGAGCCCAGCGCAAGCGCGAGCACCAGATAGGCGCGCATGCCGAACAGGTTAAGCATGTTCATCACGGCGGTATCCAAATAGATGCAGACCACCGTAAAAACCGTCCACACAATCCATTTTTTCAGCGTCATCCGTCCGTCACCCCGTCCATGCCCAGAATGACCAGAACCTCCTCCAAATGCGAAAAATCCACCTCCGTCTCCACGCATGCGTCGAACGCGGCGGATTCCCCCGGCAGATACAGCACCCTGCCCACATACAGCCCGCGCGGAAAGACGCCGCCGAGCCCGGAAGTCAGGATCCGATCCCCCGCCTCCAGAGAGGCGTTCGCGGGCAAATAATAGAGCTGAAGCCCGTCCGTCACGCCGTCGTTTTGGATCAGCCCGCCCAGCATGCCCTCGTCCCGGGTGCGCTCCACCATGACGGACAGACGCATGTCGTCGTTTTGCAGCGTGCGCACCTTGCACCAGGTGGCGCCCACCTCCGTCACGCGGCCGACGACGCCGTTGGCTACCACAACGGCCATCTTTTCGGCCACGCCGCTGCGCGTGCCGACGTTGAGCGTCAGGGTACCCACATAGGGATTGGACGATTTTGCGATCACCTTGGCGGTGACATAATACATGCCGGTGTTGGAATCGGCAAAATCCATCAGTTCGGTCAGACGCGCGTTCTCCCGCTGCGTCTCCTCAAGCAGCGCGTTGCGCAGCTGATACTCGGCCAGCTTTTGCCTGAGCGCTGCGTTCTCCTCCTCCAGCACGGAGGGATTGAACACGCGCACAAAAAACGCGGTCACATCCTCCGTGATCCCGCGCGCAAAGTTCTGCACCGGCATGACGGCGGAGGCAAACAAATCCCAGCCGTCCTCCTCCGTGCGCGAGCCCATCGTGAGCCCGGCCAGCACGAAAAACAGCACGACGGCCAAGATGCCGATCAGCAGCGGCCTGTTCCTCCACAGCTTGCGCATGCGAGTCCTCCGGCGCGGCGTCCGGAGCAAACGCTCCTGTATGCCGCGCGTTATGTGATAGCCCTCCGTCCCGCGCCGGACGCCGGCGAACGGGGCGAAAGGGCAGATCCGGACGTCGCCGCCCGCATCCGTAAAAAACTACATATATCAGTATACCATCAACAAAAATGGCCGGCAATGCGCAACCGATGAACAAAACGTGACATTTTTCCCGAACAGAAAGCGCGGGGGAGCGGCCGTTTGCCACCCCCCGCCGCGCCCGCACGGCTTATCTGCGGACGCGTTTTTCAAGCAGCGCCAGCAGCTCGTACATGCCCGCCGCCAAAATGCAGAGGATCACAACGCTCGTCATCACAAGGTCAAGCTGGAACACCTGCCCGCCATAAACGATCAGATAGCCAAGCCCCTCGCGCGAAACGAGATATTCGCCCACGATGACGCCGACCCAGCTCATGCCCACGGAGATCTTAAGCGCGGTGATCATATCCGGCACAGCCGCGGGCAGGACGATCTTGAAAAAGATCTGGAGCTTGGACGCCCCCAGCGTGCGCATCAAAAGCTGTTTGTCGGCCGTTGTCGCCGCAAAGCCGCTAAGGACGGATACGGCCGTCACCACAAACGAGATCAAAACCGCCATCACGATGATGGACGCGCGCCCCGCACCGATCCAGACGATCAGCACCGGCCCAAGCGCGATCTTGGGCAGCGCGTTCAGCACGACCAGATACGGGTCAAGCACGCGCTCCAGCAGCGGCGCCCACCACAGCGCAGCGGCGATCAAAATACCCGCCGCGGTTCCCAGAAAAAAACCGGCCACGGTCTCCCACAGCGTCGCGCCGATATGGACAAACAGATCCCCCGCGCGGAACAGGCGTATGGCCGTTGCAACCACGCGCGACGGGCAGGACAGGATAAACGCGTCAAACAGCCCGAGCTGCGCGCCGAGCTCCCAAATTGCGACCACCGCAACGAGCACCGCGATGCGAAGCGCCATGACAAGACGCGCTCTGCGGCGCAGGCGCGTCAAATACGCCCGATGTAAAGGCGAGCAGGCAATGTTCATACGCAAAGTTCCTCCCACAGCCGGTGAAAATAGGTTTGAAAGCCGGGCGCGCTGCGGCGCTCGAGCGGCGACAGCGCGGGGTCCAGCGTGATCGGCAGCTCCAGCGAGATGCGCGCCGGCCGCCGGCTGAATACCAGCACGCGATCGGCCATGGATATGGCCTCCGAGATGTCATGCGTAACCAGCACGGCGGTCTTCCCCTCGCGGCGCAAAATATGATAGACCTCGTCTGAGATGGTCAGGCGCGTCTGATAATCCAGCGCGGAAAACGGTTCATCGAGCAGCAGCACATCCGGCTCGGTCGCAAGGGTCCGGATCAGAGCGACCTTCTGGCGCATGCCGCCCGACAGCTGCGCCGGCTTTGCCCGCTCAAAATCCGCCAGCCCACAGGAAGCGATCAGCCCACGCACCCGCGCGCGGGCGCTGTCGTCCAGGCGGTGCTGCACCTCAAGCCCCAGGAGCGCATTCTTCTCCACCGTCCGCCATTCCAGCAGATGATCCTGCTGCAACATATACCCGATGCGCAAGCCGTCCTCTGCGCGCTCCACCTGCCCGTGCGAGGGCGGCATCAGTCCCATCAGCAGCGAAAGGACGCTCGTCTTTCCACAACCGGACGGGCCG
Source organism: uncultured Oscillospiraceae bacterium (assembly GCA_964474405.1). GTDB lineage: Bacteria > Bacillota > Clostridia > Christensenellales > CAG-138 > CAYYUV01. Next base: position 29,348 of record CAYYUV010000018.1, read on the forward strand.
ATCACAGCGACAAACTCCCCCTCGCGCACCTCCATGTTCAATCCGTCAATCGCCCATATTTCCGCATCCGGCGTATGATATGCAAGACCCACGTCGGTAAGCTTCAGCAAGGATCGCATACTTTCCTCCCAGTTACATGGTGTATGCGGTATACTATTCCGTTCGCGCGCGGCGTGTGTAACCGTTTTTATCCGCCGTGCGTATGGTAGAGAAAACGAACCGGAGGAAACCGTCATGCAACAGCCGTCCAACCGCTGTACCTGCCGCCGCATCATCGCCGCCGTTCTGGCCGCTGTGGGTGTGGCGCTGCTGCTATGCTTTCTGCCCTGCTGGGCGTTTCTTGTGCTGCTTGGCGCGGCGCTTGTCATCACGGCGTGGAAGCTGCTGTGTTGACGGCATAAGGCCGCCCGTACAAGCGGCGCATCCCGGAAAGCATGCGCGCATGTCCACGCGCCCGAAAGGATGCTTAAAAGCTGCCCGTACCCAACCTGCGCACGAAAGAACAGCAAAAAACCGGCGATCAACGCCGGTTTTGTTGTATGTTCGTTTGGCTTACTCGGCCTTGTTCTGCGCCTTGCGCTTTTTGGGCAGAGCCTTGGCCTTTTCCCCGTCCACGGTGAAGAGCGTGGGCGGCGTCTTTTTGTTGATGGTGCCCTCGTCGATCTCGCAGCGTTTGACATTCTCCTGCGACGGGATATCGAACATGATATCCAGCATGATATCCTCCATGATCGCACGGAGTCCGCGCGCGCCGGTCTTGCGCTCAATCGCCTTGTGGGCGACGGCCTTCAACGCGGCGTCAGTCACGACCAGATCCACGCCGTCCATCTCAAACAGGCGCTGATATTGCCGGGTCAGCGCGTTCTTCGGCTCGGTCAGGATGCGCACCAGCGCGTCCTCATCCAGGTTCTCGAGCGTCACGATGACCGGGACGCGGCCGACAAACTCCGGAATCAGGCCGAACTTCAGCAGGTCCTCGGGCAGGATATCCTTGAGGATCTGACCCACGTTCTTCTCCTCATGCTTCTTGATCTCCGCGCCAAAGCCCAGCATCTTCTGCCCGGTGCGTTTCTCGATGATGTTCTCAATCCCGGTAAACGCGCCGCCGCAGATGAACAGGATGTTGGTGGTGTCGATCTGCAGGCATTCCTGCTGCGGATGCTTTCTGCCGCCCTG
>CAYYUV010000019.1:0-26700 GCA_964474405.1 uncultured Oscillospiraceae bacterium
AATGCAGCAATCATTTTATCGACTGCAATGTGTTGCAAAAGATCGTGCTGTCGTCGCTCAAGGAGCAGCTGTGCATGAGTGACGAGGCTCGCACTGCGATTCTGGACCGTGTGCATAAGCGCCAACTTTCCACCGGAAAGCAGCAGGATAACAGCAAAGAGATCAGCGGCATCAGAAAACGCCTGCGTGAACTTGAAACCATCATCGAAAAGCTGTATGAGGATAACGCCGCCGGACGTCTTGCCGACATGCGTATGAATAAGCTTTTGCTTAAGTATGAGCAGGATGCGGAAATGCTCGTAAACCGCATGTCTGCCATAAAAATGACAAGGAATGCGTCCGGCGTATCGGAACAGGCTTTCGGGGAGAAGCTCGACAAAATGCTCTGGCGGCTCACCAACATATCCGAGTTTTCGCCAAAGCTGCTGTTCAAGCTGATCGACCACATAGAAATCAGTCAGGGGTACTATGAAAAAGATGGGCATGGACGCATAAAGCATCAGTCTGTCAAAATATTCTATCGGTTTCAGACGGAAGCGGCGGTCAAGGAGTATGCAATGTAGAAATGGCATTCGGATATCAACCATCCATGTGCATGGGGCTTGGATGCAACGCGGTGGGGGTGATGGGCTGCCGCATCATTCAGTCCCCGCGGGAGCGGTTTGTGGCCATTTTGACCAACAGCTTCATTCCCTGCAACGGCCGTTTTCCAACATTGATTGCGATCCTTTCCATGTTCTTCTTGTGCGGAATGACGGGGGTTTTGCGTTCGGCAGGCGCCGCGCTTTTGATGACGCTGCTGCTTGTGCTTGCGGTTGCAATGACGCTGGCCGCCTCATCTCTGCTGTCCCATACGCTCTTGCGCGGACGCGCGTCGACGTTTACGCTCGAACTGCCGCCGTTTCGAAAGCCACAGATAGGAAAGGTAATTGCGGATTCGGTTCTGCGGCGCAGCCTGCTCGTTCTTGGCCGTGCGGTTGCCGTCGCTGCTCCTGCCGGGTTTGTAATCTGGCTGTTTGCCAATGTGAGCGTTGGCGGCGCGACGCTGCTGGATCATACCGCATCGTTTCTTGATCCGTTCGCCCGCTTCATGGGGCTTGACGGCATCATCCTTCTTGCGTTTATTCTGGGCTCTCCAGCCAATGAAATTGTGCTTCCGATCATCATTATGGGATATCTCGCGCAGGGAAGCATGACAGATTTGTCGGATCTTGGCGCGTTGAAGCAGCTGCTGACCGATAACGGTTGGACCTGGCTGACGGCGGTATGCACCATGCTGTTTTCCCTGATGCACTGGCCGTGCACGACAACGCTCATTACCATGCTGCGCGAGCTGAAAAGCAAGCGCTGGGCTGCGGTCGGCGTGCTGATTCCGACGCTGTTCGGATGCGTGATGTGCATCTTGACGGCGTCCGTTGCAAGGCTTTTGAAGCTGGTCTAGGCGGCGGGTAGACAGACCGCCCGACCGGAGGTATACTGACATAAGAGAGGCGTCTGATGCACAAGATTCAGGCAAAGGGGATCCTGTCTCCGCAGAACGGCATGAATATCTATCGCGGCTGCACCCATGGGTGCATCTATTGTGATTCGCGCAGCCGCTGTTATGGGTTTACCCATGCGTTTACCGATATTGAGGTGAAGGAGAACGCGCTCTCGCTTCTGGAGGAGGCGCTTCGCTCAAAAAGAAAACGCTGCATGATCGGAACCGGCGCCATGTCGGATCCATACATGCCGCTCGAGCGGGAGCTTGGCCTGACCCGCGGCGCGGAGGAGCTGATCGCGCGGTACGGCTATGGCTTCGCCGTTCAAACCAAGTCGCCGGATATCCTGCGTGATATAGACCTTTTGGATGTGATCAACCGGCAGGCAAAATGTGTTGTGCAGATGACGCTGACCACCTTTGATTCCGCGCTTTGCACCGTGGTGGAGCCGCACGTTGCAGATACGCTGCGGCGGGTTCACGCGCTTTCCGTTCTGCGTGATCGGGGCATTCCGACGGTTGTCTGGCTCAGTCCGCTGTTGCCGTTTCTCAACGATACGGAGGAGAACCTCGATCAGATTCTGTCAGCCTGCCGCAGCGTCGGCGTTATGGGCGTGATCTGGTTCGGCCCGGGGCTTACGCTCAGGGAGGGCAATCGGGAATATTTCTACGCCTGTCTCGACCGGCATTTTCCCGGCCTATCCGAACGCTATCGCCAGCGGTATGGGTATGCATACGAGATTGCAAGCCCACGGAGCGACGCACTTTCCGCGTTCTTCTATCGGCGTTGTGAGGACTATGGGTTACTGACGGGCAACGATATGTTGTTTTCTTATCTGCATGCGTTTCCGGATCCGTCCGAGCGGCTGCAAGGACGCCTGTTTTGACAAGATCAGGGCTGATCCTGCTCGGGGGCTTCTTCGCTGCCGTTCGCATCGGCCGCATCTTTCGTGGCGTTTCCATCCACATCCAACCCGCGCTCCGTCAGGCGTTTGTTGATGGCTTCATCCAGAACGAATGAAAGAATTGCAAAGATGGGGATGCCGAGCAACATGCCGATCATGCCGAACAGGCGACCGCCAATGATGATTGCCAGCAACACCCATACCGGGCGCAGTCCTGTTGTGTCGCCAAACAGAAGCGGCTTGATCAAATTGCCGTCCAGCAGCTGCAAAATGATCGTAAATATCAAGAACCATAACGCCTGAACAGGGTTAATGATCAGAATCAAAATCAAGCTTGGAATGGCCCCGATGATCGGGCCGAAGGTCGGGATAAGATTGGTCAGGGCGACAATGATCGTGATGAGAAGCGGGTAAGGGATTCCCAGGATCATCATAAACAAAAAGTTGGCCGCGCCGACGATGAGCGAGTCCAGAAGGTTGCTGCCGACATAGCGCATGAAAATCCGATTGCTGCGATGGGTAAACTGCGACAGCCGTGCATAGCGTCCCATGCCAAAAAGAGCCTTCATACAGCGTCGGATCGTGCTTAGAATGTTCTCCTCATCCAGCAAAATATAGACTGACAGAATAAGCGCCAAGGCAAAATCCAGAACGGAACTGCCGACCTGCATCGCGCCGCCAATGATGCCATCGCCGTTGTCCGTCAGCCATTGGACAATCTTTGCAAACGCCTGGCTCCATGTGCCGACCAACGCCTCGACATCCAAACTCAGGAACGGAACGGAAAGCGTCCAGCCCTGAAGCGTGCTTTTGAAGGATTCGAAGTAACCGTCCATGTTTTTGAGCAAGACGGATACTGAGGACAGCAGCTGGGGAATCACTGCGATGAGAATCAACGCGATGACGCAAAGAGCCAGCAAGAACGTGATCGTTACGGCGAGCACGCGTGCGGCCTTGCGCCGCTTCATGCGGCCGAATATCCGGTTCATGAAGAAGTGAGAGACGGGGCTTAAAAGATATGCGATGATGCAGCCCCAGATAAAGGGAGCAATCACCGAGAAAAATCCGGCTACGACGTTGCATACCGAGGAAAAATGCTTCAGCAGCATATAGAATGCGATGCCGGAGCATACAACCAGAAGGTTCGTCAGCGCCTGTCTGTTTTTGAGGTATTCCCATATCTTCTTCATGCTTGTATTGTGCCATATTCTGTCGATTTTGAATAGTAGCGAATTGTGGTATTTATGTAGAATTTGTAACAATTCATCCAATACCATGCATCCGGTTGCAGGGTCTGCTATAATGCCTGTGAGGTGAGACTCAGCGTGCCCGCATTTGTATATTTTCTTATGTTCATTGTGATCGTGATCTGTGCGTTTCTGCTAATCGGGAACGCATTGTATGACGATACGCTGAATGCACAAAAGATCAGAAAGCGCAAGCAGCAGCGCAGCATCCGCCTGCCCTTTGAGCAGGATGAGAGCTGGCTTATTTTGGCGCGTCCGGAGGATGTCTCCGTTATCACGCCGGCAGGCCTCACGCTGCACGCCTACCTGGTGGAGCGGGAGAACGCGCCCTATGTCATTCTGTGCCACAGCTACACCTCCCACGCGCGCATGATGTCCAAAGCAGGAAAAGCGTTCTATGAGCAGGGCTTTGGCGTCTTGCTCGTGGATGCCCGCGGACATGGCAAGAGCGAGGGCAGAAATATCGGTATGGGATGGCTTGAGCGGAAGGACATTATTCAATGGATTGCCTACCTGCTGGAACGGGAAAATGCGCCCGAGATCGTGCTGTACGGCGTCGCCATGGGCGCGGCAACCGTCATGATGACGGCGGGTGAAAAGCTGCCGCCGCATGTGAAGGCGGTGGTGGAGGACGGCGGCTATACCTCCGCGTGGGAAGTATTCGCGGCCAACATCCGCCAGGTGTTTCGCCTGCCGGTTTTTCCGTTTTTGACCGTTGCAGACTGGATGACCGATTTTCGCGCAGGGTATAGCCTGCGCACGGCTTCCGCGATCCAACAGGTGCACCGCTCGCATACGCCGATCCTCTTTTTGCATGGCGGCGAGGATACCGTTGTGCCGCCGTCCATGGCCGGTCGCTTGTATACGGCGGCCACCTGTGAGAAGGATCTGCATATTTTTGAGAACAGCACGCACGGCATGTGCGCCGCGGATTACGGCGAGGAGTATTGGCGCGTGGTTTTCGCCTTTTTGACCCGTTATGTGACTGTATTGCAGAAGAAGGATTCAGCCGATGATGCCGGCCAAGGCACGGCCTCTGTCGACGCGGAGGGGCAGGAGAGAGGCGCAATCGCTCCCGACACCGATCCGGAAGGGGATCAATCCGACCTGAAACAGCAAGACGCCGCGCCCGATGCCGATTTGGATGCGGACGAGGAACTGGAGCCGGATGAAATTCAGTAAAGCTTGATTCAAACCGCCCTCGGGCGGTTTTTTTGTGGATTGGCGATGCGTTATTTTTCAATATGCATGGTGGCCACGATGTGCCGAATATGCACATACATGGCGCTTTTTGCACCGTCCGCGTCGCGCCGCTGCAAAAAATCGACGATCATCTCATTGTCCACGGTCGTGATTTTTTCAAGCACGTCAATGATCTCCTGCGAGATCTCCATGGCCTCATGAACTGCTGTGTTGATAATGGGGAACAACCTTATGATAAACTCGTTGTGAGATGCCTTGGCGATCAGTCGATGAAACGCCTGATCCTCCACGGCCCAGTTTCCGTCGGTTTCCATGGCGCGGCGGACATGCGCGGCCTGGCGGCGGATCGTCCGAATCTCCGCATCGGTAGCGCGTTCACAGGCATACATGATGGCCTGCGGCTCAAACATCAGACGGATCTCATACATGTCGGATAGCCGTACCCGCACGCGCTCAAGCGTGTTGATCCCAAAGCCGGTCTGCTCTGACAGCCCGAGGGAGATATAGGTGCCTTTTCCCCGCCGCACGGACAGAATTCCCTGTGCGACCAGCACGCGAATCGCCTCGCGCAGCGTTGCGCGACTTACCCCGAGCATGGTGGACAGTTCATTTTCGTTCGGCAGCTTGTCGCCTTCCGAAAAAGCCTTGTCGTATATGATCATCTCGTACAGCTTCTCCGCAGTACGCTCCGATAAGCTTTGCTGCTTCTTTTCCATGGGCTCCTCACATCATAGGTACAGAAAAATATATTTTAATCATACCCGATTTTTCGCGGTTGTCAAGCGCGCCGCCGATTGACAAAGGGCATGTCATACGGTAACATGTTGTTAGACAACAAAACATATCATAAGACAAGACGTCGCCGTTTGCAAGGAGTATTTGCATATGAATCGGATCCGGATCGTCACTGGGCATTATGGAAGCGGAAAGACCGAGTTTTCGGTCAATCTCGCCCTGCGCCTTGCAGATGACACGGATGCTCCCGTGGCGATTGCTGATTTGGACATCGTCAATCCCTATTTCCGTTCCAGTGAACGCCGCGCCCTGATGGAGGCGCGCGGTGTGCGTGTCATTTCGTCGTCGCTCGGCGGCATTGCCGATCTTCCCGCCATTCCGGCCGAGGTGCTGACCGTGTTCGAGGACGCTCGCATTCAAGCCGTGTTTGACGTCGGCGGGGATGCCGTGGGCGCGCATGTGCTGCGACGGTTTTTGCCATATCTGCATCCGCAGGAATGTGAGCTGCTTTTTGTGCTGAATGCCAACCGTCCCGAGACCCGCTGTGTGGAGTCCGCTTGCCGATATCTTTCCGCGATTGAGGAGAGCTGCGGCGTTCCCGTCACCGCCATCGTCAACAATACGCATCTGTGCCGCGAGACAACGGCGGCGGATGTTCAAAAGGGCGCCGCGCTTGCTTTCGCCGTTTCCAAGCAGACGGGGCTTCCCGTTCGCTGGCATGTGGCGGAGCGGCGTCTGGTGCAGGAGTTACCGGTATTTCCGGAGGGAGAGATCCTTCCCATTGATATCACAATGACAAAACCATGGGAAATTAGGCAGGAGGAGGAAACGTATTCATGGCTGGATTTGTAACATTCCGGCAGGACCGGTGCAAGGGGTGTGAGCTTTGCGTGCTAGTTTGTCCGCGACACATCGTTTTCATCGATCAGGATGTGACCAACGTCAAGGGTTATCATCCGGCGTCGGTGCGCGATATGGCCCAGTGTACCGGCTGTGCCAGCTGCGCCAAGATGTGTCCGGATTCCGTCATCACCGTGGAACGCACATAGAGAGGAGGGAGCGAGCATATGGAAAAAGAGCTTTGGAAGGGCAATGAAGCGATTGCCGAAGCCGCAATCCGTGCGGGCTGCCTGTATTTCTTCGGCTATCCCATTACGCCGCAGAACGAGGTGCCGGAGTACCTTGCGCTGCATCTGCCAGAGCACGGCGGCGTGTTTTTGCAGGCAGAGTCCGAAGTGGCGGCGATCAATATGGTGTATGGCTCCGCGGGCTGCGGCGTACGCGTTATGACGTCGTCCTCTTCTCCGGGCATCAGCTTGAAGCAGGAGGGAATCACCTATCTGGCTGCCTGTGAGCTGCCGGCCGTGATTGTAAACTGCATGCGCGGCGGCCCCGGCTTGGGGACGATTCAGCCTGCGCAGGGCGATTATTTTCAGGCCACGCGCGGCGGCGGAAACGGCGATTATCGCACGATCGTCCTTGCGCCTGCCAGCGTGCAGGAAGCAGCGGATTTGACGCAGATGGCGTTTGATCTGGCTGATTTTTATCGCATCCCGACGATGCTGCTTTGCGACGGCATGATCGGACAGATGATGGAGGCGATCGAGTGGCACGACGTACCGCACCGCGCTCTGCCTGACAAGCCGTGGGCGACCACCGGCACGGAGGGTAAGCGCCCGCCCAACATCGTCAGCTCTCTGTTTATCGATGCGGCCGAATGCTATCGGGTTAACCTGCATCTGGAGGAGAAGCATCGCGAGATCTGTGAGAAAGAGGTGCTCTACGACACGGTGGACACCGATGATTGCGAAGTGCTGTTTGTGTCCTACGGCACGCCGTCGCGGCTTGCGCGTGCGGCGATGCGACTGCTCAAGGAACGCGGTGTCCGCGCGGGGCTGTTCCGGCCGATTACGCTCTGGCCGTATCCGTACCGGCAGCTTAAGCAGGTCGCCATGCAGCAGAATGTGAAGGCCGTTGTTGTGGCGGAGATGAGCATGGGCCAGATGATCGATGACGTGCGCATTGCGCTGGAGGGCTGCAAGCCCGTTTCCTTTGTCGGCACGTCCGGCGGTGTGATTCCCACGCCGCAGCAGGTCTGTGATGCGGCGCTTCGTGCGCTCGGGAAGGAGTGACGTATGGCGATCGTTTATCAAAAATCCGATGGTTTGACCGATCGGGAGCTGCATTATTGCCCCGGCTGCACGCACGGCATCGTACACAAACTGGTTGCCGAATCGCTGGTTGAGCTGGGACTGCTCGGGGAGACCATCGGCATCTCGCCGGTTGGCTGCTCCGTGTTCGCTTACCATTATTTTAACTGTGACATGCATGAGGCGGCGCACGGACGCGCCCCCGCTGTCGCCACGGGCATCAAGCGCGTACAGCCGGATCGGATCGTGTTCACCTATCAGGGCGACGGCGATCTGGCGGCCATCGGCACGGCCGAGATCGTGCAGGCTGCCATGCGCGGAGAGAAGATCACTACGATCTTCATCAACAACGGCATTTACGGCATGACGGGCGGTCAGATGGCGCCCACCACGCTTGTCGGCGCAAAAGCCACGACCGCGCCGCTTGGCCGCACGAAGGAGCATTACGGCTCGCCGATCCGCATGTGCGAGCTGCTGTCCACGCTGGACGGGTGCGTGTATGCGGAGCGTGTTTCCACAACCGACATTCCGCATCTGAACAACGCCAAGCGCGCCATCAAAAAGGCATTCTCCCTGCAGAAGGAGAAGGCCGGCTTCACCTTTGTCGAGGTGCTGTCCTGCTGTCCCACCAACTGGGGCAAGACGCCGGCGCAGTCGATTGAGTATCTCAACGATAAGATGGTTCCGTATTTCCCGCTTGGGGTCTATCGCGATGCTTCTCAGGAGGTGAAGAGCCATGACGCATGAGATCATTATCGCTGGCTTTGGCGGCCAGGGCGTGATGGCGATCGGCAAATCGCTGGCGGAGGCCGGCATGATGGAAGGGTGCGAGGTTTCCTGGCTGCCCTCTTACGGGCCGGAGATGCGCGGCGGCACGTCCAACTGCATGGTTGTGCTTTCGGATGAGCCGATCATATCTCCCATTGTCCTTGCGCCAACCGAGCTTATCGTGATGAACAAGCCCTCGCTGCTTCGGTTTGAGGATACCGTCGTTCCAGGCGGCGCACTGTTTGTCAACAGCTCGATCATTGAGATTCGCGCGTCGCGGCAGGATGTGAACGCACATTATGTTCCCTGTTTGGATATCGCGGCGGAGCTTGGCAATCTCAAGGTTGCCAACATGGTCATGCTCGGCGCGTATATCGGTGCGACCAAAAACATTCGCATGGATACAATCCGCGACATGCTGGCGTTGATGTTCACCGGGCCCAAGGCAAAGCTGGTAGATCTGAACCTTGAGGCGCTGCGCCGCGGTGTAGGCTGCGTTCAAGCTTAGAAAAGGAGCCGTTATGCTGGATTTGGAAATTACCGTTCAAATGACCGACGCCCCGAAGCAAAAGCCTGCGCCGGACGCACAGCTTGGCTTTGGAAAGATCTTTACCGATCACATGTTTTTGGTCGAGTATACCAAGGGGCGCGGCTGGCACGACGCGCGGATTCAGCCGTATCAACCGTTTTTGATTGATCCCGCCAGCCCCGTTCTGCACTATGCGCAGGAGATCTTTGAGGGGCTCAAGGCCTATCGCACGCCGTCCGGACAAATCAATCTGTTCCGTCCGTCCAAAAATGCGCATCGGATGAATGTCAGTGCTGACCGGCTTTGCATGCCGGAGCTGGATGAGGCGTTTCAGCAAAAGGCGATGAAGCTGCTGGTGGACGTGGAGCGGGACTGGATTCCGACTGCGCCCGGCACCTCGCTTTACCTGCGTCCCACCATGATCGCCGACGGCGCGTTTCTGGGTGTAAAGGCGGCGGAGCATTATTATTACTACATCATCTGCTCGCCTTCGGGCAGCTATTATGCCAACGGCATCCAGCCCATCCGCATCAAGATGGAGGACAAATATGTCCGTGCGGTCAAGGGTGGTCTCGGCTATGCCAAGACCGGCGGCAACTATGCCTCTGCCATCAAGGCAACCTATGATGCTTATGCACAGGGCTTTGACCAGGTTCTGTGGCTTGACGGAAGGGAAAACCGTTACATTGAGGAAGTCGGCGCGATGAATATGATGTTCGTCATCGACGGCGTGATTGTTACCGCAGCGCTGGAGGGCAGCATTCTTGACGGTGTTACGCGGGATTCCATCCTGACGCTGGCCAAGGATAAGGGTTACCGCACGCAAGAGCGCCGCATTAGCGTAGATGAGCTGTTTGACGCCTATGATGCCGGAACACTGACTGAGGCATTCGGCACCGGCACTGCGGCGGTCATCTCCCCGGTCGGGCATCTTGCTTACCGTGATCGTATCATTACGTTAAATGACGGCAAGATCGGCCCCATTGCGCAGGACTTTTACGATACGTTGACCGGCATCCAGTGGGGGCTTTTGCCGGATCAGCACGGCTGGACGGTTGACATCAGCAAATAAGCCAAACAAAACGGAGCCGCCTTGCCGGGCATCACCGGCGCAGGACGGCTCCTTTGCTAATTTGGTCAGTCAGATACGATGTCGTATTGTGTGTAGTAATCCTCGGTGGCCTGCTGCGCCTGCTGCTTGCCTTCTCCGCAATGTGGATTGGTCAGAAGGCAGCGGCGTCCGCAGCCGGTACAGACCAGCTTTCCCAGAAAGTCCGAGAGCGTAGGGATCGCGGTGTCGCTCTGTCCGTTGTCAGAGCCGGACACTCCGGTCGAGTCCTCCTGCTTGCCGTCTCCGGTAACATCCGCGACGTCTGCGCTTTTTTCGCCGTCCGTGACGCCTGTGGCCGCGGACGGCGATTCTTTTGCTTGCAGTGATGCGGCGTTGGCGCTGTTTAGCTGACGCTGCAGGGCGGCCATCTCGATTTGCAGCTGCATCAGTTCCTGCTTGCTTTGATAGGCGGTGAATGCCAGCGCATAAATCAGCGCTGTGGTCATGCAGGCGGCGGCAAAGCCCCCAAGCACGGCCTTAAGCGACACCGTGCGTCCGGCATGCCACGCCCGTGCTACTCCGGCCAGATACTTGGCATGCAGCGCAAGATGCGTCAGCATAATACCAAGTCCCAGATACGACGTGATGCCGTGCAGACGCATAAGCGCGGCATACAGTCCGCCGACGTCAATGCGCAGTACATTCTCGGCGATCAGGATGCCGCTTCCCACACAAAGGGTCATGACAACCGGCAGCAGCATGTCCAGCACCAACAGCGCGGTTTTCCACCAGGCTGCCTTTCCGGCGATAACCGACAGAAACAGCCCATGGAACTGCCGGTAGTTCAGAACAAAATGTACGACAAACAGCACTCCGGTCAATATTCCCGCGAACACATGGAAAAATGTGCTGTCGCCGTCAACGGGAAGCATGAGAAGAATGAACAGGATCAGCATCGCTGCATCCAGAAAGATTTTTGCAATGGTTTTTTGCTTCACGGTATTTGGCTCTCCTTTTCGCTTGCTTGGATAAGGACATGATATCGGAGCAAGCTGAAATCATTCTGAAACCCGTTTTCAGGGTGCTTTCAGACAGCCGTGCTAGAATCCTCTTGCAGGCTCAAAAAAAGCCGGGTATACTGAAATCGGGGTATAACATCATGCGCATCTTGATTGTTGAAGATGAAAAACGCCTGGCGGAAGCGCTCGGTCAGATCATGGAGGAGCAGCGATATGCCGTTGACGTCGTGCTGGACGGGCAGGACGGGCTGGACTATGCGCTGACCGGCACCTATGATGTGGTCATTCTTGACGTGATGCTGCCGCATCTCAACGGGTTTGAGGTCGTCAGGCGCCTCCGGGACGCCAAGGTCAAAACGCCCGTGCTGATGCTGACTGCACGCGATGAGATTGCCAGCAAGGTGACCGGGCTGGACAACGGCGCCGACGATTATATGACCAAGCCGTTTGTGGCTGAGGAGCTGACCGCCCGCGTGCGCGCGCTTGGCAGGAGGCAGGGCGAGGTTGTTCTGTCAGAGATCGCGTTTTCGGATCTGGTGCTGTCGCTTTCCAACTGTGATTTGTACTGCGGCACCCGCAAAATGCATTTGAGCTTTAAGGAATTTGAGGTCATGCGCATTCTGATGTCCAATGTAAAAGCCATTACGCCAAAGGAGGATCTGATCGTCAAGGTCTGGGGTCCCGAGTCGGATGCGGAGGACAACAATGTTGAGGCCTATATCTCCTTCCTGCGCAAAAAGCTTTTCTATCTTGGTTCCTCCGTTCAGATCAATACCGTGCGCAAGGTCGGCTATCGACTGGAAGCGGAAACGGGGCAACCCTCATGATTCAACGCCTGAAACGAAAGTTTATTTTGATCAACATGCTCCTTGTTATGACGGTGCTGCTCACGGTCTTTACTTTGATTGTGCTTTCCTCGTTGAACCGTATGAAAGCGCAGAGCAGCGCGGCGCTGTCCGTTGCGGGCTTGCTCTCGCGTGAGGATGAACCGCCTCAGTTTTCTCTGCATTTCTTTCAAGACGGCGGGAGAAGGAGGGAGGAGCACAACAATTATTTTGCATCCTTCTGTGTCAAGCTTGGCGACGATGGTGAGATCACGGATATCATCGCCAATAACATCGGCGTGGACGGCGATGTGGCGGCCGAGGCCGTATCCGCAGCCATGGCGGGCGGGCGCGAGGAGGGATATCTGTACCGGCAGGAATTGCGTTACCGCAAAATATCGGACGATCGCGGTCTGCGGATCGCGTTTGTTGATGTATCGCAGGATTTTTCGTCAATGCGGAATATTCTGCTGACGCTTTTGATTGTCGGCGCGCTGGGTCTTGGCGCGTTTTTGCTGATCTCGATTTTTCTGGCCGGCTGGGCGCTCAGACCGGTGGAACGCGCCTGGGATCAGCAGCGGCAGTTCGTTGCCGATGCCTCCCATGAGCTGAAGACGCCATTGACTGTCATACTGGCCAATACGGACATTCTGATGGCGCATCAGGAGGAATCCATCGCCTGCCACAAAAAGTGGCTGCAAAGCACCCGCGACGAGGGCATGCGGATGAAGTCGCTGGTGGAGGACATGCTGATGCTGGCGCGCTCGGACGTTGACAAACATGCTCCCGTCCGCGAGCCGGTCAATCTGTCCGATCTGATGTGGAACTGTCAGCTGAGCTTTGAAACCCTTGCGTTTGAGCATGGCGTTACCATTGAAGGTCAGGCGGAGCCGGATGTAACAGTCAGCGGCGATCCTGCCGCGCTTAAGCAGCTGTTTGCCCTTTTGACCGACAATGCGGTAAAATATGCCGCTCCGAACAGCGTGATCAATATGCGTCTGTCGCGTGTGCAGGAGCATGCATGCTTCTCCGTGCGCAACCGGGGTGAGACGATTTCGCCAGAGGATCTGCCGCATATCTTTGAACGCTTCTACCGTGCAGACCCTTCCAGAAGCGCACAGGGCGGCTTTGGACTTGGCCTTGCCATTGCGCAATCCATTGTCAAATCCCATGCCGGCAGCATCCGTGCCGAGAGCAGCGAGCGGGACGGAACCACCTTTACCGTCGTCTTGTAGACGTCACATAGAACATAAAAAAAGCAGGGCAACCCCTGCTTTTTTGCTGCATGCTTACTTCTTTATCAATGATTCGGCCAGCGCGTCTAGCCACTGACCGTCAAACAACTCGATCATGCCCGCGTCGCAAGCGGCGGCAAGCTTCGGGTCAATCGGCAGCTTGGCAACAACGGGGATTCGGTGCTCCTCGGCCGTGGCGTCCACATGACTGTCCCCAAATATGGCGTGCTGCTTTCCGCAGTCCGGACAGGTGTAATACGACATGTTCTCTACAATGCCGACAACCGGGATCTGCATCATGGCGGCCATGTTGCAGGCCTTCTCCACGATCATGGAAACCAGCTCCTGCGGCGAGGTTACCACAATGATGCCGTCCACCGGCAGCGACTGGAACACAGTCAGCGGCACGTCGCCCGTGCCCGGCGGCATGTCCACAAACATATAGTCCACGTCCTTCCAGATGACGTCCGTCCAAAATTGCTTGACCGTGCCCGCGATGATAGGCCCGCGCCACACGACGGGATCGGTCTCGTGCTCCAGCAGCAGGTTGATGGACATCATCGGGATGCCGGTGCGTGAGTGGACGGGGAAGATGCCGTTGTCATCGCCGGAAGCTTTCTCGTGTACGCCAAAGATCCGTGGGATGGATGGGCCGGTAATGTCCGCATCCAGGATCGCCGTGTGATAACCGGCGCGTTGCATCGTAACGGCAAGCAGCGAGGTCACCAACGATTTTCCTACGCCGCCTTTACCACTGACAACGGCATACACCTTTCCGATCCCGGAGAGCGGATGGGGCTTCTCGTGTAGATCTTGCGGCGCTCGCTCGCTGCAGCTTTGCCCGCAGGTCTCACAGTTGTGCGTACATTCGTCCGTCATGTTACGTTGTTTCCTTTCCGAATTCTAATGGTATTATACACCTTGCGGCGTCTTTTTTGCACGCCTGGCCGGATGCTTTTCAAGCGTGATCTCTCCGGCTCGCGTCAATGCGATCTTGGTTAGGACCGGGCCTGCCAGCTCATAGATCAGCGTCGCAAACAGCACAACCGTGACGATCTGATGCGATACGGCGCCAAGCTCGGGCGACGCCGCTACCATTTGCGCCATGCCGATGGCAACGCCCGCCTGCGGCAAAAGCGTAATGCCCAGATACTTACGCACACGCGGATCCGCCTTGGTAAAGGCCGCGCCAAAGTATGCGCCAAAATACTTGCCGATGCTGCGCGCGGCGAGATACACAATCCCCGCGATCCCCACCATCGGCAGGATGGAAATGTCGAATTCCGCGCCCGACAGCACAAAAAACAGCATGAATATCGGCGGCGTCCAGTCCTCACAGCTCTCCAGGATCATCAGCGAATCGGTGCGCAGATTGCAAAACAGCGCGCCGACCATCATGCATACAAGCAGCGACGATAACCCGAGCAGGTCGGACAGAGCCACGCCCACCACCACGCACATGATCATCAGACACAGACGGTTGGCCCGCGAATGAAAGACCTTCATACTGAGCGCCAGAATACCGCCCAGCGCAGCGCCGATGGCCAGTGACAGCCCGATCTCCTTGAGCGGGTTCAGCAGCGTATCCGCCACGGTCAACGCCTGACCCGAGATCAGGCTCTTGGACAGCGAGAAGCAGACGGAGAAGATCATCAGCCCGATCGCATCGTCAAAGGCGACGACCGGCAGCAGCGTATCGGTCACAACCCCCTTGGCTTTGTACTGGCGGACGACCATCAGCGTGGCGGCAGGGGCAGTGGCGGCTGCAATGGCGCCAAGCAGCAGCGCGCGGGGAACCCGGTTCTCGCCGGGCACCAGCAGCAGCGCGCCGATTACAATCAGCACCGTTGTGACCGCCTGTATCACCGTAATGACGATGATCTTGGCGCCGAGCTTTTTTATGTTGTTCAGCTTAAACTCGCCGCCGATGGAGAAAGCGATAAACCCCAGCGCGACCGACGTGACGGAAGCCGTATCCGCGACATTCTCGGCTGAAATTAACTTCAGTACATACGGCCCGATCATAAGTCCCGCGATCAGATAGCCGGTAACATTTGGTAAGTGCAGCACCTTCATCAGGCGCGAAAGCAAAAGCCCGCCGACCATAGCAAGGCCCAGTGCAAGCAGCGTACTCATGGCTTATATCTCTTCAATCCCCTCCAGGAAGGTGATGGGCATGGTAAACATAATTCCTTTTTTGCCCAAACCGTGTGTGTTGCGGCGCACCACGCGCTTGGCGTGCTCCACCTGATCGTCGTTCAACGCGAGAAACGCGGTGTGGCTCGATTCGAAATCGTGGCTGACGATTTTGCTGACGCAGCCAAAGATGGGCGCGGCGTCAACCGTGGTGTTCAGCAGCGCATGCTTTAGGCTGGTTGATTGGAACACAATGCCGTTCATGCCATGCTCCTTTAATCCGGCGAGCGTATCTAAAAACTCGTCGCAATTATCTATCGTGATCACCAATAATTGCATGAGATACTCCTTTCTGTGTGAATCCATCTGTCATTATAGCACCGAAGCGCGGAAAGTCAATCCGACCCGTCCCGAACTTTACAAGGGCTTTTCATCAAGCACAAAACAAAGCGCGTCGCCGATTCGCTCGTGGATGCAGAGCGTCGCGTCCCGATCCCGATGGGTGTCCGACAGGTTGATGACCACCAGGTTCTCCCCTGAAAAACAGTCGATCAGTCCGGCTGCCGGATACACCGCCAGAGACGTGCCGCCGACAATCAGTGTGTCCGCATTTTGAAGCGCGCAAACCGCGTCGTTCAGTACGCGCTGATCCAGTCCCTCTCCGTACAGAACGACGTCCGGCTTGATGATCCCGCCGCACGGGCAGCGCGGCACGCCGTCCCCGGACAGAATATCCGCAAGCGTGTATTTCTTGTGACAACGCATGCATGTGTTGCGGTACACGCTGCCGTGCAGCTCCAGCACATGCCGGCTTCCCGCCGCCTGATGCAGGTTGTCAATGTTCTGCGTGACAATGGCGGAGAGCTTGCCTGCCTGCTCCAGACGGCTCAGCGCCAGATGCGCGCGGTTGGGCTTGGCGTCGGGATACAGGAGGTGCTTGCGGTAATAGTCGAAAAATATCTCCGGATAACGAAGAAAAAAATCGTGCGACAACAGCACCTCGGGTGGGACGCCGTACGCCTGTTTGGCCTTGTAGATGCCGTCCTCGCTTCGAAAATCCGGAATGCCGCTTTCTGTGGATACCCCCGCGCCGCCGAGAAATACGATTCTTCGGCTCGCGCCAATGATTTCCTTCAGGTTTTTCTTCATGTATTCATTAAAGCACAAATGCGGCATGGACGCAAGGCCACGGGTTTGCTATACTTTCGGTAAGGGGAGGGGGCAACGGGAGATGCAACAACCGTACCTTTTTCATAAACGTCCCATGGTCGGCATCGCTATGGGGACGCTTTTGGCTGTCTTGGCTTATTCATGGCTGCCATTTTCCGCTGTATCGATAATCGCCGCGGCATGCCTGGCCGGCGGCGTCGTGCTCTTACTGCGTCGGCTGCCGTTTGCCGCGTTGCTCCTTGCGTTTTTTGCGGTGTCTTTGCGGATGGCGATTTCACCCGCAGATCTTGCCCTGCCCGCGTCGGGCATGATTGCCGACGGGATCTCCTTTCTGCGTGAATGCAGCGAACAGGCGCTTGACGCCTTGTTCGGTGACCTTGCCGGCCTCGCCAAGGGCATTCTCCTTGGCGACAAGCAGGATATCTTTTACCCGCAGCTGATGCAGTACCAGCGCGCAGGGCTTGCGCATATCCTTGCCGTATCCGGCCTGCATGTCACGATCCTGTGCGGCGCGCTCAACGCCCTGCTTCGCGGCGTGCGCGCCTGGGTCAGACTGCTGATCTGTACTGCGTTTTTGCTGCTGTACGGCGCATTGACGGGGTTCTCGCCGTCCATGTGCCGTGCCGCGTTGATGTTTCTCTGCTGGCTTGTTGCACGCGCGCTTGGCGAACGGGCGGATCCGCTGTCCGCCTTTTGCTTGGCTTTCTCACTGATTCTCGTGGCGTCGCCGTCTGCACTTTACAGTGTCAGCTTCCAACTGTCGTTTGGTGCGATCTATGGTCTTTTGATGCTGCCGCGGTCCATGTGCCGATGGCTGCGCCTGCCCAAGGGGGTGGAGGCGGGCGCGGTTGCGCCATTGTCCACCGTCGCAGCTACGCTTGGCACCCTACCCGTATCCGCTTATTATTTTGGAACATTCTCCGTCCTGGGCGTGCTGCTTTCGCCGCTTGTCATCCCGCTGCTTCCCCTGTTCATGATTCCCGCGTTTCTTGCCATGCTGATGTACTATGCCATGCCCGGTACTGCGGCCGCGCTCTCGCTTGTGCCGCGCGGTTTTTTGATCGCGCTCAATCAGGTGCTCGAATGGACGGATCTATCGCCGGTGCTCCTTTCCGCCCCTTCCGTACCGGTCATCGCGCTGTTCTATCTGTCACTGTTGCTTCTGTCTCCATATTATTTGCCAAATCAAAAGCGACCGCCCCTTGTTGGGATGGCGGCCGCCTGTTGTACAGTGATTCTTTGGATCGTTCTGTGAGCCCTGCGCTTATTTGCGGAGAAAAGCGGGGATGTCCAGCGAGTTCTTGGGTCTGTCGTTGTAGTCGCGGCGCACATCCTTCTCGGTGATGGTGCCGTCGGCGTTGCGTTCCCGCGGAGGGAGGTTGAACGAGGTATCGATGGATTCCTGCTGCTCCCGCGGCTGGGCATAGGGACGGGCGGAGAAGGCCCGATCCGCCGAGACCGGTGCGGATTGTTGCTGCGGCATGGTGTATGCGCGCGGCTGCTGCGGCTGTGTCCGCTGAGGAGTGCCAAAGCCCTGAAGCTGCGGACCGCTGCCGAACATGTTGGGGATCTGCGGACCCGACTGCTGCTGCTGTTGCTGCTGCTGATCGTTGAAATGATCAAAACCGGTTGCGATGACGGTGATCCGGAGCGCGTCGCCCATCGATTCGTCAATGTCTGCGCCGAAAATGATATTCGCATCGGGATCGGCTGTCTCCTGAATGATCCCGGCCGCTTCGTTGACCTCAAGCAGGCTCAGATCCGGACCGCCGGTGATGTTCATCAGGATGCCCTTGGCGCCTTCAATGTTCGTCTCAAGCAGCGGGCTCTCCACGGCTTGACGGGCAGCTTCCGCCGCGCGCTTTTCGCCGCATGCGCTGCCGATGCCCATGTGCGCCAGCCCTTTTTCCTTCATGATCGTTTTGACGTCGGCAAAGTCCAGGTTGATCATCGCGGGGACGGCGATCAGATCGGATATACCCTGGATGCCTTGCCGAAGCACATCGTCGGCGACGCGCAGCGCGTCCGGCAGGCTTGCCCGACCGACCAGCGTGATGAGCTTGTCGTTGGGGATGGTGATCAGCGTATCCACCGCGGGCTTGAGGTTTGCAATGCCCGCCTCGGCGTTCTTTGCGCGGACCTTGCCCTCAAAGGTAAACGGCTTTGTTACGACGCCGACTGTCAGCACGCCGAGCTCTTTTGCACACTCCGCCACAACGGAGGCCGCGCCCGTGCCCGTGCCGCCGCCCATACCGGCGGTGATAAAGACCATGTCTGAGCCTCGAATCACATCGAGAATCGCGTCGCGGCTTTCCTCGGCGGCCTTGCGGCCGATCTCCGGATCCGCGCCGGCGCCAAGACCCTTGGTCAGCTTTTCACCGATCTGCAGCTTCTTGTTGCCGGCATTGAGAAACAGCGCCTGCTTATCGGTGTTGATCGCTACGAATTCAACGCCCTTCAGACCGTATTGTACCATGCGGTTGACGGCGTTGCATCCTGCTCCGCCGACGCCCAGTACACGAATCTGTGCAAATGACGCATTCTCTTTGTCCTGTTCAAACATCTTGTGTCCCCCTTGCTATTTCGTAAAGAAATCTCGAATATTTTTCAGCAGAGAAGATGCGGCTTCCTCTTCTTGCTTGCCGGCTGCTTCACCGTCGGACGGGTTTCCCGCCTTCAGTACAAAATCCAGAGCGCCGAATGCGCTGCAATAGTTGGGTGAACTCAGCTTGGGCGTCCACGGCATATCACGTTTGATGTTGACATGCAGTGTCTTTTTAAGGAAATCCAGCCCGCCGCGCATCATCAAAAGCCCACCGCCCGACAGATAGACCGCCGGCCGCGCGTCCAGGTTTACGCCCATCCGCTCCATCTCCTTGCGGATCAGCCGCGCCAGCTCCGTCGCCCGCGCTTCCACAATAAAGGAGATCGCGGAGTAGGATACGCGCTTGGAACCGGTTGTCGTTCGCAGCACTTCCGTCCTGTCCTGATAGTCCAACGAGAAAACAAAACGGCGTTTTGCCTGCTCGGCAGCCTCAAACGGAACCTCAAGCCCAAAGGCCAGATCGGACGCAAAGTGGTATCCGCCGACCGGAAGCGTCCCAATCGACGTCAGCGCCGTGTTCTCCACCACGCAGATATCGGTCTGCATGTAGCCCACGTCGATCAGCATGGCTGGCCGCACGCGCTCTGCCTCGGG
Source organism: uncultured Oscillospiraceae bacterium (assembly GCA_964474405.1). Classification (GTDB taxonomy): domain Bacteria; phylum Bacillota; class Clostridia; order Christensenellales; family CAG-138; genus CAYYUV01. The sequence goes on from CAYYUV010000019.1 coordinate 19,652, forward strand.
AATCATCATGACCGCTTCGCCAAGCTGTGCGCTGATACACATGGATATTTCCACCCCGATATCGTCTAGCGCCGTCTGTACGAGCTTGATGTAATCCTCCCGGACAAACATGTGCGAGACGAGCGCCGACAGCTCATCCGTGGTTACGCCCTCAGGCACCTCGGTCGAGGAGATGCCGTCTACCATGAAGAACACAGGCGTGCTGTGCATCAGCACATATCCGGGCAACTCAGCACACTTCTTTAGCGACAGCGCGATCAGCCGATCCACGTCCGTACCCTCGGCCACGCGCGGCGTCTTGCCGAGCGTGATGGTGGCGTCCGTCAGGATCAGCTGCGCAAATTCGGACGGTACCGTCAGCGCGACGTCGCGAATGCGCAGGCGGCTTTCCTGTTCCGCCTTCTTGATGACGTCAAGAATGGCATCGTGCAGCCCCTGCTTATCCTGAAATGAGCCGTCGCGGAATCCATCGCAAGAACAGATGCCTGTTCCGTGAATCACGATTTCATCCTTGCCAAGGTTGCTGCCACACAGACATACCACCTTGCTACTGCCAATATCCAATATCGCAGCGGGCTTCATTCCATTCCTCCGCTTGAACGACCGATCAATACGCATGTCGCCAAATATACATCGTTATTTTAGCACAATATCGAGGGGATGCGCAACACTATTTTCCGGGCATCTCCCTCTAAATACAAATAATAACATGGGAATGTGTTGGAATTGTAAACCTGATTCAAATATTTCCGTAACCTTTCTGCCTTGGCTTGTTCTTGCACGGCGGCCGGTGCTGTGCTATAATTACATGTCGAATTTATGGGGGGATCGCTTATGAAGTGGCTGGAACTGCAGGTCTACACGACGGACGAGGGCATTGATTCGGTCTGCGCTGCGCTGAACGGCGTTGGTATCACGAGCCTGTCCATCGAGGAGAGCAGAGAGAGCGTCTCCGCCTTTTTGCGCGAGAGCGCGGTTTTTTGGGATTTTGCCGACATGGATCGTATCGGCACGGACACGCCGTGTGTAAAGGGCTACGTTGCCGACTTGCCGGAGAATGTCGCTCTTTTAGAGGCGGCCAAGGCGGCGGTGGAGCGTCTGCGCACGCTGGATCTTTCGGTAAACCTCGGCTTTTTGCATACCGTTGTCGTTTCAATAGACGATGAGGACTGGGCAAACAACTGGAAAAAGTATTATAAGCCGCTTTCCATAGGCAAGCGGCTTCTTGTTTTGCCGTCATGGGAGCCAGCTGTGGTGACGGATCGGGTTACGCTCAAATTGGATCCCGGCATGGCGTTCGGCACGGGTGCGCATCATACGACGCGCATGTGTCTCGAGCTTCTGGAGACAGAGATCCGTTCCGGAGACCGCGTGCTGGATCTTGGCTGCGGCAGCGGAATCCTGTCGATTGCCGCGTTGCTGCTTGGCGCATCGCACGCCACCGCGGTGGATATCGATCCGATTGTAGACGGCATCGTATGGGAGAATGCGGCTTTGAACGGCGTCAGCCGCGATGCGCTGTCCCTGCATATCGGAAATCTGATGTCCGATTCCCGTCTGTGCCGCACGATTGAAGGTCAGTATCCTGTGGTGCTTGCCAATATTGTCGCGGATGTCATTCTGTCCATAACACCGTTTGCCAGATCGTGCGTACGACCCGGCGGTGCGTATATCGTCTCCGGCGTAATTGACGATCGGCTGGACGAGGTGACAGACATGCTCAAAAAGCAGGGCTTTGTCATTGAGCGGACGCTGTCTGCGGATGATTGGAACGCCATATTGGCGCGAGGCTAAGCCATGCATCGATTTTTTGTGGAAAACGTGTCGGGCGATATCGCCGTCATCACCGGTGAGGATGTGCGTCACATCGGCCGCGTGCTCCGGCTTTCGGCGGGCGACGGGGTCGAACTCTGCGACGGTAAAGACAGGGAGTGCGTGGGCAGCATTCGTTCCGTCTCGGATCGCGAGGTGCATGTGTCTTGCGGCGCCTGGGCTGTGTCGCCGGGTGAGCCGGAACATGAGGTTACGCTTTTACAGGGCGTGCCAAAGACCGGAAAGATGGAATGGATCATTCAAAAATGTGTGGAGCTCGGCGTTCGTTCCGTCATCCCCGTGCGGCTTGCGCGCTGTGTGGCGCTGCCGGGGAAGGATGACGACGGCAAGCTCGTCCGCTATCGGCGCGTTGCGCTGGAAGCGGCCAAGCAGTCGCGGCGCGGCCGTGTGCCGGATATTTGCCCGTTCTCCCGGCTCGACCGGGTGGATTTTTCCGCGTTTGACAGCATTCTTGTTGCAGACGAGGAGGAGCGGGAGGTTTCGCTCAAATGCGCGTTGTCCCGCGGCGTTGGCCGGCGCATTGCGCTTGTCGTGGGTCCGGAGGGCGGACTGGAGCGCAGCGAGGTGCAGACGCTATTGGCACAGGGAGCCGTTTCGGTTTCGCTGGGCAGACGGATCTTGCGCACGGAGACAGCGGGCGCCGCGATGCTGGCGCAGGTGCTGTATGAGGTGGAGCCGTGAGGGTCGCCTTTTGCACGCTTGGCTGCAAGGTCAATCATTATGAAACGCAGGCCATGCAGGAGCTGTTTGTACAGGCAGGCTATCAGGTTGTGCCCTTTTCCGAACAGGCGGATATTTATGTGGTAAACACCTGCACGGTTACGCAGGTGAGCGATAAAAAATCGCGGCAGATGCTGCATCGCGCGCATGAGCGCAACAAAGACGCGTTGATTGCGGCGGTTGGCTGTTATGCTGAGACGTCCGCTGCTACGCTTGCCGCGCTGCCCGGCATCGGCGTCGTGATCGGCACCGATGGGCGAAAGGATATCGTTTCCCGCTGCGAGCGTGCGCTGCTGCATGCGGATACTGGCGTTTCGAATGCCGCACACGCGCCCCAAAGCCGCTGTTTTGAGGAGTTGTCGGCCGTTCATGACGGGCGCACGCGCGCAGACCTCAAGATTCAGGATGGATGCAGCAGCTTCTGTGCCTACTGCATCATCCCCTATGCCCGCGGCCCTGTCCGTTCGCGTCCGCTTGAAAGCTGTAAGCGTGAGCTTGCGCTGTTGGCTGCGTCGGGGTTTCGCGAGGTTGTTCTGACCGGCATTCAGCTGTCCTCATACGGCAAGGATTTGCAGGATGGGTCGGATCTTTCCTCCGTGATCCGCCTTGCAAATGCTGCTCAGGGGATTGACCGCATTCGCCTGGGGTCGCTGGAGCCGCTGTCGGTGACGGATCGTTTTTTGGAGACGGTGCGTGATTGCGACAGCCTCTGCGGTCAGTTTCATCTGTCGCTGCAAAGCGGCTCGGACACCGTGCTTCGGCGTATGAACCGCCGGTATACGACGGGGGAGTATCGTGACGCGGTGAACCGTCTGCGCCAAGTCCGTCCCGACTGCGCAATTACGACGGATCTGATCGCCGGGTTTGTCGCAGAGACGGAGCAGGAGCATGCCGAGACAGTGGCGTTTGTCCGCAAGATTTCTTTTGCGCGGATCCATGTGTTTCCCTATTCGCGGCGCGCGGGTACGCGTGCTGCGGAACTGCCGGGGCATCTTTCCCGGCAGGTGAAGGATCGGCGTGCCGCGGAGTTGATTGCGCTTGGCAACGGGTTGGAGCAGGCCTTTGTCGACGCACAGATCGGAAAGTGTGTCCGGGTTCTGATGGAAAGCGACGGCACGGGATATACCGACAACTATGTCCGGGTACGGTGTCCCGGCGATGAGGGTGAGCTGGTTTCGGTGCGGCTGACGGGCAGGGATGGCGTCCTTGCCGTCGGCACACCCGTATGATATTCTTGTAAAGGAGTGACAAAGCATGGATTGTCTGTTTTGCCGGATTGCTGAGGGCTCGATTCCCTCCACAAAAGTGTATGAGGATGAACAGGTGCTTGCCTTTCGCGATATCCAGCCGCAGGCGCCGACGCATGTGCTGCTGATACCAAAAAAGCACATTGTCAGCTTTCAACAGATGGGGGCGGAGGACGACGCCCTGCTGCTGCACTGTGTCCACGTTTTGAAGCAGCTTGCTTTGGAGCTTGGCGTTGCAGACAGCGGTTACCGTATCATTACAAACGTCGGAGACGACGCGGGGCAGAGCGTTAAGCATCTGCATTTTCATCTGATCGGCGGAAAGCCGATGAAGTGGGACAACTGATATTTTCTACCGGGGGATTATTTTCGTAGAAGGGGCAACGAAGAAGAATGCTGGAAATTGTAGAAGCCAAAACTAAAAAACAGATTCGCGCGTTTGTAGATTTTCCCAACAAGCTGTATCGAAACAACATCTATTATGTTCCCGACATGATCGACAGTCAGATGGACGATCTGATTCCGGGCAAAAACCCCGCCTTTGAGTATTGCGAATGCAGATGCTTTTTGTGCCTTCGGGATGGCGAGATCGTGGGTCGCATCTGCGGTATCATCAACACGCATGCCAATGAAAAGGCCGGCATCAACTATATGCGGCTTTCCGCGTTTGATTTTATCGACGATGATGATGTTGTCGACTTGCTGCTCAAAACGCTGGAGGATTATGCGCGGGAAAAGGGCTGCACCGCCATTCAGGGACCGCTGGGCTTTTCCGACATCGATCGGGAGGGCATGCTGATCGAGGGGTTTGACCGGCTTTCCCAGTTCTTTGTGTATTACAATCATCCGTATTATGTCAAGCACATGGAGAAGCGTGGCTTTGCCAAGCAGATTGACTGGCTCGAGTTCCTGATTCACATACCGTCCGAGGTGCCGCCGCGTCTGGAGCAGATTGCCGCCCGCGTTCGTGAACGTCAGCATCTGACCATCGCGGATTTGTCCTCGCCTCAGCGTCTGCCACAGTATATTCGCGACTTTTTCAAGCTGTACAACGAGGCATATCAGGTTCTGTTTGGCATGGTTCCTCTTACGCCCAAACAGGTCGATAAGTATGTGCGTGAGTTTCGACCGCTGATCAACGGCAACACCTCTGCCTTTGTTTACAACGATAAGGGCGAGATGGTCGGTTTCGGCGTGGCTGCTCCGTCGCTCTCCCTTGCCAATCAGCGTTCACGCGGGCGCATGCTGCCGTTTGGCTGGCTGTATTCGCTCAAGGCGCTCTATGGCAAGAATGATCGTCTGGATCTGTTCCTCATCGCGGTTAAGCCTGAGCTCAAGGGGCGCGGCATCAACGCCGTCGTTATTGAGCATCTGCTGCGCAAAGCGATTCACAACGGCATTCGCTATGCGGAGACCGGCCCAAATCTCGAGACCAATGCGGACGTAATGTCTGCCTGGAAGTTTTTCGAGGTCGATCAGCATATTAAACGCCGCTGCTGGGTGAAACAGCTTGCTCCGCAGGATGGTTGCCAAAACGCGGCTGAAGGCGTATAATAATCAACCGACGGTTATTGCAGGTCGGGGCGATCATCAACGGGTTAAGGAGCATAACATGGCGAATCTGGACGAATCGAAGCGCGTACATCTGATTGGCATCGGCGGCTGCAGCATGAGCGGCATCGCGCAGATCCTCAAAGCACAGGGACACATCGTGACCGGCAGCGATCGGGAAGCGTCGCAGTTTACTGCGCATCTCGAACGGCTTGGGATTCCGGTATGCATCGGGCATCGAGCCGAGCAGGCGGAGGGCGCGGATCTTGTGATCTATTCGGCCGCGATCCGTCCCGATAATCCGGAACGCGTCTATGCGCGTGAGCACGGCGTTCCCGAGCTGGAGCGGAGCGTGGCGCTCGGGCAGATTTCGGAGCGTTTTTCACATGTCGTCGCGGTCGCGGGTTGCCACGGCAAAACGACCATCACCTCCATGCTTGCCTATGTCAATGCCGAGGCCGATCTGAATGCGACCATCCATGTCGGCGGCTATGTCGATCTTCTGGGCGGCGGCGTCCGGGTCGGAAATGCGGATCTGTTTATTACCGAAGCGTGCGAGTATGTGGAAAGCTTTATGACGCTCGCACCAACCATCGCAATAATCAACAACATCGACAACGATCATCTCGATTACTATCGGGATATCGACCATATCCGCAACACCTTCTTTCGCTTTGTGTCGCTCCTTCCGCCTGACGGCCTTGCTGTCGGCTGCATCGATGATCCCTATGTTGCTGCCCTGCTGAAGGCCGTTGATCGCCGCGTTGTTACATACGGTCTTATGGAGGGTGATTATCACACTTCTGATATCATGTATGATGACAATGGATGCCCGTCCTTTGATTTGGTGCGCCGCGGAGAGTCGCAGGGGCGTGTGGTTCTGTCCGTTCCCGGTACCCATAACGTCATCAATGCGCTCGCGGTTTATGCTGTTGCGGATGCGCTCAATATTCCGTTTGATCAGTACCGTGCGGCCATGCATCGCTTTGCCAACACCAAACGCAGGTTTGAGTATCTTGGCGAACGCGCCGGCGTTAAAGTATATCACGATTACGGTCATCATCCGCATGAGATCGAAGCCACGCTCGAGGCTGCCTCCCGCGTTCCGCACGGACGCCTGTTCTGCGTGTTCCAGTGCAACAGCTATACGCGCGCCCGCACCCTGTTTTGCGGTGAGGTGACCTGCTTTCACGATGCCGATGAGGTACTGATTCCGGACATTTATCCCGGCCGCGAGGTTGATACCGGCATTGTCCATGCACGCGATATGGCGGATTCGATTCAGAACGCCACGCACAATGCCCGTTATCTCGGCACGTTCGAGCGTATCAGCGAGTATCTTCTTGCGCATGCAAAGCCTGGCGACATGGTTGTCACCGTTGGCAGTGGCGATGTCTATCGAAAGTCACAGCTGCTTTTGCAGTGATCACCGTTGACATTGCGTCCATTCTTGCTATAATGCAGGAAGGCGTCGCTCAATGTGGTACGCGGCCTCGCATGGCGGTTTTTTGCGCGCCGGAAGGACGGGGGAGGGCATGCATTCGCTTTTGACTCATCCCGTCAGCTTCCGTGCTTGACGGCCGCGGGCAGCGCGGTTGACTCGTCGCCCGACCCGCTCTTCCAATTCCCGCACGGCGCATGCCGTATCAAGCCGAATATGTGCCATTAGCTCAGCAGGATAGAGCGTTCGCCTCCTAA
>CAYYUV010000020.1:0-25476 GCA_964474405.1 uncultured Oscillospiraceae bacterium
TTACCCGCTGCTCGCCAATCTCCTCACTCTCACCTGTCTTGCCCTATCCCGGCGCACCCTCAAAGCCCACGCCATTGCTCCGGCTTGCAGGCTAGACGTCCGCCCAGAACGTCCTTCAGCGTCGCGGTCAGCCGCGGAATGTCGCCGTTCAGCGTGCCTTTGAGATCGACATAGTTGGAGGCGTGGTTGGCGCGAAACACGCTGCCCGGGCTGTCAAGGTGTTCGAGCAGCAGAAGCGTTTCCTTGGCGACACCGACCGCCGACAGCGGGATAAATGTACCCGCGTCGCGCTCCGCGGTCAGCGGCGTGCCCGGCTCAAACATCAACGTCAGCAGCCCGATATATTCCGGATTTATGGCGGAGAGCGCGTGCGCGGTTTTGACGGCATGCTCCTCTGTCAGCTCCTGGCCGCCGAGCCCCGATATGGCCGTGACGGACAGGCGAATGCCCGCTTGTCGCACTTTTTGTCCCGCTTCGATGATTTGCGCGGCGGAAAAGCCCTTATTCACATGCGCCAGAACCTGATCCGAGCCGGATTCCAGCCCGAGATAGACCATGCTGAGCCCCAGCGAATGCAGAAGGGACAGCTCGTCGGTCGTCTTTGCACGGATGCTCGCGGGCGATGCATAGCAGGTCACGCGTTCACACGCCGGCATGGTATCCCGGATCTGGCGCAGAATCGCGACAAGCATCTGCGTCGGGCAGATCAGCGCGTCGCCGTCTGCCAAAAACACGCGGTCGATGCGCGCATAGTGCGCGCGCGCCCACGCAAGATCGGCGGCAACGTCCGCCAAGGGGCGAACCTGAAACCGTTTCTCCCGATACATATCACAGAACGTGCAGGTGTTGTGGCTGCAGCCGACGGTCGCCTGTACGATCAGGCTTGCTGCCTCGCTCGGCGGCCGAAAGATCCTGCCAATGTAACGCAAGGTACGCCTCCTGTCAGCTCAACAGCCCGTTCTCCAGAAGCGGATGCCCAGGGATGTGGGCAACCTCCCAATAATAGCCGTCGCGATCGGAAAAATATGCGTGATAACCGCCCCAGAATACGGGCTGCGGCTCCTTGACGATGCGGCCGCCGGCTTTGCGCACCAGTTCGATCGTGTCATCCACTTCCGCGCGCGAGGCGACATTGTATGCAAGCGTGATCCCGCCAAAACCCTCCGCAATGCGCGGCGGCTGATCGGGGTCGATATCCTCCGCAAGTAGGTTCAGCGGATACAGCTCCAGCTTGATACCGGGGGTGTCGAAGAATATCACATCGGGCGCATCCTCGGTGCAGTCGGTCGAATAGCCGAGCCCGTCGCGGTAAAAACGGACAGCGCGCGCCATGTCGCGCACGCCCAGGCAGATGCAGGTTACCTTGTTCATAGCGCCTCCCTTTTAGTTCGGTGAATCGGATAAAAAAAGTTCCCGGGGACAAGCCAGGCCCCCGGGAACCAAAGCACAGCCTAGTTGCTGCCGCCGGTACGGCGGTAATATTTCCGAAACAGCCGGAAATATCCGCGCGTATCGTCGTTGACATAGGTGTCCGGCACGCTGTCGTCTGCCATAAGCTGCTCAAACGGATATGCGCCGTTGACGCGCCATGGGTTGAGAAAGCCGGGTCGCACCGCGTCCTTGGGGCAACGGAACGCGCAGCTCATGCACATGGTGCATTTGCCGCCAAAATGCGGCTTGCCGTTGCGCATTGTGATGTTCCCCGCGGGGCAGTTGCTGATGCATACGCCGCAGCCGACGCACCGATCCTTTTTGACGTGGATGAGCGGGCCGTTGATCCATGCGCCGAGCCATTGCAGCCGCAAAAGAGCAGCCCAGCAGACCGTCAGCGGGTTGTAGCTAAGAACGTCCCAATCCCCGTCCGAGACGCGCCTTGCGATTTTCCCGGACATCATCGCCGTATGCGCATACATCTGCTTGGCCATCGCGTCGCGATAGCGGAACATGATGTTGTACGGCATCAAAAGGTGCGTATCAAGCCCGGGGACAAAGCCTTTCTTCCGCAAAATGCGCACGGCATTCTGGCTGGAGGCGTGATTAGGCGCAAACGGCTCTCCCGAGGTCTTGAACAGAAAGCACGGCATGCCGTTTGCCGCGGGCAGCGTGCGAAGAAACCGCAAAAAGAACTGCGGCGAGTTGAACGCGTGAATCGGATAGCCAAAGCCCGCGACGTCATATCCGTTCGGATCGGGCGCGTCCGCAAAGGGCGTTTTGATGCGCCAGATATCGACAGTATAGTCGTATGCCTCCAGCGCGCCTGCAATGTCGCGCGCGGCGATCATGGTGTTGCCCGTGCCGGTAAACACATAGAGAATCGCTTTTTTCATCGGCTCAGAACCCGTTCGGATAGCAGGCCTTCATCGTCTCCGTGATCCCCTCGCGGATGCCGCCGCGGCCAAAGCGCAGCTGCCCCGCCACACGGTCGATCTCCTCCTGCGGGATATACAATTCCTCGCCCATGATGTCCAGCATCAGATGCTTCATGTTGAGACCGGCTTCCTTGCCCTCCTTGGCGTCCTTCTTGGCGATCATGTCCGCGCCCATCGCACAGAGCTTCTTGTTGACCAGCATAATGGGCTTCTTGATCCCAAGGCCTTCCTCAAACCATTTCAGCATCTGGTAATAGGTGTGGTTCTCATCGCCGATGGGATACCGCTCGCCGGCCTTGCCGTACATCAGCGCGCCGACGCCGGCTTCGCCGATATGCTTGACATGGATCATGGTCGTGCCGCCCTTGGGGAAGCAGACGACCGGCGCGCGGAAGAACCTTTCCAGGAATACGTCCTTCCAAAGCGGCGTGCGGTTCGGCATGCAGCCGAAGATATACGGCAGCTCCAGCACCATCACCTCCATGTCGCCCGCCTCGGAAAGCAGGCGCTCCGCCTGCTCGACCCGGCAGCGGATGTAGGGATGCCATTCGGCCAGCTTCTTGTCGGGATACAGGCGGTCAAACGCCGCAAAGTAGGAGTTATATACCACGGCGCGCTTGACACCGGCCTTGCGCGCGGCACGGAACGTTCTTGCGCAGTGCTCGACCAGACGCTCGTGGAAAAAATCGTAGGCGGGCGCGGGCGGCGTCACTCTGTCGTCCGGGCCAACGGAATAAATCATCGCGTCGTAGCCTTCCATCTCCCGGGCGATCGCATCCTCATCCATCTCAAAGATGTTGCCGATATGGATATCGACCTCCTTGGGATACCAGCCGTCCAGCGGGATATCGTCGATCGCAAGCGATCCGCACTGATGCCCGCGTTCCAGGGCCGCAAGCACCGTGTAATACCCCAAAAAACCGGTTCCGCCAACTACCATAATCTTCATTGTTTTTGCCCCCTCGTTTGCTCTTTTTGTGCTCTTTTCTGCTCTTTTATGAACGCCGCGGTATCAGAAACCGTTTCCGAAAGCGGCCGCGGGGAAAACCCAAGCTCCCGCGCCGCCTTGCCGTGATCGTACACAATGTGCGACGCCAGCAGCCGGATCGCGTTCCGGGTCAGGGGCGCGCGCCTGTGCCGGATGCGTCCATAGAGCGCCATCACGGGCAGAATCGGATACAGAATGCCTACCGGCAGTGTCATCATGGTTTTGCGGCGGTGCGTATATGCCGCCAGCTCGTCAAAAACTTCCGTGACCGTGCCGTAGCCGCCGGCCAGGATGTAGCTCTCGCCGGCAGGGGAACAAAGCGCAGCGACCGAGGCCGACGCCGCATCGCGCACGTCCACAAAATCATAGCCACCGGCAATCGATACAGGCGGGATTCCTGCCAGATAGATGCGGATCATCAGGCTGGTAAAGCCGCCCTTGAGATCCCCGGGTCCCAAAATACAGCTTGGCAGCACCAGGGATGCATTCAGTCCCTCCCGCGCTGCGTCCAGAACCAGGTTGGACGCCTCCGCCTTGGAGCGGGCATAATCCGTCTCGGCGTCGGGCAGCAGAAACCGCGCGGGCTCGGTCACAAGCCCGTCATACGCGGCGGGGTTCAGCGCGTCCACGCTCGAGACATAGACAAGCTTTTGCACGCCATGCTCCCGGCACGCGCGGAGCACGTTTTTCGTGCCCTCGACATTGACGCGGTATGCCTCGCTGTCGTGCGTCTGAACCGATACAAGCGCAGCCGCGTGAATGAAAAAAACGGCAAGCCCCTCTGTGCCCGCAAACAGCGCATCCAACGATTGCGGGATGAGGATATTGCCGAAGAACATTTCCGCACGTTCGGAAACATGCGGCACGCTTTGCTCGGTATGAATCAAGGCGCGTACATGCGCGCCGCGGTCAAGCAGATACTCGCAGATAGAACGCCCCAGATATCCGCTGGCCCCCGTTACAATATATATCCCATCCATCCAAATAATTATACCGTTCCGTTTCGCCACGGTCAAGCGGCTTTGCCGGCAATCTGCGGGGATTGTTGAATTTTCGCGTGCCGCACGACACACATTTTTTCCCTTGCCAGCCCTCCGTCAATGGGTATATAATACAATGTTAATAGACACAAGGGGGAGGTCCAGCATGGAAGAACCGCGGACAAAGAACTTTATTGAGGAAGCCATTGAGGCCGATATGCGGGAAAAGGAGCCGCGCGTCAAGACGCGTTTCCCGCCCGAGCCGAACGGCTATCTGCATATCGGGCATGCAAAGGCGCTGTGCATCGATTTCGGCATAGCCGAGCAGTACGGCGGCACCTGCAATCTGCGCTTTGACGACACGAACCCCACCAAGGAGGATGTCGAATATGTGGACGCCATCAAGGAGGATATCCGTTGGCTGGGCTTCTCGTGGGATCAGCTGCTGTTTGGCTCGTCCTATTTTGACCAGTGCTATGAGCTGGCGGAAAAGCTGATAAAAAAAGGCGTGGCCTATGTGGATGATCTGGATAAGGATCAGATGCGCGAATATCGCGGCACGCTGACCGAGCCGGGGAAGAACAGCCCCTACCGGGATCGCAGCGTGGAGGAAAACCTTGCGCTGTTTGGCCGCATGCGCGCGGGCGAGTTTGAGGACGGTGCGCGCACGCTTCGGGCAAAGATCGACATGGCGTCGCCGAACATCAACATGCGCGATCCCGCCCTGTACCGCATCAAGCATGCGTCGCACCATCAGACGGGTGACAAATGGTGCATTTATCCGATGTACGATTTTGCGCATCCCATTCAGGATGCCATCGAGGGCGTGACGCACTCGCTCTGCTCGCTCGAATATGAGGCGCACAGGCCGCTCTACAACTGGGTGGTCGAACAGTGCGAATTTGAAAACCCTCCGCGTCAGATCGAATTTGCGCGGCTGAACCTCACCAACACCGTCATGTCCAAGCGGTACTTGCGGCGGCTGGTGGAGGAGGGGCGCGTCAGCGGCTGGGATGATCCCCGGATGCCGACGCTCTGCGGCATGCGCCGCCGCGGCTACACGGCCGCGTCCATTCGCGATTTTCTGTCACGCGTGGGCGTTGCCAAGGCCGACTCGACGGTGGATACGGCCATGCTGGAGCATTGCGTGCGCGAGGAGCTGAATCTGACCGCGCCGCGCATGATCGCCGTGACCGAGCCGCTCAAGCTCATTGTCGAGAATTATCCGGCGGACAGGACGGAGGAGATTGTTCTGGAAAACCTGCCGGGCGCGCCCGAAAAGGGTACGCACACCGTGCATTTTTCGCGGGAGCTTTGGATCGAGCGCAGCGATTTTATGATCGACCCGCCGGGCAAATACTTCCGCCTCAAGCCGGACGGCGAGGTGCGTCTAAAGGGCGCCTACGTCGTCAAGTGCACCGGCTATGAATGCAACGATGACGGTACGGTGCGCCTGGTGCGCTGCACCTATGACCCCGATACCCGCGGCGGCGAGTGTGAACGCAAGATCAAGGGCACGCTGCATTTTCTGTCCGCGGGCGAGGCGGTGCCGGCCGAGCTGCGCCTGTATGATGCGCTGCTGTTGGACGATACGCAGCAGGAGTCCGGCGAGGAGCGGGATTTTGTCGAACGCCTGAACCCCGATTCGCGCATCACGCTTTCGGCATATGTGGAGCCCGCGCTTCGGGACGCGGCGCCGGGGGATCGGTTTCAGTTTATTCGCATGGGCTATTTCTGCGCCGACCCGGATACGAAGGCGGAACATCCGATGTTTAACCGCATTGTGGGACTGAAGGATTCATTTAAGGGGAACTGAGCCATGGAAAAGATTGTAAGAACGCGCTTTGCGCCGAGCCCGACGGGCTATATGCATCTGGGCGGCATGCGCACGGCGCTGTACACCTATCTGTTTACCAGAAAGTACGGCGGCAGGTTTGTGCTTCGCATCGAGGACACCGATCAGGCGCGCTATGTCGAGGGCGCGACGGAGGTCATCTACCGCACGCTGCACGACATCGGGCTTGACTGGGACGAGGGTCCTGACGTCGGCGGCGATTACGGCCCGTACGTCCAGTCCGAGCGAAAGAACCTGTATCTGCCGTATGCCGAGCAGCTTGTCCGTGCGGGCAAGGCTTATTATTGCTTCTGCCAAAACAGCGAGCTTGAAGCGCGCAGGCAGGCGGCGGCCGACCGGGGAGAAACGTTTAAGTATGACAAGCACTGCCTGCATCTGGATCCGGATGAGGTTGCGCGCCGCATTGCCGCGGGCGAACCCTATGTCATCCGCCAGAACGTGCCCGAGCAGGGCGAGGCGTCGTTTGACGATTGCATCTTCGGCCATATCGCCGTGGATTGCCGCGAGCTGGACGACATGATCCTCATCAAGGCGGACGGCATGCCAACCTATAACTTCGCCAATGTGATTGACGATCACACCATGGGCATCACCCATGTAATGCGCGGCTCGGAGTATCTGTCCAGCACGCCGAAATACAACCTGTTGTACGATGCGTTCGGCTGGGACAAGCCGGTATACATCCATCTGACCAACATCATGCGCGACGCGCAGCACAAGCTCAGCAAGCGCACCGGCGATGCGTATTATGAGGATTATCTGGCCAAGGGATATCTGCGCGAGGCCATTTTGAACTATGTCGCGCTGCTGGGCTGGAACCCGGGCGACGAACGGGAGTTTTTTACGCTCTCCGAGCTAGTTGATGCGTTTTCACTTGCCGGACTGTCCAAATCCCCCGCGATTTTCGACGTTGCCAAGCTGACCTGGATGAACGCGGAGTACATCCGCCGGTTGCCTGCGGAAGCGTTTGACCGTGCGGCCGAGCCGTGGTATCAGAAAGCGGGCGTGGACGCGATGGATCGCCAGATCCTTTGCCGCATTCTCCAGCCCCGTGTGGAGTATTTTTCGCAGCTTCCGGATATGGTGGCGTTTTTGACCGCGCTGCCCGAATACGATGCGGAGCTGTTTGTAAACAAAAAGAGCAAGACCGATTCCGCCGTTGCCGCGCATGTGCTGGATCTGGCGATTGCGGCGCTTTATGCGCTGCCCGCCTGGGAGGAACAGCCGATCCATGACGCGCTGCTGGGGCTTGCCGAGCGGGAGGGCATGAAGAACGGCACGGTGCTTTGGCCGGTTCGCATTGCGCTTGCGGGACAGCAGGTGACGCCGGGCGGCGCGATCGAGATCGCGGTGCTGCTCGGGCGCGAGGAATCCATGCGGCGTCTTGCCGTCGGCAGAGAGAAGGTGTAACGGGATGAAACTGGGTGTCGTAGGCCTGCCGAACGTCGGCAAGAGCACGCTGTTTAACGCCATCACGCAGGCGGGCGCACAGGCGGCCAATTATCCGTTCTGCACGATCGAGCCGAATGTCGGCGTGGTGACCGTGCCGGATGCGCGGCTGGATGTGCTATCCGAGATGTATCATCCGGAGAAGTATACGCCGACCACGATCGAGTTTGTGGATATCGCCGGCCTGGTCAAGGGTGCGAGCCGCGGCGAGGGGCTTGGCAACAAGTTCCTTTCCCACATCCGCGAGGTGGACGCCATCGTGCATGTCGTCCGCTGCTTTTCGGACACGAACGTCGTGCATGTCGACGGCAGCGTAGACCCCGTGCGCGATGCGGAGACCATCCATATCGAGCTGATCTTTGCGGACATGGAGACGGTGCAGAAGCGCATAGACCGCGATTCCAAAATGTCCAAGAGCGGCGATAAAAAGCTGGCGGCGGGCGTGGATACGTTAAAGGCGCTGTATGCGCATCTGGAGGGCGGCGCGCCCGCGCGCACGTTCCCTGCCGATGAGGAGCAGCAGGAGCTGATCCAGGGCATGTTCCTGCTCACTTATAAGCCCGTCATCTATGTGGCCAACATCGGCGAGAATGAGATCGGGCAGGCGGACGACCCGCTGACCGGCAGACTGTTCTCCCTTGCCCGGCGTGAGGGCGCGGAGGCGATGGCCGTCTGCGCCAGGCTCGAGGAGGAGATAGCGGAGCTGCCGCCGGAGGAGAAGACGGCGTTCTTGTCCGAAATGGGCATTTCGGAATCGGGGCTTGACCGGCTGGTCAAGGCCAGCTACCGGCTGCTTGGGCTGATCAGCTTTCTTACCGCCGGGCCGAAGGAGGTGCGCGCCTGGACGATCAAACAGGGCACCAAGGCGCCGCAGGCCGCGGGCAAGATCCATACCGACTTTGAGCGCGGGTTTATCCGCGCGGAGGTCGTAAGCTATGACACGCTGATCGACAACGGAACCATGACCGCCTGCAAGGAAAAGGGGCTCATCCGTTCCGAGGGCAAGGATTATGTGATGAAGGACGGCGACATCGTCGTGTTCCGCTTCAACGTATAAGACCGTGAACCCCGCATGGCGCACCCTTGCGCCGCGTGCGGGATCGTGGTAAACTATATCGCTATAAACGGCAGAAATGGGGAGGCACAGCAAAGGCATATGAAACTCGCTGCATTACTCGGCGAACGGTACAAGGATCGCGTGGCGGACATCGAGAGCCAGAATCTGATGACCCGCGGCGCTTACATCAAGCAGGTCGGCAACGGCATTTATTCGCTGTTTATGCCGGCACGGCGTATTCACAACAAGATTGAGACCATTCTCCGTAGTGAGATGGACGCTCTCGGCGCGCAGGAAGTGCTGTTCCCGGTGGCCATGCCCGCCGCGCTGTGGCAGTCGTCCGGCCGCTTTGACAGCATCGGCAAGGAGCTGCTGCGCTTCAAGGATCGCAGCGGCGCCGACATGGTGCTTGGCATGACGCATGAGGAAGCGTCGGTGCAGATGGCGATGAACGCTGCGGGTACCTATCAGCGATATCCGTTCTCGATCTATCAGATTCAGACCAAATTCCGCGACGAGCCGCGCGCCCGCGGCGGGCTCATCCGCGTGCGTGAGTTTACGATGAAGGACGCCTATTCCTTCCATACCACGAAGGAAGATCTCGAATCGTGCTATTGGCAGTATTATCGCGCATACCAGCGCATTTACGCGCGCTGCGGCGTGCCGGAGGTCATCGCGGTTCAGTCCGATTCCGGCATGATGGGCGGCAAGGTCAGCCATGAGTTCATGCTGCTGGCGGACATCGGCGAGGACACGCTCGTGCTTTGCCCGGAATGCGGCTATCAGGCCAACATGGAGGCGGCGGACTGTCTGGTGCATAACGTGCCGGACGCCGAGGAGGCGCCGCTTGCCGAGGTCGAGACCTTTGAGAACAAAACCATCGAGGAGGTCGCGGCGTTTCTGCATCGGCCGATGGCTAAGATCCTCAAGGCCGTCGTCTATCAACGCAATGAGGACGATTCGATCGTCGTGGTGTTCATCCGCGGCGATGTCGAGGTCAACGAGACCAAGCTGCGCAATTATCTCAAGGCCGAAATCCATGCCGCGGTCGATATCGGCGAAAGCGGGCTGGTCGCGGGCTCGATCGGGCCCGTCGGCCTTACGGGCAAATGCACCGTGGTCTACGACCGCTCCCTCGAGGGCGGCAATAACTTCGTCTGCGGCGCAAACCGCGAGGGTTATCACCGCACGGGGCTGAACTTTGGCCGCGACGTTTGCGACGTCACGTTTGTGGATGTCGGCAAGGCGGTGCCGGGCGGCATCTGTCCGAAGTGCGGCCGGCATGCGCTGACGATCAAGAACGGCATTGAGGTAGGCAATATCTTCCAGCTCGGTGATCGCTACACCCGCGCGATGGGGATGACCTATGATGCCGAGGACGGCACAAGGAAATACCCGGTCATGGGCTGCTACGGCATCGGCGTCGGCCGCCTGATGGCGTCCGTGTGCGAGTCGCATCACGACGAATACGGCCCCGTCTGGCCGATCAGCATCGCTCCGTGGGAGGTGCATGTCGCGGCGCTTCGTGTCGATGATCCCGCGGTGCGTGCGGCGGCGGATAAGCTGTATGCCGACCTGACGCGCGCCGGCGTCGAGGTTTTGTATGACGATCGCCAGGTGTCGGCGGGCGTGATGTTCTCCGATGCGGATCTGATGGGCGTTCCGGTGCGTCTGGTCATCAGCCCGCGCACGCTTGCGCGCGGCGCGTTTGAGCTGTCCACACGGGACAAGACGGTGCGTGAGGATGTTGCGGCGGATTCCGCCGCGGAACAGGTCATGGCGCTGGTTGCCCGGCTCAAGACGGATATCCTGGCCGTGGCCGACCGGTACTGAAAATTAGGAGGATACCATGAGCATATTGAGCGGATTGCTGTCGATTCTGCTGCTGGTGCTGTTTGTCATCGCGCTGGTGTGCGTGATCGTGTTCTGGGTGCTGTACGCCCGGCTGCATGTGATCCTGTGGCTGGTGCTCGGCATCGTGTTTACGGTTCTGTTCGCGCTGTGCGGCGGCTTTCTGGTCGTTGCGGGCATGTTTGCCGCGCTGTTTTGAGTGCGCATGCCGTCCGAGATCTGGAACCCATGGCACGGCTGTCACCGGTATTCCGAGGGCTGCCGCAACTGTTATGTTTATCGGCGGGACGGCTCTGTCGGCCGTGACGCGTCCGTTGTTGAAAAAACGCAGGCCTTTTTGCTTCCGGTTTCCCATGCGCGCGGCGGCGGGTATCGTATCCCGTCCGGCGCGCATCTTTTTTGCTGCATGACGAGCGATTTTTTTGTCGAGGATGCCGATCCCTGGCGGGCGGACGTCTGGCGCATGATGCGCCTGAGACGCGACGTCACGTTTACGGTCATTACCAAGCGCATTGTGCGCTTTCTGTCATGTATTCCCGACGATTGGGGCACGGGATATCCAAACGTGCGGTTTGTCTGCACAATCGAGAATCAGCGCGCCGCGGATGCCCGCATGCCGGTGTTTGTTGATCTGCCGATCCGACACAAGAGCGTGGCGTGCGAGCCGCTTTTGGGGCCGGTTGACCTTAGCCCATACCTCAAAAGGGACATCCGGCTGGTCGTGGCGGGCGGCGAGTCGGGCGAACAGGCGCGCGTGTGCGATTATCGGTGGGTGCTGTCGCTGCGCGATCAGTGCCTGGAGGCCGGCGCGGGATTCTGGTTCAAGCAGACCGGCGCCAGGTTTTTCAAAGACGGACGGCTGTACTGCATTCCGCGGCGCATCCAGGGGCAGCAGGCGCGGAAGGCCGGGATCGATCTTGCAGGGACGGAGGAGAAGGGATGTTGACGGATACGGCATTTTTGGAGAGCATGCGCCAATGCCTTGCCGCCGAGCGCGGCACGATTGTGGAACGCCTGTCGCCCAAGGCGCTGACCTGCAACGCGGCGCTGGGACAGGCGTCGGTCGCTTTTTTTATCACGCCCGCGCTTTTGAACCCCTTTGGCACGCTGCACGGCGGGCTGTCGCTTACGTGCATGGAGACGGCGATGCGCATGACCGCGTGCGCCGTGTTGGAGGAGCGTGCGCTGACGCTTGCGTCGCTCGATATCGGGTATCTGCGGCCGGTTCCGCCGGATATGCACCTGACCGTGCGCGCGCGTGTGCTGTCGAAGGGGCATGCCACCGCGCATCTGACGGCGGAGGGGTATCTGGACGACGCCGATACGCCGTGCCTGCGCGCATCCGCCGTGTTTTTGCGGCCGGAACGGGAGGGATAGCATGAAAACGCAGGACAACACCGTTTTATCTGAGCTTTCCCGCATCCTTGACCGGGTTCGGGCGGGGGAGCGGGATACGCTGCCCGGCCGCGTGCCCTATGAGTCGGTATCCGCCGGTCGCGATGCGTGCGTCATTCGCGTGCCGGTTGAAGGCTGGATGCGAGACAGCGCCGGATGTGTGCAGCATGCTCTTTTGGAGATCGCTGCGGATACCGCGATGGGCTGTCTTGTCATCGCGCTGGCGGGCGGCGGCATGACGCCGACGGTCGGGATGCAGCTTCAGCTCTACCATGCCCGCGCGGACGGCGCGCTGCTGCTTTCGGTGCGGCTTGCCGCCGTGCAGGGGCAGACGCGGCGCGTGTGCTGCCGCATCACCTGCGAGCAGGCGCCGGATCGTCCGCTGCTGGATGCGGAGGGAAGCTATTTTCTGATGCCGTGACCCCCGCCGGGACGCGCCGTTTTTACGTCCAAACAGGGGACGCAGCCCGCAATTCACACTTTGTTTGTTTGTCAGCGCATAGGGCAGATGGTACAATTATGGTACAACCAAGATTTGGGCTAGGCCCGGACTAAAGAGGCAAATATGCTGCTGTTTCGATCCTCGGATATCGGTCTGGATCTCGGCACAAGCAACGTGCTGGGATATGTGCGCGGCAAGGGCATCGTGCTGCGGGAGCCGTCGGTCGTCGCTGTTGAGCGCGGCACGGGACGACTGGCCGCCATCGGTCAGGAGGCCAGGGAGATGCTCGGGCGCGCACCGGAAAAGATGATTGTGATCCGCCCGTTGCAGGAGGGCGTGGTATCGTCGTTTGACGCGACGGAGCGGATGCTGACCTATTTTTTTCAGCGGATGGTCGGCAGCCGCGTGTTTTTTAAGCCGCGTGCCGTCGTGGCCGTTCCGTCGCGGGCGACTGAGGTCGAAAAGCGTGCCGTGATCGAGACCAGCGAGGGCGCTGGCGCCCGGTACACCTATCTGGTGGATGAGCCGCTGGCGGCGGCGGTCGGCGCGGGAATCGATGTGTTCTCCTCCCGCGGAAACCTGATCCTTGACATCGGCGGCGGAACGAGCGACATGGTCGTCACCTCGCTCGGCAAGTCCGTTGTGTCGGAATCCATCCGCGTGGGCGGGGACAAGTTTGACGAGGCCATCGTCCGCTATTTTAAGCGGCAGCACGGCGTCGTCATCGGTCTGCGCGCCGCGGAGGAGCTTAAGATCCGGTTCGGCTCCGCCTATCCGCGCACGGATGAGGACGAGATTCAGATGGACGTCAAGGGCCGGTCGCTTGGCGGCGGCCTGCCGGTTGCGCTGCAGCTTGGCTCCAACGAGATCACGCATGCCTTGTCCGAGCCGCTCCGCACGATTGTAGAGCATTTGAAGGACATGCTGGAGCAGACGCCAGCCGAGCTCTGCGGCGACATCACCGAAAGCGGCATCTGCCTCACCGGCGGCAGCGCGCAGCTCTACGGTCTGGATAAGTTTATCACCGAGCAAACCGGCGTGCCGTGCTATGTCGCGGAGGATCCGGAGTCCTGCGTCGCAATCGGCGCGGGCAAAATGCTTGAGCATTTGAGACAGTATCAGAACCTTCTCTACGATTACAAGCGCGGCGATTATTACGAGGAGTAGCGGCATGGAAGCGGAGCAACGCGGCAAGAAGGCGCTGGCGCTGTGCATCCTTCGGGTGCTCGAACGGTATGCGAGCAAGGATGCGCCCATGACCACGCGCCAAATTATCGAGACCGTCCGAGCCGACTACGGGCTGACTGCTGAGCGCAAAGCGGTCGGGCGCAATCTTGCGCTCCTTGCCGAGATGGGGTTTGACCTTTCCACATACCAGCAGAACGGACGCGGGTATTACCTTAGACGCCTGCACGGCTGGGATGAATCGGAGCAGCGTGCGCAGCTCGTGCTGGGCGACGCGCTTTTGCGTGCACCCGCTTCTGCATGCGGCGCGCGATTGCTCGAGAAGCTGGAACAGCCGATGGCGCCCGTTATGCGCATCCCTGCGGCCGAGCCGCTGGATTTTGCGGAGCTTGAGCGGGCGGATCTGATGCGGCGCGCGCTGGCGACCGGCCGCGAGGTGACCTTTGTTTATCGGGAGATCGACGGACGGCAGACGCGTGTTTCGGCTGCCGTCGCCTCTGTTGTGTTTGACGGAATGCATTACCTGTTGTATGCTAGTACTGCGGGCTCGCGGGAAGCGGATTGCTATCGGATAAGCCGCATCTCAGAGCCCAACATGACGGACATCCATGCATGCGCGGCCGGCGGGGTGCCCGCCGTGGCACAGGCGGACAGGCTGCAGCATGCGCCGGAGTCGTGTGTGCTTCTGTGCCAGCGCCAGGTTCTGGATGATCTGACGGACACGTTCCCCGGCGTGGTGGTAGCCCGTGAGGGCGAATACCTGCGTGCGCCCGTATGCGCGCCCTGGCCGACGGTGGCGTCGTTCCTCGGGCGTCATCTGATGCATGCGACGCTGCTGTCGCCGGAGAGCCGCCGCCGCGAGGTGCGCGGGCAGCTGGCTGCGGCCATCGCCTGCTATCCATCCTGATAAAAGGTAAGATTTTGATGCAGCAGTATTCCTACCGTTCGACGGAGCATCAGGCTCCGGCGGGGAAAAAGCGAAAAAAGAAGAAAAGACCGTTCTATCAGCGTGCGGTCCGTACTTTGTATGCGGGCTGCGCCTCCTGGGGCGAGACCTTTGGCCGGTGGGGCGACGGAATCCGTGCCGGCTGGGCTGCATTTCGCAAAAAAAATCGCAAAACCCTCAAAAAAACGCTTCGCTTTATCATCCGGATGAAGCGGCCGGTTCGCTATGCGTTTTTGGGCGCGTGCCTTGCCCTGCTGCTGGCCGTTATCATTGTGCCAAGCGTGCTGGCAGGCAATGCGCGTCAACGGCAGAGCCGCCAGATCACCGCCGAGCTGCCCGCGGACACCCCGACGGCGACGCCGTCCCCGTCCCCTGTGCCAACGCCGAGTCCCGTGCCTACGGCGACGCCGGCGGATTATGCGACCGATCTTCTGGCAGGGCGCATGCTCAAGAAGGGCGATGCCGATCCCGCGGTTGTGCAGGTTCAGGCGCGGCTGATGGAGCTTGGCTATATGGAATCCGACGAGCCGACCGAGCTGTACGGCTCGCTCACCCAGAGCGCGGTCAAGGCGTTTCAGGCGCACAACGCGCTGGATGCGGACGGGCTGCTTGGCAGCGCCACCTATAATCTGATGATGAGCGAAGCGGCAAAGCCGTTTGTGATGCAGCTTGGCGATTCGGGCGACATGGTCGAGAACGCGCAGACACGGCTGTACGAGCTGGGTTATCTGGCCAAATCCGCCATCACAGGCAAATTCGGCGAAAAGACCGAGGCCGCGGTCAAGGCCTTCCAAAAGGCAAACAAGCTGGATGACGACGGCAAAGCGGGCGAAAAGACGATGGACGTGCTGTACGGCGACGATGCAAAGGGCAACGTGCTGGAGCACGGCGACAGCGACGCCGTTGTGGAAACGTACAAAAAGCGGCTTAAGTCGCTTGGCTATTTTACCGGTTCGGTCAATGAACGGTTCGATTCGGACATGGTTGCCGCGCTGAAGAGCTTTCAGGATGCGGCGGGGCTGCCTGCCGACGGCAAGCTTGGGCCCGCCACCATGGAGATGCTCGACGATAAGGACGCGCCGGAGTTTGCGCTGATGCTCGGCATGCGCGGCTCGGATGTCAAGGCCGTGCAGACGCGGCTGTATAAACTTAAGTATCTCGGCTCCAGCTCGCTCATCACCGGCTATTTCGGCGAACAGACCGAGGATGCTGTCAAGGCGTTTCAAAAGCGCAACGGACTGACCGCCGACGGTGAGGTGGACGCCAAAACGCTGATCAAGCTCAACAGCTCCAGCGCCAAGAAGGCATATTCGTCCTCCTCCGGCTCGTCGTCCTCCTCCGGTTCGTCGTCCGGCTCGTCGTCGTCCGGTTCGTCGTCATCCGGCTCGTCGTCTGGGTCGTCCTCCTCGTCCAGCGCGGAGGCCAAGGCGGGCGTGGAACGGCTGGTCGATGCGGCGGAAAGCAAGCTCGGCTGTCCGTATGTGCGCGGCGCCAAGGGGCCGGATTCGTTCGATTGCTCCGGCTTTGTGTACTGGTGCCTCAAGCAGGCGGGCGTCAAGCAGAGCTATCTCACCAGCGTCAACTGGCGCAAGGTTTCAAGATATGAGAAGATCACCTCGATCGGCTCGCTCAAGCGCGGCGATATCGCCGTGTTCTCCGGCGAGACCTCGAGCAGCGGCCATGTGGGCATCTGTATCGGCAGCGGAAAGATGGTTGACGCTTCGTCCAACGACGGCAAGGTGCGCACCTCGAGCCTGAGCTCCTCCTATTGGAAAAAACACTTCATCTGCGGCTACCGGATCTGGTGACGCCCCGCGGGAGGGCAGCGCGGGGGCAGAGCGCGCATGAAAAAAGATTTGCTTGACAAGACGGTATGAAAAGAATATTCTAATAAAAATGCATGGAGGTGAGCCGCCAGGATGAACCGATGGCAGCGCCGAATCGCATACGGAATGAAATGGAAACGCCGGCGGCCGGATGGCCTTGGCGTTTTTCTTTTTATTCGTTTTATCGGCCGTGTTATCGTCAGTTTTTCCGGGAGACAGAAATCTCCCGGTTTTTTATTATCAGAAAGGATGTGAAAGTATGCTTAAAGGCCGCAACCTGATTGCACCGGTGGATTTTTCGATGGAGGAGATCGGCTCCGTGCTGGATCTGGCGGATCGCATCATCGACAACCCGGAGGGATATGCCGACGCCTGCAAAGGCCGGGTGCTGGCAAGCCTGTTTTATGAGCCCTCTACCCGCACCAAATTCTCGTTTGACGCCGCCATGCTGCGCCTGGGCGGCAGCGTTGTGGGGTTCTCGGATCCCATGACCTCAAGCACCGCCAAGGGCGAGACCGTTGCCGACAGCGCTAAGACGGTGTCGCAGTATGCGGACGTCATCGTGGTGCGCCATCCCAAGGAGGGTACCGCGCATCTGATGGGCAAGTATGCCGATTGCCCCGTGATCAACGCGGGCGACGGCGGGCATATGCATCCGACGCAGACGCTGACCGACCTGTTGACCATCCGCCAGCTCAAGGGGCGTCTTGACCGAATGACCGTGGGCGTCTGCGGGGATCTGATGTTTGGCCGGACGATCCATTCGCTGGTGACCTGCCTGTCCCGCTGCGAGGGGATGAAATTTCTGTTCATTTCGCCGAAGGAGCTGCGCATGCCCGAATATGTCAGGCAGGTGCTGGACGCCCGCGGCGTCCCGTACACGGAGACGGACGATCTGGAGGGCAGCATCGCAAGCCTGGACATTCTTTACATGTCGCGCGTGCAGCGCGAGCGCTTTGTCAGCGAGGAGGAATACCTGCGGCTCAAAGATTTCTTTGTCCTGACCGAGGACAAGATGGCGCTTGCCAAGCCCGACATGATCGTCATGCATCCGCTGCCCCGGGTAAACGAGATCGCCGTCGAGGTGGATGCGGACCCGCGCGCCGCGTATTTTCGGCAAGTCCGCTTTGGCATGTTTGTGCGTATGGCGCTGATCATGAAGCTGATCGGCATCGAGGGATAAGGAGGATAACCGTATGATTAACGTATCCAAGCTCAAAAAAGGCATTGTCATCGATCATATCAAGGCGGGACAGGGGTATAAGATCTTTCGCCAGCTCGGTCTGGACACGCTGGAGGACACCGTGGTGCTCATGCGCAACGTGGACAGCACCAAGATGGGCAAAAAGGATCTGATCAAGATCGAGACCGATATGTCCCTGAACTTTGACGTGCTGGGGCTCATCGACCCAGGCGCCAGCGTCAGCTATATCGAAAACGGGGAGCGCGTCAACAAGATCAAGCTGAAGCTTCCGGCGGAGGTGACGGGGATTCTTGCCTGCAAAAACCCCCGCTGCATCACCAATACCGAGCGGATCACGGATGTGCATTTTACCCTGGTGGATCCCGAGACAAAGGAATACGCCTGTGAATACTGCGAAGCGCGTACCCATCTGTAAGCCGATGCGCATTCGCTTTCAAAACGCCCGGATCGTGGACGCCCGCGGGGAACGTGCCGGCGATGTGGTGACGGAAAACGGGCGGATCAGCGCGGATACGGACGCGTCGTGCGACCGGACGGTGGCGCTTGACGGGCGGCTGATACTGATGCCCGCGTTTGTGGATACCCACTGCCATCTGCGGGACCCCGGCTGGCCGGAGAAGGAGACCATGGAGAGCGGCATGCGCGCGGCGCTGAGCGGCGGGTATGCGACGCTCTGCCAGATGGCCAACACCCGCCCCGCCTGCGACACGCCCGGGCGTGTCATGAAAAATCTTAAAAAGGCACGCGCGCTGCGGCTGTGCAGGCTGATTCAGGCGGGCGCGGCGGGGGAGGAGCTTTCCGACCGGACGCCAAGCGATTATGCCGCGCTTGCCCGGGTGACCCCGGTGCTCAGCAACGACGGCAAAACCATCGAGGACGCCGGGTTTATGACGCGGCTGCTTATGGCATCGCGCCAGTACGGTTTTTTGATCAGCACCCACTGCCAGCCGGAACGCAGGATTGTCAGCCGCGACCTTGCGCTGCTTGCGGAAACGGGCGGTCGCCTGCATGTCGGGCATATCAGCCGGGCGGAGACCGCGCAGATGATACGCGACGCCAAGGCAAAGGGGCTGCCGGTGACCTGCGAGGTGATGCCGCACCATGTGTTCGGTTTTGACGATCCGTACCGGGTCAACCCGCCCATGCGCACCGCGGATGATGTGCGCGCGCTGATCCGGGCGATCGCGGACGGCACGGTGGACTGCCTTGCGACCGATCATGCCCCGCATACCGAACAGGATAAGCAGGCGGGCGCCGCCGGCATCTCAAACATCGAGCATGCAGCCGCGATCTTTCATACCGTATTCTGCGACAATGGCTTGTCGCTGCCTTACATGAGCCGGCTGATGTCCGAAACCCCGTCCCGTCTGCTGGGGCTGGGCGGCGGGCGGATCGAGCCCGGCATGCGCGCGGATCTGACCGTGTTCGACCCGGACGCGGTGTGGACGATCCGCAGGGACGAGATGATTTCCCGCTCGCACAACACCCCGTTTGAGGGGCGAACGGTGCGGGGGCGGGTATGTATGACCATGGTGGAGGGAGAGATTCGATATGATAATGGATCGTTTGTATCATGACGCTGTCGCAAAAAGCCCCGTCTGCGTGGGGCTGGATACACAGCTTTCCTATGTGCCGGCCTGTATTCGCTCAGGCGGCAGCACCGAGGCGGAGCAGATCGTTGCCTTCAACCGCGCCGTCATCGACGTCACACGCGATATCGCGGGCTGCTATAAATTGCAGATCGCGTGCTATGAGGCGATGGGCATGGCGGGGCTGGAGGCGTTTCGTCAAACGCTCGCCTACGTCCGCGAAGGTGGCAGCGTGGCGATCACGGACGCCAAGCGCGGCGACATCTCCTCGACGGCGGGACAGTACGCCAGGGGGCATTTTACCGGGGATTTTGAGACGGATCTTCTGACTGTCAACCCCTATATGGGCGAGGATGCCGTCTCGCCGTACTATGAATACCTAAGCCGTGACAAGGGGCTTTTTGTGCTGGTCAAGACCTCAAACCCCGGCAGCGGCGAGTTTGAGGATCGCACCGTCGGCGATATGCCGCTCTACGAGCTGGTGGCGGAGCATGTCGCGGGATGGGGCGAGCCGTATCTGGGCGAGAGCGGCTTTTCCGCGATCGGCGCGGTGGTTGGCTGCACCTATCCCGAGCAGTTTGCGGGCATTCGCCGGCGCATGCCGCACACCTTTTTCCTGATTCCCGGCTACGGCGTGCAGGGGGGAACGGGCAAGGACATCGCGTCGTTCTTCCGGGGCGGCATCTGCGGCGTGGTCAATTCCTCCCGAGGGATTCTTCTGGCGCATCGGGGCAAGAGCGAAGACGCGGATTTTGCTATGTATACGCGCAAAGCCGCGATGGACATGAAGGAGGATATCGTCAAGTGGCTGTGATTCTGAAAAACGAGCCCGTGTGCGGCGATATCTTCCGCCTTGTCCTCAAAACGGACGGCGCGGGCCGTGCCGGACAGTTTTTGGAGGTGCATCCGAACGATGGGGCGCTCTTGCTGCCGCGTCCGCTGAGCCTCTATGACGCCGATCCCGCAAGCAAAGAGACCACGCTCGTATACCGCACGGTGGGCGCTGGCACGCGGCAGTTTGCAAAGCTGCGGCCGGGCGACACGCTTCGGATCACGGGTCCGCTCGGCAACGGGTTTCCGATGGAGCCGGGGGACGCGGTGCTCATCGGCGGCGGTCTCGGGATCGCGCCGCTGCATTTTCTGCTCAAATCACTCCGTGCCGCCTGCCCCGCGCGCCGGATCTCGGTGTATCTTGGGTACAGCGGCGACGTGTTTTTGACGGAGGAATATCAGGCGCTTGCCGATGTCTGCCTAACCGACGTCGGCGGGTATGTCACTGATCGGGTCGATTTTTCGGCCGACGCCGTCTTTTATGCCTGCGGCCCCGCGCCCATGATGGCCGTTGCTGCAAAAAAAGCGGCCGCATGCGGGAAAAAGCTGTATGTCTCTTTGGAAAACCGCATGGCCTGCGGCGTAGGCGCATGCCTTGGGTGCAGCATAAAGACGCGCAGCGGCAACCGTCGCGTCTGCAAGGACGGCCCCGTGTTTGAGGCGTCGGAGGTATATGATGGGTGATTGTCTTGCCGTGCGCCTGATGGGCGTCGAAATGAAAAACCCTGTCATCGCTGCCTCCGGCACGTTCGGCTTTGGCGCAGATTATGCCAAATTTACGGCGGTGTCGCGCCTGGGCGGGATCGCGGGCAAGGGGCTGACGCTACACGGCTCCTGCGGCAATGCCGGCGTCCGCGTGTGGGAAACGCCGTCCGGCATGCTCAACAGCATCGGCCTTGAGAACCCCGGCGTGCGCCGCTTTGTGGAGGAGGAATGTCCGAACATGCGCGCACTGGGTCCCGCTGTCATCGCAAACCTCGGCGGCCACAGCGAAGCGGATTATCTCGAGGGCGCTGCCATATTAAACGATGCGGATATCGACATTCTGGAGCTTAACATCTCCTGCCCGAACATCCGCGGCGGCGGCATGGCGTTCGGAACCGATGCGGGGAGCGCCGCGCGTTTGACCGCGCTGGTCAAGCGTGTCACGCGGTTTCCGCTGCTGGTCAAGCTCACGCCCGCCGCGGGCGATATCGCCGCCGTGGCTGCGGCCGTTGAAGAGGCCGGCGCGGACGGCGTAAGCCTTGTCAACACCTTTTTGGGCATGGCGATCGACGTGGAGGCGCGGCGCACGGTGTTTGACAACGGGTATGCGGGGCTTTCCGGCCCGGCCATCCGCCCGATCGCCCTGCGCATGGTGCATCAGGTGTGCCGCGCGGTGCATGTGCCGGTCGTGGGCATGGGCGGCATCCGCACGGCGGAGGATGCGCTGATGTTTCTGATGGCGGGTGCCACAGCCGTCGAGGTCGGTACTGCGACGTTTTCCGATCCCGACGCCATGGTGCATATCATCGACGGGCTTGCGGATTACTGCGCGCGGCACCGGCTTTTGGGTATTTCGGAGATCTGTGGAATTTTATAGGAGGTTTGTGTGATGGAACAGGATCGGATTCTCAATATTATGAAGGAATGCAGCGCCTTTTTGGAGGGGCATTTCATTCTGTCGTCCGGCAGGCACAGCGGCGGCTATTGCCAGTGCGCCCAGCTCCTGCGCTGGCCGGATAAGGCGGCCGAGGTGCTGTCCGTTGTGGCGGAGCAGGTTCGTCCTCTTGGCGCCAATAAGATCTGCGGCCCCGCGATGGGCGGGGTCATCGTGTCCTATGAGCTGGCGCGCCAGCTCCATGCCGAAAGCATCTTTACCGAGCGCAAGGACGGGCAGATGCAGCTGCGGCGCGGCTTTACCGCGGGCCCGGGCGACCGCATCCTGATCTCGGAGGACGTCGTGACGACGGGGAAATCGACCATGGAGACCGTTTTGGCATTACAGGCGCTGGGCGCTGAGGTTGTGGGAGTCGCCTGCATCGCGGACAGGCGAAAGGACGCCGTGCTGGAGCTGCCTGTGTTCAGCGCGATCCGGCTCGACATCGAGGCGTATGAGCCGGAGGACTGCCCCCTCTGCCGCGCAGGACAAATCCCGCCCGAAAAGCCCGGCAGCCGCGGCATGATATGAAAAAAGCCCCGGCAACTGCCGGGGCATAACGGGATGGCTTCGTCATTGCCGCGCGCCGCACTTGGTGCAGAACGCCGAATCGGGCGGCAGCGCCGTGCCGCAGCTTGCGCATACGATCTCGTCGTTGGTGCGCTGCCCGCATTTGTTGCAAAA
Organism: uncultured Oscillospiraceae bacterium; assembly: GCA_964474405.1. Classification (GTDB taxonomy): domain Bacteria; phylum Bacillota; class Clostridia; order Christensenellales; family CAG-138; genus CAYYUV01. The sequence goes on from CAYYUV010000020.1 coordinate 22,291, forward strand.
TACCGCGCCCTCGGCAAGCGCCGCGCCGCACCCGGTGCAGAACTGCCCTGCCGCCGCCGCCGAGTTGTTTTCATATTTTCGGATGGCGGCTTCGATCACGCCGTAGGCCTCCTCATCCAGCTTGGATTGGGACACCAGACCCATGATCTGCGGGATCAGCACCGGCCACGCGACAAACAGCGTCAGCGCCGTCGGCAGGATCTGCTTGCCGAATGCGCCGACCTGCATGGACGCCGTGATGCCGCCGTCGGACGTGCGCACGTCGATATTGAGCGCCGTTTTCATGCCGACGACGGACTGAAAGGTGCCGCCCTTTGTGACACTTAAAAATAGCCCGGCAACCGATTGATCCGACGTGACGGCATACCCTGCGCCCTCAAAATGCCGGGTAAAGTCCTTTGCAATGCCGCTCATGTCCGTCAGCTTTGTGGAAAAGAAACGGGAAGAATCCTGTAATGACATATGGTTGCCCCCTCCTGCGTGACCCCTATTTTATGCCCTGGCCGCAATGCTTGCAAAACGCCCAGTTTTCGTTTACTGTGGCGCCGCAGTGCGGGCAGCGCGCGCTGCCGTCAGCGGCGACGACCCCGTTTGCCTGGTTTACAATGTCGGAAAACCGTGTGCTTGCGCACCACTGCGTGATGTCAAACGCGCGCACCGACAGCAGCGGATGCGACTGATCCTTGAGAACCAGGAACTGCAGAACCTTGTTCCAGGTCGAATCGTCGATGAACTGCTGATATTCCGTCGCCTGCTGCATAAACAGCTCCCGATTGATGTCAATATCCACGTCCTTGCCACCGCCGGCAAGCCGCAGCATGACGTCCACCACCGGCTCGGCTCCGCCCGCGCAAATGGCCGCTGCGCGGTCGCAGGAAAACTCGCTGCACCGCATCCAGTAGGCAAAGGCGATCTGCAGCGCTGTCGTAAACAGCGCACCCAGCCCCAACAGCCCCGCGGCGCCGCTGAGCAGATACTGCCCCATGGTATGATACAGCACATGGTGGCAGGCGATATGCCCGCATTCATGCGCGATGACCGAGCGGATCTCCTCGTCGTTGAGATATTCCAGCAGGCCGGACGTGACAACGACAAACACATCGGTGTCGCCCGAGGTGTAGGCGTTCGGCATCCGGTTCAGCTCCAGATACAGCTCCGGTTCCTTGATGCCGAGCTTTTCGCAGATCGGCGGCAGCATCTGATAGATGCGCGGCAGCTGCTGCTCGGAGATACGAACCTTGCCCGACATGTTGAGAATATGGAACGTGCGCTCACTGAACACCTTCATGAATCCCTTCAGCAGCGGCGTAAAGCCGGGAATCTGCTTTAGGGCGTCAAGCGCCTTTTTGTCGGCCTCGTGTGTGAAATCCCGCGAATTGACAGCCATGTTTTTGTTGCCCCCTTCTTCCGTATGCATGCTTGATCCGCCGGGTCGCGTCTCCGGTGAATGATATATCTTATTGTATCACGTCCCCCGTCCCGCTGACAACAGGGCGAACGCAATTTTTGCCGAATCCGGGCGAACGCGGCGGAGCCGTTTTGCGTGTCGCGCGGCCGTCCCCCTTGCGGGAAAAGGAAAGGAAAGCTATAATGGCCTTGCATCCGTGACACATCCTTTTCGTCCGCGCACGAAAACCACCCAATTATAGTATCCACCGCAATTTTGCGGAGAGGGAGCAGCGTATGATTTCATTCGGTACCGGCGGATGGCGCGCCGAGATCGGCAAGGATTTTTATGTGGGCAATATCCGCCTTGTGGCGCAGGCGCTTGCCTGCTGCATTTTAGAGGACGGGCAGAACGACAAGCCCGTCGTCATCGGCTACGACCGGCGCTTTCTGTCGCGCGAGGCGGCCGTCTGGATGGCGGAGGTGTTGACAGGAAACGGGATTTCGGTTCAGTTCATGCGGCGCAGCGTGCCCACACCGCTGGTCATGTATCTGGTCAAGGAGAGCGCTTTGCATTACGGCATCGAGATCACCGCCTCCCACAACCCGTCAAGCTACAACGGCGTCAAGATCATCGTGAAGGAGGGACGCGACGCGCCGGTGGAGGTCACCGCACGTCTCGAGCGCGAGATCGCCGCGCTGACCCGCGAACCCGCCCGGATCGGGCTTGACGAGGCGGAGCGGGAGGGGCGGATCACCTATCTCAAAACGCCGTTCAACAGCTTTATCGATTCCATTCTGGCCGTCATCGATCAGCAGGCGATCCGCGCATGCGGGCCGCGCATCCTGTTTGATTCCATGCACGGCTCATCCACCTATCCGATGACGGTTATCTTCAACACCTGCCGCTGTACGGTCGATCAGATCCACGGCGACCGCGACGCGTTCTTCGGCGGTCTGATGCCTGCGCCGACGGAGGATACCATGGCGGAGCTGCGCACCCGCGTGACGGGCGGCGGCTACGATCTCGGCATCGCGGTGGACGGCGACGGCGACCGGCTGGGCGTCGTGGACAGCAGCGGCGCATATATCAGCGCCAACGAGATTCTGGTGCTGCTGTACTATTATCTGCATGCGTACAAGGGCTGGAAGGGTCCGGTCGTAAGAAATCTTTCCACAACGCATATGCTGGACGCGCTTGCCCGTTCGTTCGGCGAGGCCTGCTACGAGGTGCCGGTCGGATTTAAGCATATCTCCTCCAAGATGGACGAGGTGGACGCGGTGCTGGGCGGCGAGTCGTCCGGCGGCCTCACCGTGCGCGGACACATCCACGGCAAGGATTCCGTTTACAGCTCCGCGCTGTTTGTGGAGATGATCAGCCGCACGGGGAAAACCCCGTCCGAAATGCTGAAGGAGCTGACGGAGCGCTTCGGCCCCTATGTCATGAAGGAGCGCAACATCGCTTTTCCCGCGCAGCGCCGTGAGGAGCTTTTTTCCCGTATTATGGAGGAACGGGCGCTGCCATCCTTCGCTGCCGCGCCGGTTCGCGTCAGCTATGAGGACGGCTGCAAGGCATATTTTGCCGACGACACATTTGTGGTGTGCCGCTTCTCGGGCACGGAACCGCTTTTGCGCGTCTTTGCCGAGGGCAAAAGCGCAGAGCAGGCGCTGGCCTATATCGGCGCGTGGACCGAGCTGCTGTCGCTGGACTAAGCGCAGCCGAGAAATAAACAGGACAGGCGCCTAAATGCGCGCCTGTCCTTCTTTTTGTGTCTGTAGCCGTTTTATTGCCCTGCGAGC
>CAYYUV010000021.1:0-20901 GCA_964474405.1 uncultured Oscillospiraceae bacterium
CGAAAATACTCCGCGATGGTAATGCCCGTATAGATGGACGCTTCGCGCGCCGCGACAGGCATGTCGGAGGTGTTGGCGATCAGCACCGTGCGCTTCATCAGCGACAGCCCGGTGCGAGGATCCTTCAATTCCGGAAACTCCATCAGCACGTCCGTCATTTCGTTGCCGCGCTCCCCACAGCCGACGTAGACGATGATATCCGCATCCGCCCATTTGGCCAGCTGATGCTGCACGACGGTCTTGCCGCTGCCGAACGGGCCGGGCACGGCCGCCACGCCGCCCTTGGCGACGGGGAACAGCGTATCGATGACGCGCTGACCGGTGATCATCGGCTCGGACGGCACATGCTTTTCGGCATACGGACGGCCGCGGCGAACCGGCCATTTTTGCAGCATCGGCACCTCAAAGGTCTTCCCGTCCTTCTCAAGGCGGGCAATGGGTGTCACGATGTTTGCCTCCCCTTCAAAGATCCAGACGAGCTTTCCGCTCATCTTCGGCGGTAGCATAACCTTATGCAAAACGGCGGGCGTTTCCTCAACGGTGCCCAGCACGTCGCCGCCTGTCAGCTCGTCGCCAACCTTGGCCACGGGCGTAAAATGCCACAGCTTTTCATGATCCAGCGCATCGGCCATGACGCCGCGCATAATGCGGTCGCCGGCCTTCTCGCGCAGCTTGTTGAGCGGACGCTGAATGCCGTCATAGATCGATTCGATCAAGCCGGGCGCCAGCTCCACCGACAGCGGCGCGCCGGTCGATTCAACCGGTTCGCCGGGGCCGATGCCGCCGGTTTCTTCATATACCTGAATGGAGGCGCGGTCGCCGCGCAGCTCGATCACTTCTCCGATCAGATGCTTCTCGGACACGCGGACCACGTCGTACATCTGCACGTCCGCCATGCCGGAAGCGACGATAAGAGGCCCTGAAACCTTGACAATTGTGCCTTGCATGTGTTTGCCTCGCCTTCCCTAGTTGTTCGATAGTATGTCAACGCCGACCGCTTTTTCGACGTTTTGCCTGAGCTGCTTTTGCCCGATGCCCCGCGTGCCGTGCACATCGGGAATCGGGATGATGGCGGGATAGGGCTGCTGCCGGTACTCCTCGATGGCTTCGCCGATCTTCGGATACAGCGTTTCTGTCACATAAATGACCGCATACCCCTCGCGCCCGAGGCGCTTGACAAGGCGCGTGGCCTTATCGCCGTCCTCTTCAAAAAATACATCCATACCGACCGCCTTGTACAGCAGAACCGAATCGCGGTCGCCGATCACTCCGCACTTAGCCATAGAGCGTCACCAGCCTTTCGAGGATCACGTCGCCGGACAAGCCGTTTCTTTTTGCGGTGAGGATCAGCCGCACGGCTTTGGCCTCCCGATCCTTGGCAAGATAGTAGCCGATGATGGGATAGATGGTCAGGCACTCAAACTTCTTGTCGCGCACCAGCCCCATCAGATAGTTGTCGCGCTGCTTCTCAAGCTCGCCGATGTTGCCGGTGCGATACATCGCGTTGAGCCCGGCAAGCAGCGATTCGCGGCAGACGCTGTCATGCATGAACCGCATCAGCGCGTCCGCGGACAGCTCATACGCATCGGCCAGATCCCGGTGGCGGATGCCGCCTTCCGGCAGGAGCGCCTTCAAAAGGGCGTCGCGTCCCGCGCCCATCGCGCGCATGCGAAGGAACGTCAGCACGTTGTCAAAATCGCACAGCGCACGGAAATAGTGGTTGCCGAAGGCGTTTCCCTTCGTGCTTTGCAGCGCATATTCCAGATACGCGCCGTCAACCGCGATGCTGATACGCTGCGGCTCGGGCGTGACCTGCATGCGCTTTTCTAGCCGATCCAGCGCGCGGCGCAGCGTGTCGGGCAGCGTCCGATAATCCTGCGTGCGCACCATGTCCGTCAGCTTGTCGGCGGCGTACAGCCCGCCCGGCGCCCAGACGATCTCACCAGTGCCGAGCAGACGCGCTTTCAAAAGCTGTTTGAGGTTCAGCATGTCCTTTTCGAGCATCAGCAGATCGGTAAAATCCGGCTCCGGCGACAGCTCGTGCAGTTCCCGAAGGGCAGCGGTCATCTCACGCTCGATCATGCGCTCGGCGTCCTGACCGTCGCCGTCCTGGCCGCCGCCATACCGCATATCCTGCAACGTGCGCAGCGCATCCTCATAGCTGCCCTCCGCCATCCGTTGAACGGTGGCTGTGTCGAGCAGCCGCTTTGACAGGGCGCTGATGCGCGCGCAGGCATATGCATAGCTTGCTTGTGCCATCAATGTTCCTCCGATCAGGAAAACAGCATTGCGGCTGTTTCCGTCTCCGCGTCGGTCCAGGCCTCGGCCATTACGGCCCGGAATGTACAATCCTTCTCGTATCCGCGTCCGAGCAGCACAAAGCCGCCGTCGGCAGAAACAGCATCCTCAGACAGCGTCACAGAAACGCCCGCGGCCGCGAGGAGCTTTTTGAGCGACTCACGGTCGGCCGGAGCCGGCACAAGCGTATCGCCATCCTGCGCTTCCCGCGTGATGAGCGCGGAGAGGAGCGCCTCCCGCTTTTGCCCGGAGAGCGCGGCAAGACGGGCATATGCCTCGGCATACACCTTGTCCAGCAAAGCGCGCTTGGCAAAGAGCGTGGTTTTTCGCCCGTCCAGCTCCGCACGGGTGCGGCAGCCGTCCAGCATGTCCTTTTCGGCCTGCTCCCGCTGCTTCTGTGATTCTGCACGGAGCGCAGAGATCCGCTTTTCGCTTTCGCGTCCGATAACGGCGGCGTTCTCCGCCGCTTCCGACGCGATGCGGGCGGCCTCCTTCTCGGCGTCATCGAGGATGCGCGCGATCAGGGCGTCCGATGTTTGATTGACCGCTTCCATGCTGCGTCCCTTATTTCATGACGTTGAGGACGAGCAGGATGGAGATCAGCAGGGAGAACACGGCGTAGGTCTCGACCATGATGGCCATCAGGATGCCCTTGCCGCTCTCCTCCGGCTTTTTGGCCGTCAGATTGATGCCGGAGCAAGCGACCTTGCCCTGATAAATGGCGGACAGGAGCCCGCCGAACGCCATCGGCAGCGAGGCGAACACGAACCGCCAACCCTGCGCAACGGACACGGCGACGCCGCCGCCCAAAAGCCCCGCCTGGGTAGCGATGACAAACGCGACCAGCAGGCCGTAGATGCCCTGCGTACCGGGCAGCAGCTGCAGCACCAGGCAGGAGCCGAAGCGATCCGGATCCTCCGAAACGACGCCTGCGCAGGCCTGACCCGCCATGCCGACGCCGATCGCGCTGCCGATGCCCGCCATGGCCGCTGCAAGCGCGGCGCCCAACGTTGCTAAAACTGTACCTTCCATCATGGTAGTTACTGATCCTCCTAACTATTATTGCGAAATAATCGTGTGCCGGGTACGGTAGGACAGGGGTCGAAACTCCCTGCCGCCCGCTTCGTAGAACTTGCCGTAAAACTCCACATATTGCAGCCTCGCGCAGTGTACAAACGCGCCAAGCGTATTGATGCCGAGGTTAAAGACATGCAGCGCCGCCAGCAGCACGCAGCCGATGACAAACCCGAGCACGCCCAGGATGCCGCTGCCGCCCATCAGCATGCCGCAGATGTCGTTGAACACTGAGGCGATAACGCCGGTGGCGATGCCCAGCGCGAACAGACGCGCATAGCTCAGCACGTCGGACAGCACGCCGGTGATGTCGTACAGCCCGCCAAGGCCGCTGGCCACGCGCGAAAACGGATTGCGCTTTTTGCGGCCCTTAAAGAACAGAATGAACAGAACGCCCGCGCCGATCATGACAAGCCCCACCACGGACATCCAGCCGGGCAGCGCGGAAAGAAGCGTCGGCAGCAGCCACACGATGAGGCCGACGATGATGAGCATCCAGCTCAGATTGTCGAAAATCGCGCTCTGCCAGTCGCCGTCGCGGAAGCACATGCCGACCTTGATGCCATAGCCGCACAGCATGTGAAGAATGCCGAGGGCAAAGCAAAGCACCAGCATGGAGATCGGATCGGACAACGGATCCATGATCAGCGGAAACACGCCCGTCGTGCCGAAGATTTGATTGAAATCCACCCCAAAGAACGTGCCGATCAGCACGCCCCAGACGATCGTGGACAGCCCGCCCCAGAACAGGACGCGCGCAATGCCGCCGGACATGCCGGTGGGCTTTTTGAACCGGAGATACAGCGCGGTGCCGAGCGCGAGCAGAATGCCGTAACCGGTATCGGACAGCATCATCCCGAACAGCAGCACATACCACGGTGTCATAAAAGGCGTAGCGTCGATGCCGCGCGGGTCCGGACGGGAATAGAGATTGTTGACCGCCTCAAACGGCGTGTCAAAATGTGAGTTCTGAACAACGGACGGCGGAACCTCATCCGGCTCCGGATCACGGAAGGTCAGATCGTAAGCGTCGGTTGTGCTGCGGACGGCCTGTTCGACCTTATCCTGCTCATCGGCACGGCACCAGCCCTCCAGCGATACGGTGGCGCGGGTGCGCAAAAACTCGCACGCCGCCTGCGCCCTGTCGCGCTCGATCAGCGCGGTATCGACGCCGTCCTCCAAAGCTTCCGCATCCCGGCCGCATTCGGTGAGCGCCGCACTGAGGCCGGCGATCTCCGCATTCAGATCCGCTATGCGCGCGCGCAGCCGCTCCGCCGCCTCGGCGGGCGTACCCTCCAGATGCGGAAAGACCGCATCCGTCCAATCGACGGTCTTAAAGAACACGCCGGCCGCGTTTGCATCCTCGGCATGACAGGCGGCAAGCAGCGCGCTTGCAGCGCCCTCGCTATACACCTCAAACATGAGATAGGACTGCTCACGCAGCTTATCCATATCCCGCGCGGCGAGAAAGCCGAGATAATACCGCACCTTGTCGGTGCTTTTGACGCTGTCCATCGGATCCGGGAAGGAGAGCCACGGCTGAAGCGACAAAAGCGTATCCTGCGCCTTGTCGCGCTCGGCCGAAAGCGCGGCGCGGCTATGCGTCAGCTCCTCCACCCGAACGGCCGCGGCTTCGGCGGTTGGTACGGATCTGCCGAGCGCATCCAGCGTTTCACGGCGCTTGGCCGCCAGCAGTCCGGGCTTTTTTGCATAGGCGCGGACGGCGTTTAGGGACGTGGTCATGTCGGCAAGACGCTGCTCGGCCTGCTCAAGCGCCGGGCTTTTGCCCTCACCGTCCCCTGTTTTCAAAAGCTCGACCGCACCGATGTCCTGCAACGCAGAGAGCAGACGATCCTCGTCCTCCCTGTGGCAGAACAGCGTGAGCCGTTTCATCTCGACGATCATACGCTTTCAATAACCCTTTCCAGCAGCGCGCCTGCCGCATCCGCGCGGCGGCTCTCCGCCTGCGCCATGGCGGCGTCCACGGCCTGCTGCGCCTGGTCGTGCAGCCTTAGCGACAAAGCCGCGCCGTCCGTCTCCGCACGGGCAACGGCGTCGCGCATGGCCTGGCGCTCATCGGAGACGGCGGCGGCATACGCCGCATCCGCTTCCGTCTTTGCGTCCGCAATGACCGTCCTGGCGTCCTGCTGCGCTTTTTGAATCATGGCTTCCGCCTGCGCTTCCGCCGCTGTGATGCGTTCCATCATCGATGTCATATTCTTCCTCCCAATGGGCATCATGCGGCAGCCGCCGCATGGCATGACCGTGGCGTCTTATCCCGGCCGCCGGCCGGAAAAGGGGGTTACTTGGTGCCGAACAGCCGGTCGCCCGCATCGCCGAGGCCGGGGACGATATAGCCGTGCTCGTTGAGCCGCTCATCGATGCTCGCCACATAGATATCCACATCCGGATGCGCCTGCTTGAGCTTTTCAAGACCCTCCGGCGCCGCAAGCAGCGAAACCATGCGGATGCTGCGGGTGCCGCGCTGCTTGATGGCGTCAATTGCGGCGATGGCGGAGTTGCCGGTAGCCAGCATCGGATCGACCACAAAGGTCTCGCGCTCAGCGATGTCCTCAGGCAGCTTGCAATAGTAGCTGGTGGGCATGAGCGTATCGGCGTTGCGATACAGCCCGATATGCCCAAGCTTGGCGTTGGGAATCAGGTTCATCATACCGTCCGCCATGCCGAGCCCCGCGCGCAGGATGGGTACGACCGCCAGCTTCTCGTTGGCCAGCACATGGAACTTTGCCGCGGTGATGGGCGTCTCGATCGTGGTCTCCACGGTCGGCAGGTCACGCGTGACCTCATACGCCATCAGCATGGCCAGCTCGTTGACCAGCTCCCGAAACTGTTTGGTACCCGTGTTCTTGTCGCGCAGATAGGCCAGCTTGTGCTGTACCAGCGGATGGTCGATAACCGTTACTTTACTCATTCCTTATTCCCCTTTCAACCCGTTCTCATAATCCGCAATCTTTCCGATGCGCCGCGCATGGCGTCCGCCCTGAAAATCGGTCGAAAGCCAAAGATCGACGATCGCAAGGATTGTATCCGAATTGGTTACGCCCGCGCCCAGCGCCAGCACGTTGCTGTCGTTATGCGCGCGCGTCAATTCCGCCTGTTTTAGAGAGGTGCAGAGCGCGCAGCGGATACCCGGAACCTTGTTGCCTACGATGCTCATGCCGATGCCGGTCGTGCAGATGAGGATGCCCCTCGTGCAAGCACCGGACGCCACGGCCTCCGCCGCCGGAAAGCCAAAGTCCGAATAATCCACGCTGTCGGTAGAAAAACAGCCGAAATCGACCGGCTCATGTCCCAGCTCTACCAAGTGCTTTTTGACCTGTTCCTTGGCCGCGAACCCGCCGTGATCGGATGCAAGTGCGATTTTCATGCGTCTGCTCCTTAATATTTTTGTTATTATACCCCACTGTGTGGGGGCTTGTCCACAGAAAAACAGGAATCAACGCGCAACAAACGGGCTAAACTCGCTCCTGCCGAAAGCCGGCGCTGCGCAGAAGCCTGTTCATAAACGCAAGCCCGGCGTCGCTCGCTTCCACGCCCTCGGCCAGAATCACATCGGAGGTTTTATCCAGCTCACGCAGCGTGCGAAACAGGTTTTGACACAGCGTCAGCGGCTCGTTCCGATCGCCCAGCACCTGCATCGGCACATCGCGGTAAAACCCGCGCGTCTGCACCGTCGCGGCGACGGAGCAGCGAAGACCCTTGGCCTCCTGCTCCCGATACAAAGCAAGGATGCGCCTTGCCGCGTCGCGCGGGGCGCCGGTGATCACATAAACGTCCGCTTGCGGCGCGTAATGCTTGTATTTCATGCCGGGAGAGGCCGCAACCTCGCCCTCCTTCATCGGGGACAGAATGCTGCCGGCCAGCCGGACGGGGCCGATCACCGCCTCAAGCATCTCACGCGTGACAGCGCCGGGACGCAGGATCGTCGGCGCGCCGCAGAGTGACAGCACGGTGGATTCCACCCCATAGCGGCACGGGCCACCGTCGAGAATCATCGGGATGCGGCCGTCCATGTCCGCAAGAACCGCGTCCGCGTCGGTCGGGCTTGGCCGGCCGGAACGGTTTGCCGACGGCGCCGCGATCGGCACGCCAGCCTTCTGGATCAGAAGATGCGCGGTCTTGTCGGACGGCATGCGCACGGCGACGGTCGGAAGCCCCGCCGTGACCTCGTCCGGCACGCAGTCCGCCCGGTTAAAAATGAGCGTCAGCGGCCCCGGCCAAAAGGTGTCCATCAGCGTACCCGCCAGCTGCGGAACATGCGCCCACAGCCGCTTGACGTCGCTTTTTTTGGCGATATGCAGGATCAGCGGGTTGTCCTGCGGACGACCCTTGGCCTCAAAAATCTTTACAACGGCATCGGCGTTCAGTCCGTTTGCCCCAAGGCCGTAGACCGTCTCGGTCGGAAATGCGACAAGCTCGCCCCGGCGGATCAGCTCCGCGGCGCGGGAGGTGCCGCCCTCCGGCTGGGAAACGGCATTGATGACAACCGTGTTCATTCGGCCTCACCCGCCAGCATGCTGGTGCGCTCCGCCACGGTCAGCGCGTCAATCATCTCATCCATATCGCCATCCATAAACGATTCCAGCTTGTACAGCGTCAGGCCGATGCGATGATCGGTGACGCGGCTCTGGGGAAAATTGTAGGTGCGGATGCGCTCGCTGCGGTCGCCGCTGCCGACCAGCCCCTTTTTCAGGTCGGCACGCTCCCGCTGCTGTTCGGCGGCATAGCGCTCATACAGACGGCTTTTGAGCAGGCGCATGGCCTGCTCCTTGTTCTGAAGCTGGCTGCGCTCATTCTGACACTGCACCACAATGCCGGTCGGCAGATGCGTGATGCGGATGGCCGAGGAGACCTTGTTGACGTTTTGCCCGCCCGCGCCGCCGGAGCGATAGGTATCGATCTTCAGATCGCTGTCGCGGAGCTCTACCTCGACGTCCTCCACCTCGGGCAGGACGGCGACCGTCGCCGCGCTGGTGTGGATGCGTCCCTGGGACTCGGTCTCGGGCACCCGCTGAACTCGGTGCACGCCGCTCTCGAACTTGAGCCGGCTGTACGCACCGCGCTTGCCCGACAGGGAGATGACAACCTCCTTGACGCCGCCAAGCTCGGTCATGTTTTCATGCATATATTCCATGCGGTAGCCGTGACGTTCGGCATACCTTGTATACATGCGCAAAAGATCCGCACCGAACAACGACGCTTCATCACCGCCTGTTCCTGCACGGATCTCCAAAATAACGCCCTTGTCATCGTTGGGGTCCTTGGGCAAAAGCAGGATGCGAAGCTGCTCCTCCCCCGCGGCCAGCCGCTCCGAAAGCTCCGAAAGCTCCTGCTGCACCATTTCACGCATCTCGGCGTCCAGTGGCTCGCCAAGCATGGCACGGCAGGCATCATACTGAGCGAGCAGCGCCACATGCGCGTCGTAGGCCGATGCAAGCTCCTCCAGCTGCACATGCTCGCGCGTCATGGAAAGCCACGCCTCGCGGTCGTTTCTCACGTCCGGCTCCGCCAGCCGCGCCGAAAGCGCGTCATATCGTTCTCTGAGTTTTTTCAGTTTATCCAGCATGCTTCCTCCATACACAATACCCGGGGCAGCCCCGCAAGATCGGGCAGCACCGTGCCCCCGCCAAACAGCGCAGTGACAGCATCCGCGGCAGACGCGCCGATCTCCAGAAAGAGCGCGCCGCCCGGCGTGACATGCTCTCTCCATTCGGCGGCGATCCGGCGGTCATACATCAGCCCGTCCGCGCCCCCATACAATGCGAGCGCCGGCTCAAAGCCAAGCTCCGGCTGCAAATTTTGCATGTCCTGGCGGGACAGATAGGGCGGATTGGTCACAATCACGTCATACCTTCCGGGAAGCGCCGCAAACAGATCGCTGGCGACCGTTTGGATCGAGACGCCGTTCCTCTCCGCATTGCGCCGTGTGACGTCCAGCGCGCCCGGGCTGATATCCGCCGCCGTGACAGAAGCGCCGGTGCGCCGCCCAAGCGCGATGCCGATGCAGCCCGAGCCACAGCACAGATCCAGCACGGTTTTGCAGCCGTGCGCAAGGATATACCGTTCCGCAAGCAGGGCGAGCGTCTCCGTGTCCGCGCGGGGAATCAGCACCTCGGGCGTCACATAAAACGGAAGCCCGAGAAACGCCCATTCGCCCAGCAGATATTGCAGCGGCTCATGATGCAGCCGCCGCGCGCACAGCGCGTAAAGCGCTTTCTCCTGCGCAGGGGAAAGCGCCGCGCGCCTATCGCCCGTCAGCGGCCGTCCAAGCACATAGCCCACCAGCTGCCGCGCCTCAAACGCGGCGTCCGCGCCGGCGACGGCAAAAAGCCGTTTGGCGGTATCTCTCAGCGCGTCGGAAACGGTCATGCGTCCTGATCCGGCTCCTTGTCGTTGCTGCTTTGGGCCAGATCATCCCCGCCGTCTTGGCCGTCGGGCACGCCGGTCTGCTCACCGCCATCCGAAAACGCCTCGGCAAACCCGCCGTCATCCCGCGCTTTATCGGCGGCAACGCTTCCGGCCGCAGACGGATCCATGCACACGTTGAACGCCGTGATGGCAACCTCGAGCATATCCCGCGACGGCTCCCGCGTGGTGATGCGCTGAAGCAAAAGCCCCGGCGCGCGCACGATGCGGCAAAGAAAATTGTCGGATTTGGCGGCGGCCTTCAAAAGCTCATAGGCAAGCCCGGCCACCACAGGAATGAACAGAATGCGGATGCCAAGCGCCGCGATATACGGAATATTCTCCCACCAAAGCTGCAAAATCGCCGTCACAAACGCAAAGAACAGGATGGACACCGCCATCACCAGAAACAGATAGTTTGTGCCGCAGCGCGCATGCAGGCGGGAATACTGCATCGCATTGTCGGGCGTAAGCGGCGCGTCATGCTCATAGCAGGCGATGGTCTTATGCTCCGCCCCGTGATACATGAACACCCGGCGAACGTCCTTGATGGCGGAAACCGCAAACAAATATCCCACAAAGATCGCAAGGCGGAAACCGCCCTGAACCAGGCTTTCCCACACCGCGGGCAGATGGAACAGCCGCGCAAGGAAGGTCGGCAGCGCGATAAACAGACCCACCGCCAGCAGCACGCCCAGCACCACGGCGATGCCCGTCGCCACGTCCATGGCGGATTTGCCCAGCTTCTCCGCCATCCATTTTTCAAACTTGGTCGGCTCCTCCGGCTCCCCGCCGATCAGCTCCGCCGAGCGGGTGGTGACCTTCATGCCTGTGGTCAGCGAATCGATAAACGCATAGACCCCGCGCACCACCGGCCATGTCGGAAACGTGCCCTTCTTCCTCGCGGGGGGCGCCTTGTCATACTCCGTTACAATAGAGCCGTTTGCCTGCCTGACCGCAAGCGCCGTCCCGTCCGGTGAGCGCATCATCACGCCCTCCATGACCGCCTGTCCGCCGATATCGCATCTTTTCATCCCGTTGCTCCTCACAAAAAACTTGGCTGCGAACGCGGCCAGCGCTTGCATATCGGCCGTATCCTCACAATAATTCATTGTATATCATAGCACAAGCGCAGAGCGCTTGCAACCGCGGCGGCGCGTGTTTTGACGCAAAAAAAAGCCCGCACGGGGCAAAATGCCCGGACGGGACTGCGCCATATTTGCGTCTGCAAGACGGACGAGGCATAAAGCCGCGGCGTTTTATGTCCGCCGATCCGTGTCCGTCTGTTCAGATCTACTTGTAATAGAAGCCCGCAACCTCCATCGCCGGGTTTAGCGACACCGTATACTGCACCGTGCCCGACTCATATTTTGCCACCAGCACAACCACCGCATAGAGCGTTCCGTTCTGCTCGGCGGAATAGGCCACAGTCTTTTGATATTCGGAGAACGCGCCAAGTTCATCCAGCTTATCCGCCACGGCGTCACGAAGCAGCGCCGCGTCGAATTGCGCGGCCATCAGCTCATCAAACAGGGCGGCACAGCCCTCGTAATCGCGCGCGTTGAGTAGGTCAATAAAGCCCGTCGCCGCCGAAGTTACCTGTTCCTCATCGTAGGATGCGTCCAGCTTGGGCGCACAGCCACATATCGCAACCAGCGCCAGCGCGAGAAAAAGGGCAACGATACAATATCTTTTCATGATCCATCTCTCCCTGATTGTAAGCTCGTTTTTCCCCGTGAAAAGGGACGTATCCGCCCGCAGACGGCCTCCGTCGCCGTGGACGGCGCTTGTTTATACGGCCGGAAGCTCGGGCAAGGCCTCCTCATTCTGCTGATGCCTGAGATAATCGGGCAGCTCGGACAGGCAGTGCAGGCCGAAGCGATGCAAAAAAGTATCGGTCGTGCCGTACAGCATGGGACGCCCGACAACATCCTTGCGCCCCATCTGGGTGACCAGCCCCATTCGCTGAAGCTGCGAAAGCGCATACTCGCACCGCACCCCGCGCACCTCCTCAATGTCGGCACGCGTGACCGGCTGGCGATAGGCGATGATGGCCAGCGTTTCGAGGATCGACTGGGATACGCTCATCCGCTTTTGTGGCTGCAAAAGTTCCTCAACCAGCGACGCATAATCGCGGTTGGACACGAGCTGCGCGCTCTCCTCCGTGGATAGCAGCTGGATGCCGCGCCCCTCCGCGCGATAGCAGGCCTCCATATCGGACAGCAGCTGCCGCACCGCGGGCTCATCCAGCTGAAGAACGCGCCCGATCTCCGCAATGGGAACCGGCTCACCGGCGACAAACAGCAGACATTCGATCTTGTGATACAGCTCGTTCATGCTCTTCCCCTATCCCCTCAGTCCTCGACCTCGTCCATATAAACTGCCGCGTCGTCATCGTCCTTGAGATCACGCATGCGAATGCGGATGGGGGCGAACGTCGCGCTCTGCGTCAGGCGCACCTCACCGTGACACAGAAGCTCCAGCAGCGCCATAAAGGTCACGATACGCTCCATCCGCGAGGCATCGTCCGAAAACAGCTCGTCAAAGCGCACGCTCTCCCGCTCACGCAGCGCTGTGCGAATCCGCACCGCGCGATCGCGGACGGTAAACATGTCCGGGCGGACATGATGGCTCTCCCTCGGCTGCTCCTCCGCGGGCGTGCGCGACAAAATCTCCACAAATGCGGCATACAGTCCCGACACCGTCGCATCGTCCAGCTCAACCCTCTGCGGCGGCAGGACGACATCCTCCGGCAGGCGCGTATATTGCAGCTCGGCATCCGAAAGCAGAACCCGCAGATCCTCCCCCGCGGCGCGGAACAGCTTGTACGCCCGAAGCTGCCGAAGCAGCGCCTGCTCGGGGTCCTCCTCCTCCGTCTCCTCCACGGGCGGACGCGGCAAAAGCTTGCGGGATTTGATCAGCAAAAGCTGCGCGGCAACCAGCAAAAACTCGCTCGCCTTATCCATGTCAAGCGCGGAAAGATCGGCCGTAAAACGCAGATACTCCGTCGTGATGGCGGACAGGGCGATCTCCTCGATATTCAGCTCCGCCTTTTCAATCAGATGCAGCATCAAATCCAGCGGGCCGTTAAACTGCTGCAACGAAACGCGGTACTCCATAGCTGTTACAGAAGCGCCTGGATGAGGGCGTTGATGCCCCGATAGACCAGATCCATCGCCCAGTTGATCGGATAGGACAGCACGCCGGACCACAGGATCAGCAGAAGCAGGACAAAGCCGTAGCGATGCAGAAAATCCAGTACCTTGAACGGCAGCACGCGCCCAAACGCGATGTCAAACAGATGCGACCCGTCCAGCGGCGGAATGGGGATCAAGTTAAAGATAGCCAGAACCGTGTTGATCCCGATGATGTTGCCCATGACGGCAAGGAACGGGGTGTTGTAGAACAGCTGTGGAAAGAGCACCAGCAGCACCGCAAAGACAATGGAAAACAGCAGCACCATCAGCAGGTTCATCACGATGCCCGCAATGGAAACCAGCACGTCATCACGCTTGAAATTCTTGAAATTGCGCGGGTTGACGGGCACGGGCCTTGCCCAGCCGAAGTGGAACAGGATAAGGCACACAAAGCCTACCCAATCAACATGTTTGAAGGGGTTCAGCGTCATGCGGCCAAGGTTGTAGGCCGTGGGGTCACCCAGCTTGTACGCGACAAAAGCGTGCGCCCACTCATGCACGGTCAGACCGATCAGCAAAGCGGGCAGCAGATAGGCGAGATCCAGCAAAAACGAGACCGGATCGGAAAACAGTGTGCT
Organism: uncultured Oscillospiraceae bacterium; assembly: GCA_964474405.1. Taxonomy (GTDB): domain Bacteria; phylum Bacillota; class Clostridia; order Christensenellales; family CAG-138; genus CAYYUV01. The sequence continues at coordinate 13,574 of CAYYUV010000021.1, forward strand.
TATGCTACTCATGGCTGTATTATACGGTATTCCCCCCGAAGATGCAAGTGCGGCGGCGGCGGTCAACCGATGTCGACAACATACGCGCGCGCGATGCGGCGGAGAATATCGACAAGCCCGTTGGAAAGAACGTCGGCGGCGGGATACAGCGCGATCTCGCGCACGGGCGTGCCGTCAGCATAGGTATACAGCACGCGACCGACGGCCGTATCCGCCGCAAGCGGCGCGGCAAGCGTCTCGGGCAGCTCCAGCGTGCGCGTCAGCTCGCCCTCATTCTTTTGCAGCAGCAGAACGACCGTCTCGTGCGGCACCAGATCGACCGTGTCCAAATCTCCGTTGCGCACCTCCTGGGCGGCGACGATGGGCTCATACGCGGTGGAGAGCTGTTGCAGCTTATAATTGGCAAACACATAATCGAACAGAGCGGTTGCCGCGGAAAAGCGCGTCTCGCTCGACGGTGCGCCGATGATGACGACAAGATAGCTCATGTCGTTCCGCGTGGCGACAAACACGCCGCAGTAGCCGTCCTCGCGGGAGGAGCCGGTCATCAGCCCGAAGCACCCGGCGTAGAAGCGGATCATGCGATTGGCGTTGACAAGCTCCGTCGTGCGGCCGTCGTCATGAACAAGGTTTGCAATGTAGCAGCCGGAAAACTCACGGAACGTGGGACTGACTGCCGCGGCTCTGCCAAGCTGCATCAGCTCGTAGCAGGAGAAGGCGCAGCCCGTGCCGAGGGCGTCTGTCAGCGTTTTTTCTATGCCGAGGCGCTCGGTTGTGACCGATATGTTGCCAAGGAAGACCTGTTCGGAGCCGAACGCGTTCTCGGCAAGGGTATAGATGGCATCCCCGGCGGAGATCATCACCGCCGCGCGCATCAGTTCATCGGCCGTGAGCTGCTCGCCGGGCTCCAAGAAGGCGGTAGGCCCGCCGACGGAGGCGGCCTTTTCCGACACCTGCATGACGGTTTCGCGTGCGATGATGCCCGCGTCCATCGCCTCGCAGAGCGTGACCAGCGCCGGAAGCTTGGTCAGCCCCGCCACCGCGTTGGACGTCTGTATCTCCTTCTCGAGGATCGGCACGTTGGAATCCAGCGGCGCGACAAGCGCGGCGGTATACCCGGCGGAATCCGTAACCTCGGAAATCTCCGCGGCGAGCGGCGCCGGCAGCAGCAGGATCGAAACAAGCAGTGAAAAAAGGCGCGTCATACCCCTACCTCCCCATGGAACAGGGTATGCGCGCGGTGCATGTGATATGTGTGCGGACAAAGGGCGACCGGGCAGCTAAGGGAACGGATGCTCAGCCCGCCGCCGGGGAAGCGCTTACGCGTCTGCAACCACGCAGGACAAAATCCGATCCAGAAGCGCACAGAACCGCTCCTCCGCCGCGGCGGCGGTTCGGTTGACCTCCTCATGGGACAGCGGCTGATCCAGCACGCCGGCGGCCATATTGGTAATCAGCGAGATGCCAAGCACGCGGATGCCGCAGTGAGCGGCGGCGATCGCTTCCGGCACGGTGGACATGCCGACCGCATCGGCGCCGATCGCGCGGCACATGCGAATCTCCGCAGGCGTTTCAAACGACGGGCCGGACATCATCGCGTAGACGCCCTCCGACAGCGAAATGCCTGCCTCCGCGGCCGAAGCCTTAAGCTTTTGGCGGAGCGCGCGGTCATAAACGTTGGTCATATCCGGAAAGCGGACGCCGTATTTGGGGTCATTGGGCCCGATGAGCGGGTTGCCGCCGGACAGATTGATATGGTCGGAGATCATCATCAGCGTGCCGGGTTGAAACGACAGATTGACGCCGCCCGCCGCGTTGGTGATGATCAGCGTGTCTACGCCGATGCGCCGCATCGCGCGCACGCCCAGCGCCAGCACCGGCATCGGATATCCCTCATAATAATGAAAGCGTCCCTGCATGGCGACGACGCGCACGCCAAACTTGCTGCCGAGGACGAACCTGTTCTCATGTCCCGGCACCGCCGAAACGGGAAAGCCGCCGATGTCCTGATAGCGGACGGAGCGCCTGTTCTCCAGCGTGCCCGCATAGCCGCCGAGGCCGCTGCCCAGGATGAGCCCGACGCGCGTACCTGCGCCGCCCGCAGAGACCAGCCGCCGCTCCGCCCGCGCGGCAAGATCGGCCGTCACGCCTGCACCTCATCCAAGAACGAAGCGCCGGCGGGCCAGGTCTTTCCGGTGAGATATTGATAGACCGTGGCGCCGATGTCCGCAAAGCTTGACCGGGTGCCGAGCGGCACGGGGCGGATCTTTTTTCCGCAGACCAGAAGCGGAATGTGCTCCCTGGTATGATCCGTCCCGGGATGGGTGGGATCACAGCCGTGATCGGCGGTGATCATCAGAATGTCGTCGTTCTTAAGCGCGGCCAGCAGGGTTGGCACATGAAGGTCAAAGGCTTCCAGCGCGGAGGCATAGCCCTCGACGTCGTTGCGATGGCCGTACAGCATATCAAAATCGACCAGATTGACAAAGATGAAGCTGCCCTCGCCGCCAAGAACATACCGCTCTGTCGCCGCGATCCCGTCGTGGTTATTGCGGGTGTGATCCGCCACGGTAACGCCGCGATGGCAAAAGATATCCTCGATCTTGCCGACGCCGATGACGGGAAAGCCGTCGCGATCCAGCGCGTCCAAAACGGTGTCCGAAAACGGCGGCATGGCATAATCGCGCCGGTTTTCCGTACGGGTATAGCCGCCGCTCTTCCCGGTAAACGGGCGCGCGATCACGCGGCCTACGAGCATGTCGCCCTGCAGCATTTCCCGCGCCGTCTCACAGATGCGATACAGCTCCTCAAGCGGAATCACGTCCTCGTGCGCGGCGATTTGGAACACGCTGTCGGCGGAGGTATAGACGATGGGCTTGCCGGTTCTTATGTGCTCGTCGCCCAGCGTCTTGATGATCTCGGTTCCGCTGGCGACAATGTTGCCAAGCACGCCGCGACCGATCCTTTTTGAAAACGCGTCAATAAAGGCCTCCGGAAAGCCGTTCGGATAGGTGCGGAACGGGGTTTCGAGCGGCAGCCCCGCCATCTCCCAATGTCCGCAGGTGGTATCCTTGGCATGCGTCGTCTCCCGGCACCTGCCGTAAGCGGCCGCAGGATGCGCCACGGCGGGCAGGCGGCTGTCGTCAATGTTGCCAAGCCCGAGCGCCGTGAGATTCGGAATGGCAAGCCGTCCCCTTGCGGCATAGATATGACCCAGCGTATGCGCGCCCGCATCGCCAAAATCAGCCGCATCCGGCAGTGCGCCGATGCCGACGCTGTCCAGCACGATCAGAATGACTCTCTTTGCCATGTCCTGCCTCTTTCCGTCAATGAAGATAACAGGATTTTACCATGTGCCATCATCCACGTCAACCGACAGCCCGCATCCGGAAGCATGATCGATCCGCATCAGCTGTTCGGTAAAGCGATCCTTGCCGCGCCTGTCGCACAGCAGCAGTCTGGTGCGATCCGTCACCGCGTGCAGCCATTCGGCGTTGGTCGGCATACCCTTTTTATCGACGGACGAATAGCCAAAATACGCCTGCTGCATCAGCACGTTGCCCTTGCGCCAGGCCACCTCGACGGCATGCTTCATGGCGCGATCGACCATGACCGGGCTGGTGTTCTCCAGCTGAGCCACATGCGGATAGATATCCCGCATCATGGACAGGTGCATGGGGCTGCCGCTTTCCAACATCAGCTCAACGGCTGCGCACATGTATCGGTGTCCCAGCAGATGCGTCGGCACCGCAAGCGCCTTTAGGCACGCGCAGGCCTGCATACGGATCCATTCCCGATGCAGGGTGAGCGTCGGCGCCTCCGTCTTGCGCTCCTCCAAAAAGAGGCGGATGCGACGGATGACCGCCTCAGGCAGCAGCGGCAGAAAGAACAGATAATCCACAACGTCGCGGACGCCGCGGATGGCAGCCGCATCATAGCCTTGCATCAGCAAAAACACCCGCGTGCCGTTATTATGCAGGGCAGGGAGCTGTTCCGGCGCCAGATCGGGCAAAAGCGCAGCGTCCAACAGCAGCGCCCGCGCGCCGCCGCCCGGCTCCGGCATGCCACTCTGCGCGGCAAAGCCCATATCCCGCGCCATGCTCACAAACGGTTCTGCAAGCTCCGGCTGCTGGCAGTGCACAAACAAGAGCAGGTTTCCGTTGATATTGCATTCCATCCGTATCACCCCGCTCATGCGTAAATGTACTGATCCGGCCTGTCCGCAAGCGGCGAAAGCCCGGACGTACCCGCATCCCCCGCAAGGTACATGCGGACGCGATCGGCCAGCATATAGATAAATGCCGAATTGGACGGCGTATCCCGCAGCTCATGCACCGTATAGCCAAAACAGCTCTGAAGCGTGTTGATATCCGCGCGCATCCATGCATTTTCGATGGCATGCCGCATGGCGTGCTCGGCCATAGAGACGCTGGTCATGCAGAGCTGCGCAACCGCGGGATACAGATCCTGCATGACGGAAAGCCGCGACGGCAGCCGCACGCACGCGACAAGCTTGACCGCTTCCCGCAGAAGATGGTACCCATTCAGATGCGGCGACACGCCCATGCGGAACAAAAGCTCGGTCACGATCTTGTCCAGCATCGGATAGCCGGCGCCGGCAACCTGATCGAACGGAGTGCGGATGGCCGCCATCTCCGCAATTTGCGACACGACCGCGGTCGCGTCAAGCGGCTTGATAAAACAATAGGTCAGTGCGCGTTCGGTAAGCTCAATCATCCGCGGGCGGCAAACATCCGCAACGGCAAACAGCATCGGCCGTTGCGGCAGGGGCAGCGCGGACGCCACCTCAAGTACGTCCAGCCCATCCAGAACTGGCAGGGCCAGATCAATCACCACGATATCCGTCCGCTCGCGCAGCAGAAGCTCCAGAAGCTCTGCCCCCTCATGCGCAGCAGGCATCATCTCGTACCCTTTCCTCCGAAGAAATGCGGAGGTCAACTGGCTGATGAGCACTTCATCAATGCTCAAGATGCGGATATGTTTCATGCGCAAACAACTCTCCCTCTTCCCCCCGATGTGCTTTTGTGTGCTTGTTTCGATGTGACACTCATAATATTTGCTTATGTACGGCGTTCATTTTAGCAGACGAGTTTGAAAAATCAACACAGAATTAATCGCAGATGACGTCCAGGTTTGTAAACAAAATGTAAAATCAGGTCGAAACATGTAAAATATGAGGTTTTTCGACCGTTTATCCTTAAAATCGCCCACATGGAAGGCCAAAGCCCATCCGCGTTTTTTGACGAAACAATTTGTTGCAAAATCATGCTTTTTGGCGAATGCGTGCCGCCGCGTCACGCACCGGTCAAGCGTTGCCGATAAAGAACGGGCGGCTCACGCCGCCCGCAAACATTCGGATTCTCCGGGTATGCCTACCCTGCTGCACAGGCGCCTGCATTTGCGCCCGGCTGCGCGTATCAGCCCCAGATGTGATAGGCGCAGATAAAATGGCTGGTCCAATAATTCGTATTTATGCTGTCACGGATCACGACGCGCCCCTTTGAGGAGCCGGCGTCGATCATTCGGCCATTGCCGAGATAGATGCCGACATGTCCCTTGGGGCCGCTGTCTCCCTTGAAAACCAGCACGTCGCCGCGCTTGAGATCGCTCATCGAGGTGATGCGCTGGTACTTCGAGCAGCTGCGCCAGCCGACGCTGTTGAGATAGCCCTGCTTGACGCCCGCCTGATTGAGGCACCAGTAGACAAAGCCGGAGCAATCGAACGAATTGGGGCCTTTGGCGCCGCGCACATAGGGGCTGCCAAGCTTGCTCTCCGCGATCTTGATAAAGGCGTCGATGCCCTGGCCATAATTGATGGTGGAGCCGGTTGTCCCGCCGGATTTATCGCCCGAGGAGGGCTTGACCGAGGCGGTGACGGCGGCGCGCGCCTTCTCGCTGTTCAGTTTTGCAATGGTGCGATAATCCGCCTTGCCGGACTGCGTCAGGCTGTTCCGCTTTTGGAAGGTCTTGACAGCGGCCTCGGTCTTATCGCCAAAATAGCCGGTCACCTGACTGCCGGTCAGATATCCGTAGCTAGCCAGACGCTCCTGAATACGCTCGACGTCGTTGCCCTCCATGCCGTTTACAAAGACAAAAGAGGCCGCTGTGCCGCTGGTAAGCAGCTCAATGGTGGATTTGGTCAGGCAGCTGTCGACATCCAGACCGTTTTCCTCCTGAAAACGCTTGACCGCGTTGGAGGTTTGCGCGCCAAATTTGCCGTCCGGCGCAAAGGTCAGATAGCCAAGCTTATAAAGAATATCCTGATAGGTTTTGATCTCCGGGCTCTCATCGCCCACGCCGAAGTAGAAGGCGACCGTCTCGTCACCAAGCAGCACGTTCATCGCCGTCATGTCGATGGCACGCCCGGCGTCCAACGCATTCTTTTTGCGGAACACGGCAACCGCATCCGCCGTCGCGGCGTCAAACAGGGTATCCGCCGTGCCGTCCAAATAGCCGAGCTCGATCAGCCGCTCCTCGATGAGCAGCACCTCGTCGCCCTCGTCCCCCTCAACCACCGCGTATTTGAGCGCAGCTTCGGAGAACAGCGTGTCGTAAGTGGTTTCATCACACGCGCCGGTGACCGCAATGCCGTTGCGACGCTGAAAGCGCATCATGGCCTCGGCGGTTCCGTCGCTGTACTCCTCGCTCGGCACGTCAAAATCCAGATATTCAAGCTTCATCAGCTGAATCTGCAGATCCAGCACAATGCCGGTCTCCATGCCTGCCGCAATCACATCGCCATGCTTGGGATGAAGCGTCGGCTCGGGCGTGGGCTCGGGCGTGGGCGTGGGGGTCGGCGTAGGCGTGGGCTCCGGCACGGGCGTGGGCGTCGCCAAGGAATCGTCCAGCGGCACCGCCGCCGCCACGGGCGTGGGCGTCGGCCGATAGAACACGGAATCCCGCCGCCCCATTGCCGCAAGGATCGGGTTGGACAGCCCGGACAGGTACAGCCCGATGCAAAAAACCGTAATGAGGATCACCCCAAGCAGCACCCAGGCCAAAACTGCGCCGCCGTACACCGTTTTGACACCGCGCTCACGCGCCGCGTCATCGCGCGGCTCCAGCGTCCACAGCACAACGCGCGGCGAAGCTTCCTCCCGCCGCGGTTGCTGCTTCTTCTTTCTTTTTTTCCGATGCACATCCGCAGATTGGCGATAACCGGATGTTTTTTTCCGCACGGGTGCGGACGTCTCCGTCTCGACAGGCGTCTCCGGCTCGGCAGACGTCTCCGGCTCAGCAGGCGTCTCCGGCTCGGCGGGCGTCTCCGGCTCGGCGGGCAACACCGGCTCGGCAGACGTCTCCGGCTC
>CAYYUV010000021.1:21001-24898 GCA_964474405.1 uncultured Oscillospiraceae bacterium
CGTCTCCGGCTCGGCGGGCAACACCGGCTCGGCAGACGTCTCCGGCTCTGTGGCTGGCAGCTGCGCCTCCGGCTCGGCAGGCGCTTCGGTAATACGGTCCGCCTGCGGAAATCCCGCCTGCGGCAAAAGCTCTTTTTTCTCCATGTATTGTCCTCATGCGCAGAAAAATTGACGGTAACATCATACATCATTTCCGCGCCACTTTTGTGAATGCGGCGTAAACAAATTATGATGCACACGGCGAGTAAAGTCGTGTCCGCGCACAAAAAAGGGCGCCAAACGGCGCCCAAATGGGGTCTGAGGTCGAATCATGCCGCCTGACGGCGATTCTTTTTTCGAGTGCTGGCGGAAATACCGGTCAGCACCGCGCCGCCGGTCAGCAGTACCAGGGCGATCACGCCCGACGCGATGGCCGGCGGATAGAGCATAAGACCGATCATCTCCCCGCTGACATCCGTCGCCGCATGCATGATCCAGGGCAGCGCCGCGCAGGCAAGCGCGCCAAGCAGCCAGACCGCGCCCGTCACCAGGCACGGAATACCCGCAAACAGCCCCGGCGCCGGGAACCGCCACCGCCACACGGCGAACATGCCGAGGATCAGCCCCGCCGAAATCAGCAGCAGCCACATCAGCGTCCACAGGGAGAAAACGCCCCGGAGGATCGTCAAGGCAAACCCCGCATCCTCCGTGTCAATCAGCGTGGATAACGAGATCTCGTCCGAACCGAACTGGTCGATAAAGGCCAGACGAATCATGTCATAATCCTGCTGTGAGAACGGATAATTCATCTCGGCAAGCGCCAAAGCCTCATTGCTGCGGAAGAACTCCACCACCTCGTCGGCGGTCACCGCTCCCCCGCCGCCGCCGTCAAACAGATCGGTGACATAATCCGCGATCTGATCGGCAACAAAGCGCAGAGCGCCGCTTTTGCGCAGAAAACGCTGTAACTGCTTCTGTGTGATGCCATAGTCACGGATGGCATCCACGTTCACCATCTCGGCATACAGATCGTCGAGCAAGGGCGTTTTGTCATCATCGACATAAGCGCGCGCAAGATCCAGGTTGCCCACAACCAGCTCCAGAACCGGCCGGGAGAACGCCATCCGCACCGCGGCGACGGCCGTCGCCAGCGACAGGGACAGCACCAACGCCATGCACAGAACGACGCTGACTGCGATGCGCCAGCCGCGCCCGGTCACGGGGCGATCGCCAGTGCGCACCTCCACGCGGGAAGCGTCGGGCTTCGGCACAGGCGCAGCGGCGGGATGCGCGGGAGGATCGGGCAGAACAATCCATTCCTGTTTGGACATTTCATCCTGTTCAGGGGACGTATCCGCGGCGTGAACAACGGGCACCGGCGCACCGCAAACGGTGCAAAAGCGCGCTCCGTCCCGCCACGGCGCACCGCACTTAGGGCAAAAACTCATATAGCTGACCTCCTGTTACTTGATGAAAACAGCGCTGTACCAATTCTGCTCCTCCTGCGCCGGATCGCCGAGCGTATTAAGCGGCAGATTCAACCGATGGACGGTCTCAAACACATCAATGCCGACGCTGTGAAACGCGGGTCGCGCCCTCTGCGGGCTGCGGCACGCTTCCCCGCAAACCGCGGCACAGGTGTCGCACAAGCCGCAGTCCGACAGCGAAAACGCAAAGTAAAAGCCGTCATGAAACGCCTGAGATTCCAGCGCAAACGAGATCCGCTGCGACAGCTTCTTGTCATGCGTGTGAATGAGCACGCCCCACTGATAGCGGGAAAGCATGTCACGATATTCCGCCATGGAGGGGCTTCCGGGTCGCGACGGACAGGTGTGGTTCCTTCCCCAGTCTCCACAGCCGAACATGCACTTAAGCAACGTTCTCGGATCAAAGACGATGTCCGAAATCGAAAACGCAACCGCGTCCGCAGCGCCCATCTGCTTTGCCTGTTCCACATACCGTTGTGCCTGATCCATTGCCGTTTTCCTCCATATATGATGCTCATCATACCACAAACGCATACCGATGTCACATAAAAAATCCCCCGCCTGTCTGGAGGCGGGGGTATTCCCGACGTGTCCGTGGAATCAGGCCGGGACAGCGCCGGTATAGCGGCGGATGGCGGTGAGATTCATCGCCGAGAGAGAGGAGATCTTGACCACATCACCCGTTTTGGGGCTGTGGATGAACTTTCCGCCGCCGAGATAGATGCCTACATGGGAAACGGGGCTGTTGAAGCAGACCACATCGCCTGCCCGCAGATCCGCATAGCGGACGGCCACCCCGGCTGCCGCCTGCTCATAGCTAACGCGCGGCGTGGCGATGCCCGCCTTGCTGTGCGCCCATTGAACCAATCCCGAGCAATCAAAGCCGGTGGACGGCGTGCTGCCGCCATACACATAGGCTGTGCCAAGATATGCACGCGCAGTGGATATAACCGTGTCGACCCGTTTCTTCTCCGCAGAAACTGCGGAAAGGGTCGCCGGCCCCGCGATACCGTCTGCCGAAAGACCGTTCGTCCGCTGGTAAGTACGGACGGCGGAAAGCGTGCGGCTTCCGAAGATGCCGTCGGCGGTATCCTTCAGATACCCAAGCGCAATCAGTGACTGTTGCAGCTGTTTGACCGCGTCGCCGCGTGAGCCGTACCGAAGATTGGTCGAAGCCGTAGTCAATCGGACATACTGACCGTAGACATAGCCGCTGACGCCCGCATAAGTCACGGCATACCATCCGTTCGTTTCTCCGGTCACGGTCACGGTGTCGCCCGTATGCAGATACCGCAGCCGGGCAGATGCGGTCGACGGTGATTGCCGCAGGTTGACATTGGTTCCGGTGATCACGCCCTGTTCCGTGGTTTCGGCAAGGGCGGCGCCGATGGGCAGCAGCAGCGCCGCTGCCAGAATCAAAATCAAAATACGTTTTTTCATGTGTTGCGCCTCCTTTCCTGCCAACCGTAACAAAAAAAGACAAAAAAGAACACCGCATAAACCCGGTGTTCTCGATTCCTTTATATTATTGGAAAAAAACGGAGGCGCATTTTCCGAAAAAGCGGAAAAGCCGGAAATCCTTTCCGAATCCGTCAGGCGCGCACGTGCTCCGATGCGAAATAGCGCAGGATATCCTGACGCGTTATGATGCCGATGAACATATTGCGATCATCCACCACCGGCACAAAGTTCTGCGTGACCGCGCACTGGAACAGATCGTCGATATTGGCAGAGATGCTGACCGGCGGGTTAAACCCCTTGCGGAGGATGCCGGAAAGCGGAATGCGCTCCCACGCCTTGGGCTTGTCCTCATTCAGAACCGCAAACAGGATATCGCCCTCCGTCACCGTGCCGCAGTATACGCCGTTTGCGTCGATGACCGGCACGGCGGCATAGCCGGAGGTGCGCAGCTTCTCGATTGCCTGACGGAGCGTGGCGTCGATCGCAACGACACAGACCTCCTGCTTCGGTTTGAGGAACAACAGCAGATTCATGGCATTCCATCCTTCCTACCGCATCATACTTTATCGGAAGATCGGGGCCTTGTCAAGCCCGATATCACGTCCCTTTCGACATTTTGAATGCATGCGTCCTTTTCCTTCGCGGGCGGCGCGGCCGTCTGCTTTTTCCGGGCACGGCGCGCGTCGTCTGTCGCCGCTTTTTTTCCGTGGCCCGTTCCGTCGCGCGCTTGTCGTTTTACCCTCGGCCATTCCGCCGCACACTTGCTGTTTTGCCTTTGCCTCCACGCGGCGTCCGGATTGGCGGCATGCGGCACGCATATCCTTTCGCTTTTGTCATATAATAATATGTACAGTAGGGGTTGACAAACAGGCTTTCTCTTGTTATACTAAGTTTTGTCGTGTAAAATCGGCGTCGTCGCGGGGTAGAGCAGTTGGTAGCTCGTCGGGCTCATAACCCGGAGGTCGTTGGT
>CAYYUV010000022.1:0-451 GCA_964474405.1 uncultured Oscillospiraceae bacterium
CAGCGGGTCGCGGTAGCGGTCAAACACGGACGCAGCCACCTCGCCCTCCTTGCAGCTGACGCCGCTGATGTCCGCGGGCAGGCAGTGCAGGTACAGCCCCTTGCCGCCCCGGGTGAGCGCCATGCGCGCCTCGGTGCATTCCCAGTCCTTATGCTGCGCGTTTTGCAAAAGCAGTTCCTTTTCAAGCGCCTGAATCCCCGCGGTGTCGCCGCGGCCGTAGAGCGCGGTGCGCCGTTCCATGGCGGAGAAGCTGGCCCAGCTCTTGGGGTACACGATATCCGCGCCCTCGAAGGCTTCGTCCATGGTGTGGACACGGCGGTAACTGCCGCCGCTCTTTTGGGCATTGGCCTGGGCAACGCTTTCCACCCCGGGCATCACATCGTAGCCGTCGGGGTGCGCCAGCACCACGTCCATACCGAAGCGTGTCATCAGCCCGATCACGCCCTGCGGC
>CAYYUV010000022.1:487-24859 GCA_964474405.1 uncultured Oscillospiraceae bacterium
AGCTGGGCGAATAGGCCCACGTCATGGCGACCTTTTTACCCCTGAGGTTTTCCACGCCGCCAAAATGCTCGATCAGGTGCAGGGTATCGGCCATCACCTGCGTGGGGTGGTCGATGTCGCACTGCAGGTTCACCAGCGTGGGCTTCTGCGCCAGCACCCCGGCCTTTTGCCCCTCGGTCACGGCATCCGCCACCTGGTGCATGTAGGCGTTGCCCTTGCCGATGTACATATCGTCCCGGATGCCGATGACGTCCGCCATGAAGGAGATCATGTTGGCGGTTTCGCGGACGGTCTCCCCATGCGCGATCTGGCTCTTGCCCTCATCGAGATCCTGCACCTCAAGACCCAGCAGGTTGCAGGCCGACGCAAACGAGAACCGCGTGCGCGTGGAATTGTCGCGGAACAGCGAAATGCCAAGGCCGCTGTCAAAGATCTTGGTGGAAATGTTGTTCTCCCGAAGATGCCGCAGCGCATCCGCCACGGTAAAGACGGCGGCAATCTCATCGTCGGTCTTTTCCCAGGTCAGGAAAAAATCGCCGTTGTACATGCGGGAAAAATCAAGCTTGTCGAGTTTTCCGGTATACTGTTTGATGTTGCTCATGGTATCTCCTTACTCGTTATTTGTCGGCAAATTTGGTATCGGTTCTGCCCGCGCGGAACTCGCAGACGTCGGCATCCTTGTTCTCGCCCCGATAGAGCATGGGCGTTGCCGCATAGACGGCGGCGCAGGTCACCAGATCCTGCTTCCAGGTGATCTCGTTGGGCGCGTGCGCCTGCGACTCGGCCCCGGGTCCAAAGCCCACGCAGGGAATGCCGTAGCGTCCCTGAATCGACACGCCGTTGGTCGAAAACGTCCACTTGTCGATCAGCGGCCGCTCACGCTTTTGCATGGCGTCGGGATGGCCGATGCGCTGATCGCCGTACAGCGCCTTGTGCGCATCGACGACCGCCTGCACATGCGCGGCCGATTCCTTGTTGATCCAGGTCGGAAAATAGCATTCCGTCTCATAGACAAGCCCTGTCCAGGCGGGACGGTCATACAGATACATCGAAACCTTGACGTCATCGCCATGCTTTTTGCAGGCGGGCAGATTGCGGATCTCCTCCAGGCAGGAATCCCACGTTTCACCGGCTGTCATGCGGCGATCCAGCGATACGGCGCAGGAATCGGCGACGGCGCAGCGGGACGGGGAGGTATAGAATATCTGCGAAGCCGTGACGGTGCCGCGGCCGAGAAAACGCGCGTCCTCCCAATGATCCTTATTGAACGCGGGATCGAGCATTTTAACAAGACCCTTGATCGCATTGCCGTCGTCGGCGGTGTTCTCGTTGAGGGCGCGAACATCCTGAAGGATGTCCGCCATTTTGTAGATTGCGTTGTCGCCGCGCTCCGGCGCGCTGCCGTGGCAGGAAACACCCTTGACATCGACCCGGATCTCCATCCGGCCGCGATGCCCGCGGTAAACGCCGCCGTCGGTCGGCTCGGTCGATACGACAAACTCCGGCGTTATGCCGTCCTCGCGGTGGATGTACTGCCAGCACAGCCCGTCGCAATCCTCCTCCTGAACCGATGCGACGACCAGAACGCGATAGCCGTCCGGAATGAGCCCGAGATCCTTCATGATCCGCGCGCCGTAGACGGCGGAAACCACGCCGCCCTCCTGATCGGAGCCACCGCGGCCATAAATGACCTCATCGGTCTCATAGCCCTTGTAGGGATCCTGCGTCCAGTTGTCAATGTTGCCGATGCCGACGGTGTCGATATGCCCGTCAAACGCGATGATCTTGTCGCCGTGACCCATCCAGCCCAGCGCGTTGCCTTCGGGATCGATCTCCGCTTTGTCAAAGCCCAGCTTCTGCATCTCAAGGATGGTACGCCGGATCACGCCTTCCTCATCGCAGCTCTCGCTCGGAATGGCGATCAAATCGCGCAAAAAGCGGGTCATTGCGGGAAGATAGGCCTCGGCTGCTTTTCGAATCGCTGAATAATCCATGGTTATGATTCCTTTCCTGTTTGATCGTCCGTTTTTGCATCAATGTAGGAATAGAGGGTGTATTTGCTGATACCGAAATATTTGGACACCTTGTCTCCGCTTCTTGTGACAAGGAACGCGCCCGCCTTGTTGAGATACTGGATGGCGCAGATCTTGTCGTCCTTGTTCATCATAGCGACGGGCTTTCCCACAAGCATGACCGACTGCTCGATCAGATCGTCCAGAAGATCGTTGACGCTTTGGGGAATGCGATCCGGCGATTTTGGCTCCGGCTTGTGATTGAGCAGGGATTCTACCGCGCGCTCGGCCATGAGCAGCTCCGTAATATCATAGTTGATGGAAAAAATGCCGGTGACCTTGTCCGCCCCATCGCGGATATAGACCGTGCTGGACTTGACAATGCGACCGTCATGCGTGCGCATCAGATAGCCCGCCTCGTCATGCAGGTTTGCGGGGTTTGTCTCCTTCATCGCTTCAAGCGCGATGCGGGAGGGACCGTCTCCACGCTGGCGATGAGACACCTGTCCGTTCTCAATGGCGACAATGGTATGATTGGGGTCGCCGCCAGTCAGATCGTGAACGACGATCTCACAGTGTTCGCCAAACTGAACGGCAAGCGCGCCGGCCAAGCGTTTGAAAAAATCCAGATCCATCAAAATGCCCCCTTTTACAGATACATATTACCGGGTTTGCACCATGGTTGCAAGTGTTTTTGTCAAATAATTTTTTGTGCTTCAAATTCTTTTTTTGTTTTCGGGCAAGCCTTGCAATACTGCGGCAAATGGGGTACAATACGTCTATCTTGTAAAAGGAGAAACACCATGGAAGAAGAAAGAGATCTCGTTACCTTCTCGGACGATGACGGCAACGAGTTTGACCTCGAGGTCATCGATTATTTCGAGCACGAAGGACAGGAGTATGCCGTTCTTGTCGACGCGGAGCCCGGTGAAGACGAAGCCGAGGATGCGGAGCTGGAAGTCTACATCATGAAGATCGTTGTCAACGGCGAGTACGAGGAGTTCCTGCCGGCGGACGAGGACAAGATGGATGACCTGATCAAAATCGTCGAAGCGCGCATGGCCGAGGACGATGACTGTGGCTGCGGCTGCGAGCATGAGGACTGCGACTGTGAGCATGACGGCTGTGACTGCGGCTGCCACGACCACGAATAAGCGGTAAAATAAAGGCAAAACCGGCCCGATTGGGTCGGTTTTTTTATGTCTTTGCCGGTTTGATAAACCGCTCGGCAGACGGAACCGCAGGCGCGGCATTTGGGGACAGCAGCATCTCATCCGTAATCTTCAAAACCGAATGTGCGACAGCCCCCGGGGATGCAAGCGACAGCGTGTAGCCGTCATGGAAGAACGTGGTCAAACGCCAGTCCCGTCCGTCGGCGCAAACGGTGATATCATGCGAAAGCGGAAGCACAGAGAAGGCGGACAACGGCAGATAAAGCCCCTTCCCCGTTGCCTTTAGAACGGCCTCCTTCCGCGTAAACAGCGTCGTAAAATCGGCGTCCTGAGCGGATGAGGCGGCAAGAAACGCAGCCTCCTCCGCCGTAAAAAAGCGCTTTGCCAGCGCAGCGTTGCAGCGGCGGAGCGGCTCAACGTCAAGCCCCACGTCGGCGTCCGGACACACGGCCAGTGCAACGACGTCATGCGTATGCGAAAGCGAGGCGCAGACATCCGCATAAAGCGGCTTGCCGTATGCGTTGGTACAGACGGGCATCCTGCCATCGAGCGCATATCCAAGCAGCAGCCGCGCGGTCACAAACGCAAGGCGTGCCTCGGGATGCGTGTATCTGGAGGCTTCGGCGCGCTGACCGTCCGAAAGGCGCTCCAGCGCGCGCGCTTCGGCCGCAAACGGCAGACAGCGAGCCAGATAAACCGTGATCATTTGAGCAGCAGCAGGTTGGTATCGGTTACCAAATTACTCTGCGCATACACAAACGCCAGCTCCGTCACGCCATATTGAGCGCACAGCTCAGACACGGCGCCGCGATAGTACCTTAAATCGACCATAATGATCGTGCGATACGAAGGAAGCAGCAGCGGGACGAGCGTATTGGCAAACGAATCCTTGACCACAAGCAGAACTTCCCCGTTCCCGGCGTCCAGATTCTCAATCTGTGTGACCGAATGGTTGCCGTCGATAAACAGCGGATACCAATCGTACTCCTTGAGCCGATCGTAAAAGAACAGGGAATCAAACACGCCTTCCCGATCGGAGAACGTCACGCGGACGGAGCACTTGGGCTCATATACGGTCAGCGTCTCCCCCGGCGTCAGCCACAGCGCCGAGCGGGAACGCGTCGAACCGACGTAGCCGGCGGCGGAATGATGATAGAAGGAATCCGCGGACAGCGGCGTCCGCTTCAGCGCGGTCATATACGCGCAATAGGCGGCATAGGCGCCGTCGCTGTTCCAATGATGGTCTGTTCGATAATAATATGCGGCGCCGTCACCTGAAAACAAATCCAACAGCGACACAAGCTCCACCCCGTCATAGCCGGTCAGCTTTGACTCAACGACGTCGTCACGGTACAGCCGTGCCTGAAGAAGCGGCAGATACGCGCGCCGGACATATCCTGCGGACGGCACCGGCATCAGACGGATCGTCAGATCGGTCGTTTCCGCCAGCGCGGAAATACGGCGCATGCGTTTTTCGATGTCCGCATCCGAAGCATCGACCGGCGCTTCCAGCAGATATCCGTCCCGATCCACCCAGATCTCCGTTGAGATCTGACGGCCGGAATACAGGGTCGTATACGCGTCGATGCCGACAAATACGTCGCGCAGCGGAAGCTGATCGGCCAGATATTTCTCCACGTCGTCGTCAAAGCTCCAATTGTCGCTGTCACGGAACGAAAGCACGGGTGCCTGGGTCAGATACCGGCGCTCGCTGTCGGAAAAATCGCGCTCAGGCGCAAAGAACCAATACAGCGGCACCGCAACGATGGCCGCGGTAAAAAGGACGATCGCTATGAGGTTGATGATCCTGCGTTGTTTCATAATGCAATCACCTCAGAAGCGGAAGTAGATGAAGGGGTTATAGCTCTGCGACGCAAGCGCGGCGACGCACAGCAAAAACAGCAGGGCAAACGCCACGAGCTTGATCACGCCGCCGGCACGCGTGCGGTCGATGCGCGCGGCGATGCGTCCCACAAGCGGAGTGGACGCCACACCGCAGACAACCAGCCACGGCAAGAACCCCGCGACATACGCGAGCGCACGGTCGGAGATGAGTCCCGCGCCGCCAACGGTGAACAGCGTCCGCAAAAAGCCGCCCATCGCGGCAAAATCCGTAAAATAGAAGATGCCCCAACCGAGAACAATGAAAAACAGCGCATACAGATGCCGGATGACGGCAGGCACCTTTTGGAGCGCCTTGAGCAAAAACGCCTTCTCCAGCATCAGCAGCACGCCAAAATACAGCCCCCACAGCACAAAATTCCAGCTTGCGCCGTGCCACAGGCCTGTCAAAAACCACACGATAAAGATATTCAGCACCTGCCGGGACAGCCCCTTGCGGTTGCCGCCGAGCGGGATGTAGACATATTCACGGAACCAGGTGGACAGGGAGATGTGCCATCTGCGCCAGAACTCGGTGATGCTGTCGGAGATATAGGGGAACCGGAAGTTCTGCACAAAGGTAAAGCCAAGCATCTCGCCAAGGCCGCAGGCCATGTCGGAATACCCGGAAAAATCAAAATAGATCTGGAAGGTATAACCGATCAGCCCGATCCACGAGCCCAGAATGCCGTTGCTGCCCGGAGAGGCCGAAAGCTCCGCCCAGAGCACGCCCATCGCGTTGGCCAGCAGCAGCTTTTTGCCCAAGCCGATGAGAAACAGGCGAATGCCCATGGAGAACCGTTTGACAGACAGCCGCTGTTCGGTCAGCTGAGCCTCAATATCGACGTACCGCACAATGGGGCCCGCGATGAGCTGAGGAAACATCGACACATAGGTGCCGAACTTGATGATGTTGTGCTGGGTATCGGCATCGCCGCGATACACGTCGATGACGTAGGACATGATCTGGAAGGTAAAAAACGAGATGCCGATCGGCAGCCGGATATCGACCGAACCGATTCCGGAAAGCGCCGGAACCAGCGCGGAAGCGGTGTTCAGCAGGAACGCCGTATACTTGAACACGCCAATCATCAGCAGATCGATGACAACGGCGATAATCATCCAGGTCTTCTTGGCGGCCGGATGCCGCTCCATGATCAAGCCGATGCCCCAGTTGAGCAGGATGGAGCCCATCATCAAAAAGACGTAGACCGGCTCTCCCCAGGCATAGAACACCAGGCTGGTCAGCAGCAGAAATGCAAAGCGCCATCGCCTCGGCAGAAGATAATACCCTGCCAGGACGATGGGCAAAAAAACAAACAAAAATGTGATAGACGAAAAGACCATACTGTCCGAATGTTAGAACGTAAAGTTCAAATACACGTCGTAAAGGGCGGTGGCATCCGGCGATACGATCAGCACCACGGTCTTGCCCTCGCGATGCAGCTCGGCCTTCTGAAGCGTGGCAAAGCCGGTGGCGTCGTAGCCCTCGTACTGCTTAAGCTTGGCGTCCAAATGCCCGGAAAGCAGCGTCTCAATCTGCTCGGCAGCGGCTTCGTCGTTTGCAACGGCGATCACGATCTCATCGGCCAGCCCCGCCGCGTTGACATATCCCGCGACACAACTGCAAACAGCGGAATCGATGCCGTAATAGTCCAGCAGATCCGTATTCGAATATCTGGCCATATCCTTGAGCGCCCCGGTGGCCTCCATGGCGGCATACAGTGCTTCCGCGTAGGTCACCTCAGGCTCGTCGGCGGGCGCATCCGTCGCCTCGGCGGGCGCGGCTGTTTCCTGTGCAACGGGCTCTGCAGGGACATCGGTCGTCTCGGAAACGATCTCCACAGTCTCCTCGGCGGGCTTCTGCCCGTCAAAAGTCATGTCGCCTTCCGCCTGGCCGCCTGCGCAGCCCGTCAAAAGCGCCACGCACAGCAGCATGGCCAGTATGGAAAGACATACGTTCTTTTTCATGATTCAACATCCTCCTTCGTACTCCGGCGTCAGGCGTCGCCTGCGCGGGATAACCAGCTTGTATTTGTGTGGCCATATCGGGGAACGACTCATATCCGCAAAAATCGCGTTCATCATACCATAAGCGGAACCGGCGCGCAAGATGCTGTTACGGCTGATTGGTAGCCGCGGCATCCGGAGCGGATTCAGGCGTCGCCGTCGGCCACACGGGGATATACGTTGCGTCGCCGATCCCCATCTGCTCCATGGCAAATTTTCGCAGGGACAACGCCCACAGATCCATAGCCGCCGGCGACAGATGGAACATCTGATCGCTGGACAGTTCGCTTGGCAGATACCCCTCCTCGTCCATCAGGCTGGTGGCGATATCGACAAAATACACACCCTTTTCCGCGCACATTGCGGCAAGATCGTCATTGAAGGCATTCCACTCGGTTATATTCACAACGCGCAGCTTGCAAAAATCACGCGTGACCGGGGTCAACGACTGCACCACGATCTTCACGTCCGGGCAGAACTCGGAAATCAGATCAATCAAAGCGCCGTATTTTTCCACGTTGGACTCATGATAATTGCCCGCCATATCGTTGACGCCCAGCAGAAGATAGACCCACTTGGCCTCTGTCATCTGAATCCCCTGCGTAATGCTGACGCCATAGCCGCGAAAACGCAGATAATCTGCATTCGGCGTGTTGAAAAGCGCCGTGGAAATGCTGTAACTGGCGGCCGCCAAAAAGGAGGCGGATCCAAAGAATCCGGGCGTTTCCAGCCGCTTTGCCACGCAATAGCTCTGGAAACCGTAGGTCACGGAATCGCCGATAAACACCGCGCTGTCGAAGAACCCGTCAAAAGCCCCGGCCGACAGAATCGCATCGGTAACGGGGGTGCTGGTGGGCGTGGGCTCGGGCGTGGACTCGGGCGTAGGTTCGGGCGTGGAAGCCGGCGCAGGTGTGTCCTGAGCAGCCAGCTCTTCGTCAGCAGGCTGGGAAACATCATTCGAAACAGGCGCGTCAGCTCCGGCGGTCTGCGGCGCGGAAGCGGACGGGGACCCCGCCGTGCAACCGGTCACAAGCAGAAGAAAAGCGAGAAACACAATCAGATGATAACGCATAACAACTCCAACCTAAAATCATATCGAATTATTATGTCATGCTCCGCAAAAAAAAGCAAGCATGCGATCAACCCATCCGTTCCGCCGCGTATGCATACAATGCGTCAAGCCACGCCGCATACCCATTCTCATTGAGATGCATGGCCTGATCGCTGGAGCAATCCTCACGCAGATACCCGTCCCCGTCCGAAACCGATGCGCTAAAATCAATAAAATCCAGCCCACGGGCGGTGCAAACCTCGGCAAGCGCCGGGTTCAGGCGGTTCCAAGCGGCAATGTCAAAGCCACGCGCCTCGCAGAACTTGCGCGTCACAGGCGGAACGGACAGCACCGTCACCGTCACATCCGGACATTTTATTGCAATCAGATCCAGCAGCTGTTCATAGTATGAAAGCGTATCCTCAAGGCGGATGCCGGCCAGGTCGTTGGTTCCAAGCAGCAGAAAGACACGGGTTTTTCCGCACGCGGATATCCCCTTCGGAACGGAAACATATTCGTCCCGATAGATCATGCAGGGCTCTCTCTCCGGCGTGACGCCGTAGCGAACGCTGCGCACGCTGACGCCCTCTCCGGCAACAAAGGCCGCTCGGTTCAGGCAGACGCCCGTTCGCCGCTGCCGCCCCGTATAGGTTTTGAGACCCGCCGTCAGCGAATCCCCGACAAACACGGCGTCGTCAAAAAAAGCATCCACCACAGCCGGATCGGGCGTGGGCGTCAGGGTAGGCTCCGGCGTGGGCGCGGGCGTGGGCGACGGTGAGAGATAGCGCACCGGCGCCGCGGTATGGGGAAGCGCGGTCGCAACAATGCGCCCAGCTTCGGGGAGCGACGCGCCCCCGCCGTCCTCCGCACAGGCGCATAGGACGCCAAGGCACAGCAGCGGGAGAACAAGCCATATCCTCTTTTTCGACCCAACCCATTTCATGATCCTATTATAATCCGCCGCGCGCGCAGGCACAAGGTTGTCATTCGGAAAAGAATATGATATAATTACTGATATATTTTGAGAAAAAGGAGACTGTGTATGGGTTTGCTGAAAGCCGCCGGCGGCGCCATTTCGACCACGTTGGCCGATCAATGGAAAGAGTTTTTCTATTGCGATGCCCTCACCGCGGATGTTCTGGTTGCCAAGGGGGAAAAGAAGATCGGCAGTAAGACCTCCAACACCAAGGGAACGGACAACATTATCTCCAACGGTTCCGTCATCGCGGTCAACGACGGGCAGTGCATGCTGATTGTCGAACAGGGCAAGGTGGTGGAGCTGTGCGCGGAGCCCGGCCAGTTTGTTTACGATACCTCGACCGAGCCGTCGGTCTTTACCGGCAAGCTCGGCACCGCGCTCAAGGAATCCTTTCAAACACTTTGGAAGCGCTTTACCTTTGGCGGCGACGCGGCAAAGGATCAGCGCGTTTACTATTTCAACATCAAAGAGATCATCGGCAACAAGTATGGCACGGCGAACGCCGTCCCGTTCCGCGTGGTCGATTCGAACATTGGGCTGGATGTGGACATTGCCATCACATGCTTCGGCGAATATTCCTACAAGATCACAAACCCGATCCTGTTTTACACCAATGTCTGCGGCAATGTCACAGCCAGCTATGCCCGCGGTGAAATTGACAGCCAGCTTCGGAGCGAGCTATTGACGGCGTTGCAGCCGGCTTTTGCCAAGATCTCTGCCATGGGCATCCGCTATTCGGCGCTGCCCGGACACACCAGCGAGCTGGCAACCGCCCTCAACGACGAGCTGTCCGACAAATGGCGCGAGCTGCGCGGCGTCGAGGTCATATCCTTTGGCGTAAACTCGGTCAAGGCGTCCGAAGAGGACGAGAAGATGATCAAGGATTTGCAGAGGAGCGCCGTTTACCGCAATCCGAGCATGGCCGCGGCGACGCTGGTCGGCGCGCAGGCGGAAGCGATGAAGGCCGCGGCTGCCAACGAGGGCAGCGGCGCGTTCATGGCGTTTGCGGGGCTCAACATGGCACAGAACGCCGGCGGCGGCAACGCGAATGTGCAGCAGCTCTATCAGATGAATCAGCAGCAGGCTGCATCCGCAGCGGGCGGCTGGACCTGCGCCTGCGGCACGAAGAACACCGGAAAGTTCTGCGAGAACTGCGGCAAAACCAAGCCTGCCGCAACCGGCTGGACCTGCGCCTGCGGCGCGGTCAGCAAGGGCAAGTTCTGTCAGGAATGCGGCAAGCCGAAGCCCGCGGATGCGCCGCTGTATCGCTGCGACAAATGCGGCTGGGAGCCCGAGGACCCTTCAAATCCGCCGAAGTTCTGCCCGCAGTGCGGCGACAGGTTTGACGCAAACGACCGGATCTGACCCTGATCCGTAACACAAAGGCGGACGCTTGCGACGTCCGTCTTTTCTTTGGGGCTGTATGCAAAAAAGGACGTCCCTTGCGGGACCTCCTTTTTTTCATCGTCAGAGTTTGTTATCTGCCGCGTCTCTTTGCAAAGCACTCGGAGCAGTAGACGGGCTTATCGTTCCGGGGAAGGAACGGTACCTTCGTCGGTGCGCCACACTCAGCACAGACCGCTTCATGCATCTCGCGTTCACCGCTGCGCTGATTCTTGTTGCGGGATCTGCAATCCTTGCAGCGGACAGGCTCATTCTGGAAACCCTTCTCTGCGTAAAACTCCTGCTCGCCCGCGGTGAAAACGAATTCGTTTCCGCAGTCCTTGCACACCAATACCTTGTCTTCGAACATGTGATTCTCTTTTCCCTTCATGGATGATAGATTTTTTTTTGACATCCAACGGCCGGCTGACCTGGTCTTTGCCCCCACACTCGCCAACGGGAGGGTTCGCTCATAAGCTGTTATCGCTCCCCACTACTACCCCTCTCGGCATTGCTGCCGGTTGGTCTTACATCTAAGCCGCACCATGCTCACGGAAGTTTTCCGCTTATGTGGATTGTTTTGCCTGCGACTGGCATCAACTTGCAACCACAGACCCGACTTTTGGATACCTTACATATTATAATTCACGCGGAAACAAAAAGCAAACATTATTTTCTAATAAACCCACGTTTTTTGGTCATTTATGCGGGTTTGCCAAGTTATCATACTGTGCGCGCGGTCCTCCGACGTATTTTGGGCGGGAATAGGCAAGCACAAGGTTCGCTTCTCCGATGCGGCGCAGGGGACTGTGCACCGGAACTGCGACCGCATGCAGATGCATTCCGATCAACGTATCGCCAATATCCATGCCGAGCGTGGCGCGCCCCATCAGGTCCTCCACCATCACCGCATCCTCCGTGCGCGCATATGCCTCGGTCACACAGGCGCCGCCCGCGTGAAGCCATGGCTTGACCCAGACATGCTGCAAACCAAAACGCTCCATACAGGCGCGCGTAACGCAGAGCGCGCGATTGGTATGCTCACAGCCCTGCACGGCCAGATACAGCCCGGCCTCCTCACAAACGGACATGACCGCATCCAAAACGGCCGCCGCCGCCCCCTCGGTCGACTGGGAACCGATCCGGGCGCCCATCATCTCGCTGGTCGAGCAACCGAGCACCATCAGCTCGCCCTTGCGGGGCTTGGCTGTGTCCAGAAGAATATGCATGGCCTCAAACGCCTGCTGTTTCATCTCATTAAAATCCATTGTATCGCATTCCTTTCGTTCTTTGCCATTATATCATAGCCATGCTATAATGCAACCATGGAAGCCTTTCAGAAGCTGATCACCTGGTACGAGTGCAACAAACGCGATCTTCCCTGGCGGCACACGCACGATGCGTATGCTGTATGGGTTTCGGAGATCATGCTTCAGCAGACGCGCGCGCAGGCAGTCATTCCCTATTATAACCGTTTTCTGCTCGTCCTGCCGGATATCGCCGCGCTCACGGCTGTCGAGGACGATGCGCTGTATAAACTCTGGCAGGGGCTGGGGTACTATTCCAGAGCCAAAAATCTCAAGCGCTGTGCCGGCATCCTCATGCGCGACTACGGCGGCCGCATGCCCGAGCGGTATCAGACGCTTCTCACGCTGCCGGGCATCGGCCCGTATACGGCGGGCGCGATCGCGTCCATCGCCTTCGGCGTGCGTGTGCCCGCGGTCGACGGCAACGTCCTGCGCGTGATGGCGCGGCTGTTTGACGACGACGCAGATATTACGGCCGCCGCCACAAAAAGACGCGTGTTTGAACAGCTTTCTGCCATCATGCCCGACGATGCGGGCGCGTTTAATCAGGCAATGATGGATCTCGGCGCCGGCATTTGCCTGCCAAACGGCGCGCCGCTGTGCAGCAGGTGTCCGATGCAGGATGCGTGCCTTGCCCGTATTGGCGGGCGGCAGGCGCTGCTGCCGGTGCGCGCGGAAAAACGGCCGCGCCGGATTGTTGAAAAAACGGTGTTCGTTCTGGAATGGGACGGCTCATTTCTCGTCCGCAAGCGCGGCCCGAACGGTCTGCTTGCCAACCTGTTTGAGCTGCCGAACGCGGATGGCTGTTTGGACGCCGGCGCGGTCTCAGCCACGCTTGACGCGCTCGGCGTGCGGGCAACCGGTGAGCTGTCCGTCTATGAGCGCACCCATCTGTTTACGCACATCGAATGGCGGATGCGAGTGATCCGAACCGCCGTGCATTTTGAAAAAATGCCGGACGGTTATTTGCCGTATGATCCCACAAAATCGCTGCCCAGCGCCTTTTCCGTTTGCCTGCCGTCACACTGATGGCGTATTTTTCCACGCGAAACTTCCTTTCCTGCTGCACAGAATAAAGCGTGCCTGACATACGATGTTAGGAAAGGGAGTTTTATATGCCGTCCTGGAGCATTATCTCACACGAATATGATATGGATTTGAGGCCGCTGTTGCAGCGGCGTCTTGCGCAGACCGATGCCGTCCCGGTGCTGACCGAGGTGCCCTGCGGCGTTCGCGTGGCCTGCAAGGGCGCGGACGCGGTCAAGAACATGGCCTTTGCCGCGGCGCGCGTGCTGTGCCGGGACATCCAGTATTTTGTGCTGGCGCGGATGGCGGATGCGCTGCCGCTGGATCTGAACGAAAAGCAGGTCGTTTTGACCGACGCGCTGAAGGCTGCCCGCGCGCAGGAAGATATCGCGCCGCTCGAGCGAATCCTGGCGCAATACCTGGACGGAAACAGAACGCTGTGCGTCGAGGGGTTTTTACAGTTTCGGATGCAGCGCTATCTGCTGTTATGGCAGATGTGTGTGGAGGAGGCCGCGATGGCAGTGCTGACCCAAAAGGAATACCGGGAGCTGATGCAGGTGCTGAACGAATATGTCGGCATGCGGCGACCGCGCATCCGAGAGCTGCAGCTGTGCATCCATGCGGACGGATCCTGCACGCTGACCGACGATTCCGAGGTGCGCATCGAATATGTCGATTGCTCGACGGAGGGGATCGTGCAGCTGCTTGTCAACATGTCGCCGCAGCGGCTGATCGTCTATGACCTGTCCGGCGATCAGCAGAATCGCCTGACCGAGACGCTGCAGAGTGTGTTTTCCGGCCGCATTCGCGTATTTCGCTGATTCAGTTCAAAAAAATACCGCTGACGGTTGTATCCGGTGCTGTCTCTATGATATGATAAAGTATCAAGAGAAGGGGGCAGCATAATGACATTTTTCAACGAATACGTCGCCATGTGGAAGAACTATGTGAACTTCAGTGACCGCACCAATCAGCGAGGGTACTGGATGGCCATTTTGGTCAACGTAATCATTGGGGCAATCTTTGCTCTGCTCGGTCTTGCATGGAAGGGCTTCAACGTCATTTATTACCTTTACTCGCTGGCGTTGCTGGTTCCCGGCATTGCAATCACCATTCGCCGTCTGCGTGACGCCGGATACCCCTGGCAGAATATTTTCTGGGCGTTCTGCCCCATCGCAGGCGTGATCATCCTGATCGTCCGTCTGGTCAAACCCTCCGCAGGCCCGGACGGAAGCCCGACCGTTTAAGCGCAGGGTCACCGCATATTGCGATACAAGCCACCGGCCGTTGCCGGTGGCTTTTTTTTGCTTCCCCGTCCACGCGTCCTGCTTGCCCAATGCGACAAAAGCTGATATAATCATGGACAATTCGCTAACGAAAGATTGGTTATGAAGCAGAAGCTGTTTACAAAGGCCTTTTTCTGCCAGATGCTGCCACTTGCCGTTCCGATTGCGCTGCAAAACCTGCTGAGCGCATCGTTCCGTCTGGTTGACATGCTGATGATCGGCCGACTTGGCGACACGTCCATCGCCGCCGTGGGGCTTGCGGGACAGGTGTCCTTTTTGGTGGAGCTGATCGCCTTCGGCATGGCAAGCGGAAGCGCCGTGTTCATGGCGCAGTATCACGGAGCAAACAACAACGACGGCATTCGCCGCGCGTTCGGCGCGTCGGCGCTTTTTTTGCTGCCGGTCGGCGTGATATGCAGTGTGCTTGTGATGCTGTATCCCACGCTGCCGATGCAGATATTGACCGACGACGCCGCACTGATTGCCGAAGGCGCGCGCTACCTCGCCGCAGCCGCGCCGTCGTATGCCGCGCTGACGTGCTCGGTGCTGCTGATGATGACGCTGCGCTCGGTGGAGCGTGTAAAGCTGCCGATGGTTGCCACCGGCATTTCGGCGGCAATGAACGCAGTATGGAACTATGCGCTGATCTTCGGCAAGTTTGGCATGCCCGAAATGGGCGTCGCGGGCGCGGGGCTTGCAACGGCGATCTCCTCATGGGTCGCGCCCGTTCTCATGCTTGCGTTCTCACTTCGGCGCGGCAGCATTCTGCGCGCTCCGCTTCGGGTGTTCTTCCGTCTCAAGGGCTTTGGCGCGATGTTCTGGAAGCGCGTAACGCCGGTTCTTTGCAACGAGGTGGCCTGGTCGATGTCGGTGGTGCTGCTCAACATCTGTTTCGGACGGATGGGCGCGGACAATTTTGCCGGGCTGACGGTGTTCCGCACGGTAGAAAACATTGTGTTCGTATCGTTTGTGGGCGTCTGCCACGCCTGCAACATTTTGGTAGGCAAGCACATCGGCGCGGGACAGATCGAGGAGGGCAAGCGGATTGCCAAGCGATTTTTGTATCTTTGCCCGCTGCTGGGGCTGTCGCTCGGCGTACTGATTGTGCTTTTCAGAGGCCCCATACTGGGTTTATTCGATGTGTCGGAAACGGCCGCGCATACGGCCAACTGTCTGTTGATGATCTACGCAGCGGAGGTCGGCGTTCGCAACGTGCCGTACATCGCTGTGGTCGGCGTGTTCCGCGGCGGCGGAGAGACGCGTATCGGATTTATCGTGGACGCGATCACGCAGTATGCGCTGGTCGTGCCGGTTGTGGCCGTTTGCGGGCTTGTGCTGAAGCTGCCGTTTGTGCTGACCTATGTCATTATGCTCGTGGTGGACGATTTTTCCAAGTGCTGCGTCTATCTGCCCTATTTTCGCTCCATGCGCTGGATCAAGCCGGTGGCAAAGCCCGCGGATTGCGTGGAGGCCGAGCAGCAGCAGCTGTCAGCGCCATAGCGGATCCGTTGCAGGGTGCGGCATGATGCCTTGACCGGGATCCCGTCTTTGTTCTATTCAAGCCCCTGTCCGCTCTGCGCGGGGCGCGTGCCCGTCACGGGTACGATATGCGTCATAAGAAACGGCGTCGCTGGCCCATCGGGCTGCGGCGTGACCTCGGCCTGATAGCCGCGGCCGTTGTTTACGCACCATTGATAATAATCGCCGCCATGCGCCGAAAACCGATACATGAGCGCCATAATGGTGCCGCCGTGCAGCACAAAGGCAGGCCGGTTTCCGCCGCTTGTTCTTTCTTCGGCCAGCACCGAAACAAACGCGGCGCATACGCGATCGCGAAACTGCTCCACCGACTCCCCGCCGGGACAGGCGGGCAGGCATTTTTGCTCCACCCACGCGCGGTAGGCGGCGTCGGACGCCATGTCCTCCGCGCTGCGGTTCTCAAAATCACCAAAGTCCATCTCACGAAGATCCGGCACGACCCGTTGCTTTGCGTGGGGAAACAGGATTGCAGCGGTCTGCTGTGTCCGCTTCAGCGGCGTCACATAGACCAGACGCGCATCGTTGTCGCGCGGCAGCAGGCACAGCGCCGCTTCGCCCTCCGGCGACAGCGGATCATCCGTTCTGCCGATATAGCGGTTCATCGCGTTTCCGGGCGTTTGCCCATGGCGGATCAGAAGCACCTTCACGGCAGCACCCCCGCAATGACGGTCGGAATGCCGCAAACCATGCGCACAACCGCGTCCGCCCGCTGCGCAAGCAGGATCGTGAGCCGCCCCGCCGCCTCGCGCCCGCGGCGTTGCGCGTCGGATACGGGGATGACGCCGCTGCCGACCTCGCAGCAGAGCACGGCCTGTTTTGCAAGCAACGCGGGCAAAAGCGCATCGACACCGTCGGGATCGGAAAAGGCCAGCTTTTCCGCGCCAGCGACCACGGGCCGCGCATCCAGCACCGCTTCCGCGATATCCGCATCACAGAAGCCCAGCGTTTTGAGATAGGCACGCTTGCCGGAAGCATGACCGCCAATGATCAGAATCATATTGCCACCGCCCTTTCCGCGATCACATAAGCAAACAGCATGGCAAGCTCGGTCAGCGTGATCAGAAACCCAGCAAGATCGCCCGACATGCCGCCGAACTGTTTTATTGACACCCGCCATACCGCAACAAAGCAAAGCGCCGCCGCCGCAAGCGCTGCGCCGCCGCCGACGGGATACAGGATCACAAGCGCCGCGCCCGACAGCAAAAGCCACACGCCGAGCAGATAGCCGGCGGAGCGTGCGGACGCATCGTGAAAGGTTTTTTGCAGCCCCTGCCCGCTCCACGGCGGCACCGCCGTGCAAAGAAGCGCACCGGACGCGCGCGCAGCGACATGCGTCAGACCGAGAAAGCAGGCCGTTTGCCACGTCGCGGGCAGCTCGGTGCAGCAGGCGGCGTACAGCAACAGATAGGCCGCAACCGCGATCACCGCAAAAGCGCCGGCATGCGGGTCCTTAAGGATTGCCCGCTTTTTTTCCGGCTCCGCCCGGCTGCCGAGCGCATCGGCAGTATCCATAAACCCGTCCATATGAATGCCGCCGGACAGGATAAGCGGCAACAGCGTCAGCCCCACCGCCGTCAAAACGCTTTGCAGCCGCAAAAGCGCGCTCAGCGCCAGATATCCCCAGAGCGCAAGGCCAATCACCGCGCCCACCAGCGGCAGCGCGGCGAGCATAAAGCGCATGTTCTCGTCCTTCCACGCAACACGCGGCGTCGGAACAACGGAAAACATGGAAAACGCCATCACGACGGAACGCATCAGATCTTTCACGGCAGCTCCCCCTTTACCGCAAGCGGAATCCCCACGACCAGCTCATACACCGCGTCCGCCCGCTCTGCAAGCGCCGCGTTGATGCGGCCAAGCGCGCGAACATATGCCATTGTGGCCGCGTCATATCCGCCGCCGTCGCTGCCCACGTCGTTTGTTACAACCAGCAGATCCCCGCATTGCTCCAAAAGCGCTTGCACGCCGGACATGACCGCAAAAAACGGGTCGGAAAAACTGCCGTCCGCGTCAAACATCTCATTGGCGGTCAGATTGCAGATGCATTCGAGCAGTGCGCTTCCGCGCGCGGGCAGGATCAGCTGTGCAAAATCGGTATACCGTTCCACCGTGATAAAGCCCTTTCCCGCGCGCAGGCGGCGATGGCGCTCGATGCGCGCAGCGCCGTCGTCCCCATAAGGGCGCATGGCGGCCAGATAATAGCGCGGCGCGGGAAGCCGCGACAGCAGCGACTCGGCATAAGCGCTTTTTCCGCAGGCGGAGCCGCCGGTCAGCAGAATCATCATACGCCTTCGCCTCCCAGTTTGCGATACGGTTCCAAGCCGACATCGCCATAAGTGGACATATCGCGATAGACGGACAGCGCCAGATCCAGCAGCGGCAGCAGGCAAATCCCCCCCGTCCCTTCGCCAAGCCGCAGCCCGGCGGTAATGCAGGGGGAAAGGCCGACAGCGGACAAAAGCGCCATCGACGCGGGCTCGGCAGAGGCGTGGCTGGCCAGCATGGCGCAGGCGCAGGCGGGGCACAGCCGGTACGCAACGAGTGCCGCCACCGCGCTGATCAGCCCGTCAACGACGACGGGCACGCGGTATAAGGCGCCGCCGAGATACAGCCCGGCCATGCCGGCAATGTCA
This sequence comes from uncultured Oscillospiraceae bacterium, assembly GCA_964474405.1. Lineage (GTDB taxonomy): Bacteria > Bacillota > Clostridia > Christensenellales > CAG-138 > CAYYUV01. The sequence goes on from CAYYUV010000022.1 coordinate 18,767, forward strand.
AACCCGCCGACCTTGCAAAGCACATCCAGCGCGTCGTCAGGGTTCGGGCAGTTGACCCGTATGCCGCTCTCCACGGCGGTAAGCTTTCTAATCAGCCCTTCGTCGGACAGCCCGGCGCCGCGGCCCACCGCGGTCTTCGGCGGGATGCCAAGCAGCACGGACGCAACGGCGGCGGCGCTTGTGGTATTGCCAATGCCCATTTCGCCGGTGATCAGGACGCGGCAGCCCGAATCCCGCATCTCCTCCGCCAGCCGGACGCCGCAGAGGAGCGCGCGCTCCGCCTGCACACGCGTCATGGCAGGCTCGTGGGCCAGATTGCCTGTTCCGCGGGCGATGCAAAGATCCCGAACGCCTGCAACCGGCCTCGCCATGCCGATATCGATCGGAAGCACGGCGGCGTTTGCCGCAGCGGCCATCTTGCAGACACAGGAGTCCCCGCGCGCGATGCTGCCGGCCATGATGGCGGTCACGGACGCGTCGGTCTGCGTCACGCCCTCCGCCACCACGCCGTTGTCGGCGCAGAACACGATCACGGTGCGCCGGTCAAGGCATACGCTTGCCGAGCCGGTCAGCCCCGCAATGCGCACGACGGCGTCCTCGAGCTGTCCGAGCGAGCCAAGCGGCTTTGCAATGCTGTCCCAGCGCGCACGCGCATCGGCCATCGCCTGTTGATCTGGCGGGCGGATCTGCGCACAGATATCGAAAAGCTTCATCGTATCATCCTCCGTCATTGCGCCTCCCACCCGGAAAGCAGGCCGCGCATCCACCCGGCCACATCCATGCCGTATACGGCGTCAAGGTTTTGCGGGGTCAGCGTCTCCCCCACCGTTCCCGAGGCGGCGACCCGGCCATGGTGAAGCAGCAGCGCGTCCGTGCCGTAGCGCCGCGCAAGCGACAGGTCGTGCACGACGGAGACAACGGCGCGGCCGGGCGTCTTAAGCCAATCGGTAATCAGGCCAAAGACCTGTTTTTGATAGATCAGATCGAGATGGTTGGTGGGCTCGTCAAGCAGCAGCAGCTGGGGATCCTGTGCGAACACCTGCGCCAAAAACGCGCGCTGAAGCTCGCCGCCGGACAGCGTCAGCACCGACTGGGACGCAAGCTCGGTCATGCCGGTCAGCCGAAGCGCCTCCGCCACAATCGCGCCGTCGTCGCCGCGATTGTCTGCAAACGGGCCTGGCGCATAGGCGTAACGTCCCAGCCGGACGATCTCCTCCACGGTAAAGCCGTAGCCCACAAAATGGTTCTGCGTCAGCACGCCCATGTACCGGGCAAGCGCGCGCGGCTTTTGTTTTCTGACGTCCTCGCCTGCAAACGAGACCCGGCCGGTATACGGCACGCCCTGGGTCACCGCGTTGAGCACGGTCGATTTTCCCGCGCCGTTCGGCCCCACAATCATCAGCCAATGCCTGGGCTCGACCGAGAACGAAACCTGATCCACAATGGTCAGCGCACCGTAGCGGACGGTAAGCGACTGTACGTTAAGCATGCGCGCGATCCCCCTTTCGGGAGGTGTAGAAAAGATAAACAAACACAACGGCGCCCACCATGCTGGTGACCACGCCGATCGGCAGCTCGGTAGGGCGCAGCAAAACCCGCGCGATCAAATCGGCCAGCATCAAAAACACCGCGCCCGAGAACAGACACGCGGGCAGCAGACGCCGATGATTCGGGCCGGTAAGCATGCGCACCATGTGCGGCGTCACAAGCCCCACAAAGCCGATGGTTCCGCCGACGGACACGCACACGCCGATCAGCACCGAGCAACAGATCAGCACACGCAGCTTGATGCGCCTGACTGGCACGCCGATGTGTCTGGCGTTGTCCTCGCCGACGGCAAAGGCGTTGAGCTCACGCGCGGAAAAGAGCAGGATCCCGCCGCAGACCACGAGCGCAAGCAGCAGCAGCAGCGCGTTTTCATAGCTCGTGCCCTGCATGCTGCCCATGGTCCAAAAGGTGATATGCTTGACGCGGTTGGAAGCAAAGGTGATGATGACGCTCATGACGGCGGAAACGAACATGGAATAGATCACGCCGATCAGGATGATCGTGTTTGTGGACAGCGAGTAATCCAGACGCCACGCAAGCACCAGAATGATCATGAGCGACAGAAAAGCGAACAGAATCGCCATGACGACGGTGCCGGCAAGCGGCAGCGCGGGGAACGTCAGCCCCAACGCGATGGCAAGCACCGCGCCAAGCGCCGCTCCCGACGACACGCCGAGCGTGGAACCGTCGGCCAAGGGGTTTTTCAGCAGCCCCTGCATCGCGCCGCCGCAAAGCGACAGCGACGCGCCGACCAGCGCCGTGCAAAGCACGCGCGGCAGACGCACCGACAGGATGATTGAGGCGGCGGTGTCATCCGGCTGCGGAAGGGAAAAAAGCGCGCGCCAGAACACCCGAAGCGTGTCGGACAGCGACACGTTGACGCTGCCGATGCAGACGCAGAAAACAAGCGTGATCAGCGTGACCGCGCCGAAAATCAGGTATTCATATCCGCAAAAATGCTCCGATCGCCGTTTCATGCCTGCCCCCCGCCTTGTGGCTCAAAGGGGGCGGAGAAGCCTCCGCCCGCTTCGAACCGAACTTGGTTATGCCGCGGGCTGTTCCGCCCGGATTCCGCACACAAAATCATACAGCAGTTCCGCGCCGTCCGTCAGCCGCGGGCCGGGGCGGGACAGCTCGTCGCCGACAAGGTTCAAGACCGCGCCGTTTTTGACGGCGGTTACGTTCTCCCAGCCCGCGCGTGACAAGATCTCCTCCACGGGCGTGGGGCCCTCGCCGGAATACATCGAGATGGTCACAATATAGTCCGGATTGCGCGCCAGAACCTGCTCCTCGGAGATAGCCGCCCAGCCCTCGATGTCGGCAAAGCAGTTTTTGAGACCCAGCATCTCGGCCACCTCATTCATGAAGGTATGGTTGCCGGCCGTCCAAAGCCCCCATGCAAGCGGCGAAACCTCAAAATACACGGTTTGTGTGCCGTCCTTTGTCGCCTTTTGCGCCACATCTGAAAACGTCGTCTTCATGCCGTCAATCACGGCGGCGGCCTCGGCATCCCTGCCCATCAACGCGCCGATCATGGCGATGGAAACATACACGCCCTCAATATCGTCCGCGTTGCTGACCACGACGGAAATCCCCGCCGTTTCCAGCTGCGAAACCTGCTCCTCGGTCTGATCCATCGTGCTCATCAGCAGCACCTGCGGCCGGAGCGAGATGATCTGCTCGATGTTTGTCTCCGCGCCGGATTGGACGGCGGGCACATCCGCAACCGGAGCCGGATAATCGCAATATTCGCCGCGGCCGACAAGCGTATCGCCCGCGCCGATGGCATACAGGATCTCGCAGTCGGCCGCCGTCAGCGCAACAACGCGCGTTGCGGGCTCGGACAGCGTGACCGTGCGTCCGGTCATGTCCGTCACGGTGATTGCGGCGCCGGCAGGCTCGGCGGTGGGCGCCCCCGTGGGCTCCTCCACAGCCGGTTCCGTCACGGCGGGCGCCGGTTCCTCCGGTGCGACAGGCGTGGCGCAGCCCGCAGCCAACGCAAGCAGCAGCGCCGCAAGCAGCAAGGCTGCCATCCGTTTTGTGTGTCTCATGTTACAATACCCCTTTCTCTTTCTTAGCTGAATAGAGAAGGAGCAAAAAAAGTTGCTCCCTCAGATTGAGGAGCAACTTCAAAACACACGGGTACCCATGATCCCATGCCGTTCACTCAATCCCAGAAGTGTTCATGCACAGACAGGTCTCCCGGCTTGGCATCAACCTACTTGGGCGCCTTCCCGCCCCCTTGTCAGGGAGCAGTGGCAGATATGCCCGTTCGTCCGCTTCACGGTTACTGGGATAGCGCGGAAATCACATCCGCTTCCCTCGGCACCAACGGCACCGGCGCGTTGCCGCGCAAACATGCATGCTATTCAACTACGCACATTATATGTCCACCCCACACGCTTGTCAAGCGGATCCGTATGCGCTTAGGCCATCCCCGGCGCGTGGCGAGACCGCTCACATCCCCGGCGCGTGGCGAGACCGCCGTCATCCGTCACCGCGCGCCCCCGACGCCGCGATGCGCCGAAGCGCGGCAAGATCGCCCGACTGAATGGCGCCGATGCTGTTTTCGATGCGCACGCGCGGCCAGTCCCACCAGCGAAGCTGGACAAGTTCGTCAATGACCGCGTCCGAATAACGCTTGCGGATGGGTTTGGCGGGGATTCCGCCCACCACGGTATAGGGCGGAACGTCGGAAGTCACCACAGCGCGCGCGCCGATGATGGCGCCGTCGCCGATTGTCACCCCGGATAGGATGACCGCCTCATAACCGATCCAGACATCATTGCCGACAACGATATCCCCTTTATTGTCCCAGGCGTCGGTCACGTTTCTTTTGTCCAATCCCCATTCCTCATAAAACAGGGGGAACGGGTATGTGGACAGCGAGCAAAGCGTATGGTTTGCGCTGGTAAAAAGAAACTTTGCTCCGCAGGCGATCGAGCAAAACCGGCCGATCGTGAGCCTGTCATGGTTAATCGGATAATGATATAGCACGTTGTTTTTCTGAAAATCGCGCGGATCCCGCACAAAATCGTTGTACATGGTGTAATCGCCGACCGTAATGGATGGATCGGTGATCACCGCACGGACATAAACGGTCTGGGTGTCCCCTGTGCGGGGATAAACGGTCGGGTGCAAATCTGACATGGCTTGCTTCCTCTCTCCGTTAAAAAAGGCGGTGCTTCTTCCTGTTTGTCGTGCGGACTGCGGCGCGTGGCCGTTCCCGCTGCGCCGGGGCAGGACTGTATCCCTCACTCATCAAACCACGCGACCGCCCTTGCCGGCGCGCCGTCCGAATCTTTGATCTTCAGCGGAAAACAGCTGAAATGAAACGGTTCCGTTCCGCACTGATCCAGATGCGTGAGATTCTCAATGTTGATCATATCGTTGCGGGCAAGCAGCTTTTTATGACGCGGCAGCGAAGCATCGGCGATCGGATCCAGACCGATCACGTCAAACCCGATCCCCTTATAGCGTCCGCGCAGAATATAGGCAAGAAGCGCGTCATCCAGACACGGATAATCCGCAAAGTACCGTTCCGTCCCCCAGCGCGCATCCCAACCCAGGCAAAACAGCAAAAAATCCACCTGCTCCGCATGCTTCCCGTACGGCTCCAGCCGGCGCAGGGTAATCGGCTCCCCCTCCGCAAGATCGCGGCAGTCGATCGAAAGCGCCTTGCCGATAAACCGATCCGGCGGCAGGGCGTCCAGCGTGGCGCCGTCCCGAAACAAATGCGCGGGCGGATCCAGATGGGTGCCGGTATGCGAATGCATTGAAATTCTGGTCTCCCGAAACCCGTCCCTCTCATAGGAATTCGCCGCAATGAGCCGGGGCGGCTCCGTCCCCGGATATACGGGCATGTCCTCCGTGATCGTATGCGTCAGATCGATGACCCGCATCTGCACATCCCCTCCTTATCTGCCCATCCTGCCATGCTGAGTCCGTGCTGTCAAACCGCATGATTTTGAATCCATATTAGCATATTTTCATGCCAAAGGAAAAGCCCATACGTCCGGGCAGATGAGATCCGACCCTGCGTTTCCACAACACCGCATTTCGATTGGCAATACAGATCGTCACAAAACAGGCTCCCCAGGAGAAAAAATCATACCCCGCTATCCAAATTTTATCTTTTGTGTTTTAAGAGCATTTCTTTATCTTCAAGGCTCACCCTTCTGCTTTCTCTGCATTTCTGAATACCTTTATTTAATGTAAATTTGTTGAGCTCATTATTATTGAGATATACCAGGGTTTTTTCTCTTTGCTTTATAAAGCATTCGCTCAAAAGCCAGCTGTTCATCATATTTACGTAATAATGATCTTCATTTTCAAAGCGGTTCAGCAAATCAAATATTTTGTTTATGTATTTATCATCATCAACGAAATAAAATAGGATATACATTCCAATTCTTCTTCTGAACGGCAACTCGCTATTAATATATTCCAATGTTAAATTGTAATACTTTTCTTCATTTCCTTTTATATGAAAGGTTAACAAATCGCAGGTAGCCCAGTTATCCGCTCTTGAACTGTATATATCTA
>CAYYUV010000023.1:0-18322 GCA_964474405.1 uncultured Oscillospiraceae bacterium
AGGGCTTGTAGGCAGGCTGCTTTTGGGCGCGTTGGATGATTCGAGCACGGTGTTCATCACCATGGTTAGGACGTTGTTTCCCAGTGTCGTTTCCGGCGTTCTTCTGTCGGCGATTTTGGCTGCAGCGATGTCAACGGCTGATTCCCAGCTATTGGCGTCCGCATCGGCTTTTTCCAGCGATGTATATAAGCCCATTTTTCGCCAAAATGCATCGGATAGAGAGATGCTGTGGGTGGGTCGCATCGTAGTGATTGTGATATCTGTCGCCGCGCTCCTGATTGCATCGGACCCCAACTCGGGCAGTATCATGGATTTGGTCGGCAACGCATGGGGGCTTTTCGGCGCTGCATTTGGGCCTGTTGTGCTTCTGAGCTTGTTCTGGCGCAATCTAAAGTTCTCCGGCGCTGTGGCAGGCATTGCCGCAGGCGCGGTTGTCGATGCGCTTTGGCTCCTTTTCCTGTCCGCGCCTACGGGGATTTATGAGATTATCCCGGGCTTTGCGGCAGGCTTGCTGACTGCTATGCTTGTGTCCGCGATCGGCCCTGCATCCGAGGATGCGCGATCCTTGTTTGACGAAGCGGTGAGCTCCGATCAGTAGCATGCTGCCGAAAAGATCTGCGCCCTTTTGCTGTAAAGGGGCGCAGATTCGAGCCGCTGCACAGTGCTGATGCGGCCGCCGTCCTTGCAGCTAACCGCATCGAAAAAAAGCGGAAGAAAGCATTGACAAAGGATAAATTTGTGCTATAATAAATTTCGCACTCGCGGGAATAGCTCATTTGGTAGAGCGCAGCCTTGCCAAGGCTGAGGTGGCGGGTTCGAGCCCCGTTTCCCGCTCCAGTACAGATTTGGGCCATTAGCTCAGTTGGTAGAGCACCTGACTCTTAATCAGGGTGTCCCGGGTTCGAGCCCCTGATGGCCCACCATTGAACAAAGACCGCCGTTTGGCGGTCTTTGTTCAATTACACGGATATAGTCCAGAGTATCCGCGTCGGACAGACATGTGCATCCAATGCTGTGCTTTGCAAGCAATGATGCATCGCATGCGCTTTCCGCATCGCTTGCATGAAAACTCCCCAACGGTATTTCAGTATGTATACTGAAATGCTGCTGGGGAGTTGCTTGTTCATCGGGAATTGTAGCTGCTGCGCGTCAGCAAGGTCGCAAAAGCGGTTTGGACTTATTCCTGCTTGCTCTCGCCCGTGTCGGGGGTGTCGTCGTCAAAATGGAAGGCGTCGGACGGCATGGCGGACACATTCTGCTGTGCCTTTTCACGCGTCTCCCGTTTCTTGTTCTTGTCGGTCATTTTGCGGATTGCAATGAACAAACCGACGACCAGTATTAGCGAAAGCCCCAGGAACACGCCGCCCACGATGTCGAAGACCTTCTTTTGAATATTCTCAAAAGCGGACGATTTGGCAACGTAGCGGTAATTGTATTCAAACGGAACGGGGACGGAGGAGCCACTACCCAGGCAGGAAGATGACGAGGTCGTGGGTTCCGTCTTATCCGCATTTTCTTCCACATAGATGTCATAATAGCTCTGAAGCTCAGCCAGCGTGGTTATGTCGCCTTCCTCGTGTGTGACGCCGTTGGGATCCGTATAGCTGGCGGTAAAGTAATACTCCTGCTCATACAGCAGGCCGGGTGCAAAGTTGCATGCAGACATCAGCAGCATCACGACGCCAAGGGCAAGAAACATCTTGCGCAGAACCTTGGGGAATTTATCTGCGTATTCGTCCTTGACGTTGTCTGCCGCATACAGCTTGCCCTTGCCGGTGATACCTGCATACAGAACGTACAAGCTGATGGCGAGCATGATGATGTTGAAAAACGATCCGTTCATGGGTCTCTCCTGTCTTTATGATATTTTTTTCAGTTTCGGGCCCTGCGGGGTATCCTCTACGGCAAAGCCCATATTGGTTAACAGACTGCGAATCTCGTCCGCACGCTGATAATTTTTTTCCTTTCGCGCCTTCTGACGCTCATCAAGCAGCTGCAACGCTTTGGCGGGGAAAGCCGCTTCCGCGGTGTGCTGCAAAAGCCCGAGGACACCGGTCAACTGCGCAAAGACGGCTTTGGCGCGCTCCACGGCCGCTTGGCCGCGCGGTTCGGTAACAAATGTGTTGCAAGCGCGTGCCAGCTCAAACAACACGCCAAGCGCGTCCGCCGTATTGAGGTCATCGTCCATCGCTTCGTTGAACTTAACAATGTACTCGTCCAGCTCGGTCAAAAATGCTGCATCCGCCTGTGAAGCCTGTACCGTCGGCGTTTCCCAAAGACGCGTTCTTGCCGTGCGCAGACGCGTCAACGCGGCGTCAGCCTGCTGCAACAGGTCACGCGAGAAATTGACGGGGTTGCGGTACTGCACGCTCAGCAGGAACAGGCGCACCGCCTCAAGATCGAACTCCTTGCCGATATCGCGTACCGTGAAGAAGTTGCCCAAGCTTTTGGACATCTTCTGATTGTCGATGTTGATATACCCGTTGTGCATCCAGTATCGGGCAAACGGCTTTCCGGTGGCCGCTTCACTTTGCGCGATCTCGTTCTCATGGTGTGGGAAAATGAGATCCTGCCCGCCGCCATGGATATCAAAGCTTTCACCCAGAATGCTCATGCTCATGGCCGAGCATTCAATATGCCAGCCGGGGCGTCCCTTGCCCCAGGGCGAATCCCACGAGGGCTCGCCGGGCTTGGCGCCCTTCCAAAGAGCAAAATCCAACGGGTCGCGCTTCTGCTCGGTCGGGCTTACCCGCGCACCGTTTTCCAGGTCGTCGACATTCTGTCCAGACAGCTTGCCGTAGGCGGGGTAGCTGCGCACGGCAAAATACACGTCACCGTTGTCTGCGGCATAGGCATGTCCTCGGCTGATCAGCGTCTGAACCAAATCAATGATGTCGCCGATGTGCTCGGTCGCGCGCGGATTGGCGCTGGCGCGTTCGATGCCCAAGGCGTCGGTATCGGTATAGAACTCTTTGATAAAGCGCTCAGCCACCGCGGGCACGGTTGTTCCCTCGCTGTTGGCGCGTCTGATCAGCTTATCGTCAACATCGGTAAAGTTCTGCACATAGGTGACCTGATACCCGCGGTATTCGAGATACCTTCTCAGTGTATCAAACACCACGAAGGAGCGCGCGTTGCCTATGTGGAAAAAATCATACACGGTAGGCCCGCATGCATAGATGGAAACCTGACCCGGCACTTGCGGACGAAGCTCCTCTTTCTTGCGTGTCATCGTGTTGTAGATCTGCATAACGTATCCCCCCTAATTGATTCATTATAGCATAGAAAGCAAATATTTCATTGTGAAATTTTGGGTAATCTTGACCGTCCAAAACAAGAGCAGCCCCGGCATAAAGACGAAGCTGCTTCGCGGTTCCACTTTATTTGAGAATACTCTGAATCCTCCGCTCAAAACCGATAACGCCGGCGGCGTCCCGCGATACTTGGATGTTCCCGCGGGCGGCTTGGGGAGGCACGTTCGCCGGCTGCACTGGCGGATCGGCTTTCAGCCTCGTCCGATCCTCTCTATCTGCCTGCTTTGCCGCTACTCTCTCCCGGTCACTGCTTTGCTATATCATATGAGATAGCGTGTCCGTTGTCAACCGGTGACGTCGGTTTTTTCACAACGATTTCCATCTTCTGTGCCAAAAATGCCAACGATGTTTGAACAAAGGATTAACCTTGCGCGTTCCGGCGTTTGCATGTTTGACGCACGACATTCCACCGTGCTATAATGCGCCAGATGAATCAATGGGAGGTGAACGGTCATGCGTACGGTGCGCTTTTGCTGTGCAATATTTTTGACGCTCATTCTGTTGATGGCCGTCCTGCCGTTCGCGTTGGCGGACGGCGATCCGCTTCAGCTTACGGTTTCTTCCGCCACCGGCAATGTGGGCGATACCGTCACGGTCGAGATCGCATCCGTTCAGCAACTCGGCGAGACCTATTTGGATTCGCTGCAGTTTGATGTCACCTACGATGCCGCGGCGCTTCAGCTGGTGAGCACCGCCGCCGACGTAGGCACGCTTCTTAACAATTTCACCGTCATGATCAATTCCTCGACAACGGGTACGGTGCGCTTTGCCGCCTCGTCCGCGCAGGGAAACAACGGCTCCGGCGGCGTTGTGATGCAGCTTCGGTTTCGTTTGCTGACCGTCGCAACGGGAACGGTCGGGGTATCCAATATTCGCTATTCCACGCGAGACGCCGCCTTTCAGTCCACAACGGCCACCGTTGCGGGCGTATCGGGCAGCGTGACGGCAAATGCCTCCGCAGCTCCAACCGCGACAGCGTCCGCAACCGCCACGGCGACCGCAAAGCCTACCGCAAAACCTACCGCCAAGCCCACTGCAAAGCCGACGTCCACCGCCAAAGCCACGCCGACACCGACAGCGGTTCCGCTGCTCTCCTCCCGTCCCGTTACGGCGGCGCCAACGCTCGTTCCCTCACCGTCTGCTCAGGCTTCGGCTGATGTAAGCGCATCCCCGGCTGCCACGCTTGAGATCTATGTTCTGGCGCAGAATCCGGACGCTACGCCCTCGCTGGAGGAACAGCAGCCGCAAAGCAGCTCCGGCTTGACCGGGTTCATTCTGATTTTGTGCGGACTCGGGCTAATTGCCGTCGTTGTGATCATTGTCATTACAATTAAAAAGAAATAGTGTGTGTTTGTTTTAGCATAGCGAGCGGCGCATGGCGCCGCTTTTTGCTGCTTATTTTTCGGGTGACAGAACTGAAAAACTCTTTCCGTCGCCTTGCAGCGCGCATTCACCGTTGCGGGTTTGTAGCACCTTGCATCCGATCAGTTTTAGCCCGCTTACCGTTTTTTCATCGGCAGGTTCCTCCGCTGAATCGCTGATCACAGCATAACGCGCAAACGACAAGGCGATCAGCTCAAAGCTGTTCCTTTGCCAACTGCCGTTTTGCGGCATTTTTATCAGATCGCAGGTGATGTTGTAATTGCCGTAGCAGAGAAGGTTGAGCCATTCGCCGTCCGCATCACCCGGGAATATGAGCCGCTGGTCTTGATAGGTCATGGCGACCGCCAGCGCTTGCTCGCTGTCGTTGGTTCCGTCGTAGGGAACGGGGGAGACCCATAGTTCGAACCCCGCATCGCCCACGAATTTGGCTGTATCCGATGTCATGCACTCCGGCTCCACCCCGGCATCGGCGCAGGCGGTCATCAGTTCCTGATACAGCGCGCCGTCCGGCTCATAACCGGGCAGCCAGACCGCGCCGGTCGAAACGGTTTGCAACAGCGCGGGCGCGCCGCCTGCTTGCTCGTCGGTATATTGCGATATGATTAGCACGTCGAGCGTGCCCACATCCAGTGCGGCAAGCCGTTCTGCGATTTGATCGGCGTCTGCCGCTTTGCCCGCACCCAGCATGATGTGATATCCGTCGTAGGAAATCACTGTGCAGTCCGCACCGGCCAATGCCAGCGTGCGCACCTCCAGCGTATGCGTTTTTTGCTGCCCGCAGCCGGCCACGGTCAGACACAGCCCTACTGTCAGAAGAAGAAGCCATCGTTTCATGTTGTATATTTTATCCCATCGGTTGCCTCTTGACAAGCCGGTGTCTTGTGATATAATAAGAATACGAACAAATGTACGCGTATCGAATTTTTAGCTGTTTTGAAGGGGAGGCGGGAACATGGGCAGACGAATCCTGCATGTGGATTTCAACAGCTTTTACGCCTCTGTGGAGTGCTTTCACCATCCGGAGCTGCGCGATCTGCCTGTGGCGGTTGCGGGAGATCCGAAGAATCGACACGGGATCATTCTGGCAAAGAATGAGCTCGCCAAAAGATATGGGGTTAAAACGGGGGAGGCCAACTGCATCGCCAAGCAAAAATGTCCGGCGCTTGTTATGGTTCCGCCGCATTTTGATGAATATATCCGCGTTTCGCGTCTCGGCCGTCAGTTGTACGGCGAATATTCCGATCGTGTGGAATCCTTCGGACTGGACGAGAACTGGGTTGAGGTTACGGGTTGCACCCGCAATTTTCAGGATGCAGAACAGATGGCCGATCGCATTCGTACACGCGTTCATGATGAGCTCGGGATTACGGTCTCCGTCGGGGTGTCCGACAATAAGATTTTTTCCAAGCTCGGCAGCGACTACAAAAAGCCGGACGCCGTAACCGTCATCACGCCGGATAATTTCCGCCGCGTTGTGTGGCCGCTGCCCGCCTCTGAGCTGCTGTTTGTAGGACCCGCCACGACAGAACGGCTCGCCCGGTTCGGCATTCAGACCATCGGCGATATCGCACGCACCGATGCCGCGGTCATGCAGACTATCCTCGGGAAGAACGGCGTGATGCTGCATCGCTATGCCAACGGGCTTGACGATGCGCCCGTCCGTCCAACCGGGAAACAGGTTCCGGTCAAAAGCGTCGGAAACGGCGTCACCACGCCGCGCGACCTGATCAACAACACCGACGTTAAACTGACGCTGATGATGCTTGCAGAAAGCGTCGCAGAGCGGCTGCGCGATCAGCGTTTTCGTGCGCGCACGGTTCAGCTTTCGATCCGCGATTCCGGGCTGTATTCCTTCGTGCGGCAAAAAAAGCTGGACAATCCGTCCAATCTGACGGATGAACTGCTTGCCGCGGGGATGGAGCTGTTTATCGCCAACTATTCCTGGCAAACACCCGTGCGTTCGCTGACCATTACGGCTACCGATCTGATTCCCTGCGGTGAGCCGCAGCAGCTCTCTTTGTTCGGCGGGGAGGAGCACCGTATCCGGCGCGAACAGGCAGAGAATGCCGTGGATGAGATTCGCCGCCGTTTTGGACATCACGCCCTGCTGCGCGGACGTATGCTGACGGATGCGCGTATTGGCGCCATGGATCCCAAATCGGAGCATGTGATTTATCCGGGAGGACACAAAACGTGAAGAAGTATGTATCCGTTGAGTGCCGCTTTGACGAGGAGGGGAAGATCTGTCCGACCGCGGTTCTGTGGGAGGACGGACGTCGCTTTACGATCGATCGCGTGCTTGACGTGCGGCGCGCGGCCAGCCTAAAGGCAGGCGGAAGCGGGATGCGCTATCAATGTGAAATCGGCGGCCGGGCTACGTATGTGTATTTTGAGGATCCGCGGTGGTTTGTCGATATGATGACGTGACACTTACATCAAATCCCCGAAAAATAGGGGTGGTAGCCGGGACGCGGTTGTGCTATAATCGTTCCTGAATACGGATAAAGGAGTATGGCTATGAGCAAACCGAGGAGTGAGATCCAGCAGGAATGGAAATGGCGCCTGGAGGATATTTATGCCGATGATACCGCGTGGGAGACGGAACTTGTCGCTGCCAAGGCCGGCATAGACGCATTTGGCGCGTTTTCCGGCACGCTTGCCACGTCGGACGGACTGTTTGCCTGTCTGAAGGAACAGAGCCGTATTTCGCTTCTGATTGAACGGCTGTACGTCTATGCGCACATGCGCCGCGATGAAGATAACGGCAACACCAAATATGTCGGCATGACCGATCGTGCCATGCAGGCCATGGTCGCGCTACAAACCGTGGGCAGCTTCGTTACGCCGGAGATTCTCTCCATCCCATCCGAATCGCTTCGTGCCTGGTGTGAGGAAGCTCGCTATGCGCCGTTCCGCTTCGGACTTGAGGATATCGACCGCGTTCGCGCCCACCGTCTCAATGCTTCGGAGGAAAAGCTTCTTGCTATGGCGGAGCAGCCGCTTTCCGGTGCGCAGACGGCTTTTACCATGCTCAACAACGTCGATCTGGATTTTGGTACAATCAAAGACGAGAAGGGGGAGCAGGTTCGCCTGACGCACGGCTCCTACGGCCTCTTTATGGAAAGCCCGGATCGCCGGGTTCGGCGGGACGCCTACAATGGGCTGTATGCTCAGTTTGGCAAGTATAAAAACACCATTGCGGCGACCTATGTGTCCTCCGTCAATGGCGATGTGTTCCGTGCCAGGGCGCGCGGCTATGCGGGCGCGCTGGAGCATGAACTGTTTGAGAACAATGTGCCCGTATCTGTCTATGAACAGCTGATCGAAGCCGTACATGAAAGAATTCCCGTCCTGACCCGCTATACCGAGCTGCGCAGGACGATGCTTAAGCTGGATCGGCTGGAGATGTACGATCTCTATACCCCGATGCTCGCCGAGTGTGAAATGCCGATGACCTATTCGGAGGCGCAGACGCTGGTAAAGGAGGCGCTGCTGCCGCTCGGCCCGCGGTACCAGACGCTGTTGGATCGCGCTTTTGCCGAGCGTTGGATTGACGTCTATGAAAATGACGGAAAGACCTCGGGCGCTTACTCTTGGGGCGTATACGGCACGCATCCCTACATGCTGCTCAATCATCAGAACAACGTGGATCATGCCTTTACACTGGCACATGAGCTGGGTCATTCGATGCATACGTTCCACAGCGACGAGTCGCTGCCGTACGAGTTGGCACAGTATAAGATCATGGTCGCCGAGGTCGCTTCCACCGTCAATGAGGTGCTGATGACCCGGTTCCTGCTGGCACGCGAGCAGGATCCACAGAAGAAGGCATATCTGCTCAACCAGTTCCTGGAGCAGTTCCGCACCACCTGCTTCCGGCAGACGCTGTTTGCCGAGTTTGAGATGAAGGCGCACCGTATGGCCGAAGCCGGCGAGGCGCTCACGGTTGACAGCTTGTCCGACCTGTATCGCAAGCTCAACGAGACCTATTATCCCAATGTGCACGTCGATGACAATGTTGCCATGGAGTGGATGCGCATTCCGCATTTCTACAATGCATTCTATGTGTATCAGTACGCAACGGGCTTCTGCACCGCGGTCAAACTCGCTACCGACATTCTCCAGAACAACGGCCGGGATCGCTATATTAAATTCCTGTCCAGCGGCGGCAGCGACTATCCGATTCGCCTGCTTCAGAACGCGGGTGTGGATTTGACCGATAAGCACAGCATTCTCTCGTCGCTGGATGTGTTCACATCCTGCCTGGACGAGTTGACTACGCTGTTGGCATAACGACCGAGAACGGGGTGTAGAACCAATATGGAACAGGACACCATGGATCGCTCCAAGGAGACGGCATTCATCTCCGCCATGTTTGATGAGCAGAAGTATGCCGATGTGATGCCGCGTGAGCAGTTCGACTGTATGCTCAGCCGTGTCATTGAGCTGGATGACGCATATATGAAGCTGGCTGGCGTCGAGGACGGAGCGGTTTATGACGACGACGCTGCCTTCGATTATATGTTTGCCGAGCTTACAAAGGCATTTGCGGAATACAAAATGTATACTATGCGTTTTGTAGAAGATTATATGGAGTACGCAGAGCGGTATTTGGACAGCATCGGAGCGATCGACTGGGAGTAATCACGAAGAATGGAAGCAAAGCAACGCGGCACATGGAGGGATAAGCTGGATTGTACGCTTGACGTATATCATGTCGGCGTTGCGGACGGCATCCGTGTTCTTGCCGTGCTGATGGTTGTGTGGTTTCATTTCTGGCAGCAAACCTGGCTGATGCCGGTCTATCAGACCCCGTTTTTGTCGTGGCTTCATGTCAGTTCCATTAACCCCATTGACTTTCGTCGTGTCGGTTATATCTTTGTCGACATGATGATCCTGCTGTCGGGCTTTCTGCTGTTTTTGCCGTATGCCAGAAGCATGTTCCTGGGAGAACCGTATCCGAGTGTCAAACTGTTTTACCGCAGGCGTGTCGCGCGGATTCTGCCTTCCTATTTGTTGTCCATCGCGGTGCTTTTTGTGGTTGCGTTGGTTCGCGGCAGCTATTCCGGCCCGCAGGAGATGTGGCGCGATCTCCTTTCCCACCTGACCTTTACGCAGACCTTCCGCATGGACACGCTCGCCTATACAAAGCTTAACGTCGCTTTGTGGACGGTTGCCATTGAAATGCAGTTTTATCTGGTGTTTCCGTTGCTGGCCAAGGCGTTTTCACGTTTCCATATTCTGATCTATGCGTTGATGGTCGGCGCGGGTCTTGCGTTTATCCAGTTTGTTTCGGTGAATACCGAACCGATCGCGCTTGGTGTCAACCAGTTTCCTACGTTTCTTCCGGTGTTTGCCAACGGGATGCTGGCCGCTTGTCTCTATGTGCTGTATGCAAAATATGTGCACATTAAGCGTCCGCTGGGCTATTTCTTCTTTGCTGTGTCCTTGCTTTGCCTATACCTGATTGCGCGCGAGGTCAAATCCTGCTCCGCAGCCGCAAACGCGCAGATCTGGCAGTTGACGCAGCGTTATACGCTTTCGATCTTGTTTACGCTGTTTGTGCTTTCAACTGCATTTTCATTCCGGGCGTATCGGTTTCTGTTTTCCAATACGCTGATGCGCCTGCTTGGGACGCTGTCGTTCAATCTCTACATCTGGCATCAGTGGATTATGGTCATGCTCCGCCAATCCCTTGGCTTCCTCAGCGGTGCGGACGTGGCCGCAGCCGGCACAAAGATTCAGGCGCTCCTGACATTGGAGGCGCTTGGCCTTTCTCTGTTTGTCGCGGCGGTTTTGACTTGGTTTTTTGAAAAACCGATGTATCGCCTGATGATGAAGGAAAAAATAAAGGAGGCGCTCACTTGACTCATTATCAACATACCAACAAAGGCACCTGCTCATCCTCCGTTGCGTTTGATCTCGAGGACGGCGTGATTCATGACGTTGTCTTTACCAATGGCTGTAACGGCAATTTGCAGGCCATCTCCAAACTGGTGGAGGGTATGCCCGCTGAACGCGTAGTTGCCTTGCTAAAGGGCAACACTTGCGGTGCAAACCCAACCTCCTGTGCCGACCAATTGGCTCTGGCCATTGAAAAGGCACAGTCAGAGCACAAGAATGCCTAACGGAAGGAGACGCGACAGATATGCTTCGGTTGGGGTTTGATATCGGCGGTACAAACATTGCCGCCGGGCTTGTGGATGACGATTATCAAATTGTCGATCAGGCTTCGCGTCCGTTCCCGAGCGGGCAGAGCGCCGATGTTGTTGCGGATTGCGTGCTTTCCCTGACAGAAGCGCTATGTGTTCGTGCCAATCTTTCGCCCTCGTCTCTCGCGGGCGTCGGGGTTGCCATTCCCGGCAGTCTGGCCCCCTCGGGCGATACAGTGCTGGACGCATACAATTTGGGCTTCCACAATGTTCCGTTTCGTCAAATGGTTCAGGATCGCCTGCCGCGACTGCGCGTAACGCTGTGTAACGACGCCAATGCAGCCACGCTTGCCGAGCATCGCGCGGGTTCGCTGAGCGGATGCATGACTGCGGCGCTGCTGACACTTGGCACAGGCGTTGGCGGCGGTTTGATTCTGAACGGCAGACTGTTCAATGGCGGCAGGAACAGCGGCGTGGAGCCGGGACATATACCGCTTCGCATACGCGGACGAGCCTGCACCTGCGGCAATTCCGGCTGCTTGGAATGCTACTGCTCGGCCACACGCCTGGCTGTTGACGGGGGGCCGCTTGGGCTCGCTGACGCCAAGCAGGTCATTGACGCCGCCAAGTGCGGCGATCCAAAGGCGATGGATCTGTTTGACGCATATGTGGATGATCTGGGATCCGCGCTGATCGCAATCATACATCTTTTGGATCCGGAACGGATCGCCATCGGCGGCGGCGTGTGCAATGCGGGTGAATTTTTGTTGCAGCCGCTGAGGGATAATGTCGATAAAAAATGCTTTTTTACAAGCAGTCCCGAGATTGTGCGCGCAACGATGGGCAATAATGCCGGGATTGTGGGCGCTGCCTGCATGAATGAGTAGTCACACACCGCATGTTCTATCCGCAATAGCCCCCGTCGATCAACAGCGTTTGTCCGGTGACGGACTTCGCCTTTGACAGATACAGAACGGCATCGGCGATCTCTTGCGGTGTTACAGCACACCCGGTTGGCGTGCTTTTTTCTATCTCGCGCACATCCTCCGCCGAGAGATGAGCGTTCATTGCGGTTCTGACAAACCCGGGCGCAACTGCGTTGACACGAATGCCGGATGGAGCGAGTTCCGCTGACAGCGCGCGTGTAAAACCGATCACCGCTGCCTTGGCAGCGGAATAAATCACTTCGCACGAGCCGCCGCAAACGCCCCACATCGAGGCGATATTGATGATACAGCCGCTTTCCAGACAGTGCATATCCGGAAGGACGGCGCGGCTGACCAGCATGGTGCCGCGCACATTCGTGTCAAACATCAGCTCGTAATCAGCATCCGTTGTGTCTAGAAATAATCCTTGCGGGAGGGCAACCCCCGCGCAGTTGACCAGCAGGGAGACCTTGCCCAGCTTCATATGAACAGCGCCAATCATCTGCGCCACTTCATGCGCAGAACGGATGTCCGCCGTCACAGTGACAGCCTGCGCACCGCGCTCCGCCGCGCAGGCAATCAGGGGAAAAAGCGCGTCGGCATGCTTGTTTGCATGCAAGGCAACAGAGTATCCGTCCATGAGCAGCGTCTTTGCAATGGCACTGCCAATTCCGCCCGAAGCCCCCGTGACCAAGGCCGTCCGTTTCATGCTCTCACCTCGTAATGCTTTCCCGTTCATCATACCGTTATCTAAAATGAAATGCAAGAAAAAAGCACCGGTTGGTGCTTTCCGCGGGGTGCGCGATCAGTGCGATTCCGCAGAGTCCGGCAGCCGCCGTACATTTCGCTGAAACAGCATCACAACGCCCCAGAGGCCGGCTACGCCTACCAATGCGTAGATGATGCGTGAGAGGACGGAGGCAGTGCCAAAGATTGCCGCTACCAGATCGAATTGAAAAATCCCGATCAGGCCCCAGTTCAGTGCTCCGATCACCATCAGAATCAATGCCGCTATGTTCAAAAGTACTCACTCCTTTCGCTGCGCTTATTATGTGTAGCGAAAGGATGCAGTATTCTCTTTCTTTTTGTCAGGAAAAATTTCGATGATGAACCGATCGAATGCAACTTCCTCCATAAAGTCGGAAGGGCGAAATTCAACGTGCGAAAACCTGGCAAGATCGCTGACATGCTTCTGCACAAGCACCGGCCTGGACAGATCCAGTGCTTGACACAACGCATGCAGGATGGGATACCAGTCTTCCATAGCAGAAGGTCGTGCAAGAGCAAACTCCTGCACGACTTCCGCAATAACCTTCTGGTTCTTTGTCGTTTTTGCCCAGATACGCATTATCTGGCAACCGCGAAAAATACGATGGCGTACAGATACTCGGTGTCCGGATACAGACCGTTCAGCATACAATAGACATTGTACTCATTACCGATGCGGCTCTCGTTCGGATCCCACTTCTCGCTCTGGTTCATCATATATGCGGTGACGGGGTCCTTGCCGGATTGCTTGATCTCCACCTTGCAGATCTTGTAGCCGTCTACCTCGGTGACCTCAAGAAGCTTGATCGTCATGCGGTAATAACCGGCCTGACTTGGATCCGTCATGATCTCATCCATGGTCTTGTGACGCGGCACTTCGTAGTAGTTCTTATTTTTGGTGAACCCGTCTTTATCATCATACATGCGCGTGACGATACAGGTTGCGCTGGTGTCGGTATAGCCTTCCTTGACGGCGCTCACCGTGACTGTCGCAATGCCGTAATAACCGCTTGCAAAGGTCACATTAAACGTATAGTTGCCATCCATGCCGACAGCCACGGAACCACAGACGACGTTTTCGTTGTCACTCGCGGCAACGAGCGTCGCACCCGGCTCGGCTACGCCCTTGACAGACAGTTCCCCAGTTTTTTCAGCGGCACGCAGAGTGGAAACACCCTTGGAGATGGAGAGCGACATCTCGATCGGAACAAACACATACGGCGTGACTTTGATCTCCGTGGAGGTCTTGACGTAGTTGTCCTGTTCCGCACGGATGACGATCGTTTCCTCGGCATCGCTCTGCATGACATAGTCGCCCTTGAAATAACCGTCTTCGTATACGCTCAGTTTCTGATCGTTGGCATATACGGAAACGGTGTGCGTATCCACCTTGCCTTCGATGGTCACAACATTGCCGTCAGCTGCCATGATCGGCTCACCCGTGTACGACGGGTTCGTGACCGACAGCGAGATGGCGGGGAAAGTCAGCGTAAAGGTGGGCATGTTGAGCTGCCGCGCGGTGCCGGAAGCGTCGGTCAGCGTCACGTTTGGCGTGACAACGTATTCAGCCGAATCCAGCGGAGCGTTGGGATAGAACACCTGCTTGGGAATCTCGATCTTATAATCGATTGCCGTCTGACTGGTGTTTGTCTGGGAATAGTCGTCCTGATTGGGCAGGTCGATGGTCAGCGTCTCGCCCACGTCGACATAGACGCAGAACTTAACACATTCGATGCCTGATTCGTTGACACTTTCTTCGATATAAGGATCTGTCGTACTGACGACAGCATTGCCAGCCGCGTTCGGATCAACCGCCGGCGTATCCTGCGAGCCTCCCGCAATGACGTCTTGCGCGCCGCTGCAGCTGTCGATCTTCAGGATGGAGAGCTTCTCACCGATGGAAGGCACGTTGTTGGCTAAGACCACAATCACCACCACCGCGAGAATCAATACAAGCAAAACGACCAGCAGCGTGGTAAAAATACCGGAGGTCGCACTCTTCTGCTTCTTCTGACGCGGCGCATACGACTCGTCGTCATCTTCATCGTCTTCGTCGTCATAGTCGCGGGCGACGGGTTTTTTCTTGGCGCTCTTGACAGGTGCGCGGCGAACGGGCTCTTCGTCCTCGTCGTCATCCTCGTCATCTTCGTCGTCATAGTCGCGGGCGACGGGCTTTTTCTTGGCGCTCTTGACGGGCGCGCGGCGAATGGGCTCGTCATCCTCATCCTCCTCGTCGTCATCATCCTCGTCATCGACGGGCGGACGGACAGGCGCCTTCTTGCTGCTCTTGACGGGGGCAGGGCGAACAGGCTCATCCTCGTCGTCCTCCTCAGGATCGGGTTCCGGCGCGCGGAACCGACGGGTGGGGGAGGCAGAGGCAAACGCAGCACGCGACGCTTCGGCGTCACGCGTATCGTCGTCCTGTTCGGCCGCATCGCTTGCTTCCGGACGGAAACGCGGCTGCTGAGACGAACGGACATACGCCTGCACATCATCATCGTCCTGACCGTCGTCAGCCGGATGATCCATATCGATGGACGGCGTATAACGACGGCGTTCAAAGGTTACGTTGGACGTCGGCTTCCACACGGGGGGCTTGGCAAACGAACGCGCAGGACGCACTGACTCCTGCTCTTCGGCGTACTGTTGCGGGTCCTGATCTGCCGGCTCGTCGTAGCTCTCCGCCTGAGGCTCCTCATAAGCGGGCGCATCCTTCAAACTGGCAGCACATACCTTGCAAAATGACGCATGGTCGGGGTTATAGGCGCCGCACTCCTTACAAATCATATCGAACCTCCTGATTTGAATGCAATAACATACACAGTAATCCATATGCATTATAGCGTATCGTCCATTTATTTGCATGACGAATGTGTAAATTTTTCGCTATAAATATTCGATATTTTCTTGTGTGGAACGGGATACTATGGTATGGTTGATTCCGCAGTCAACAGTGCGCAGACCGCAGGACATGATACGCGATCTGCGTTTTTAGCATATTATAGAAAAAAACGGGTCAGGTGAAAACCATGATATATTTGGATAACAGCGCCACCACACGCGTATTTCCGGAGTCCGCACAAAGAGCGTCGGACGCCATGCAGACACAGTATTATAATCCTGCTGCTGCCTATCGGCAGGCCGCGGACACGGAAAAGAGCACGGAATCCGCCCGGCTTCAGCTGGCGCGGCTGTTCTCGGCGACGCCGCAGGAGATTGTCTATACCTCCGGCGGAACGGAATCCAACAATATGGCGATTCGCGGCGTTATCAGCGCCGGCCGAGGCCATAGACGCATCATCACAACCATGACCGAGCATCCATCCGTTTATGAGGTTTTTCGTATGCTGGAGTCTGATCCGGATCTGGACGCGGTATATCTGCCGGTACGTCCGGACGGTACGGTCAGCCTTGATGCGCTTTCCGAAGCGTTGACGCCAGATACCGCACTCGTTTCATGCATGCATGTCAACAACGAGACGGGTGCCGTTAACGATCTTGCAGCTGTTTCACGCCTGGTGCGTGCCCACGCACCGCAGGCAGTTTTGCACGTTGACGGGGTTCAGGCGTTCATGAAGGTGCCTCTGTCTGCCGGGAGCTTTGATCTTTACACGGTTTCCGGCCATAAGCTGCATGCCCCGAAAGGGATAGGCGCCTTGTATCTGCGTGCTGACGTCCGTTGCCAGCCGCTGCTCAAAGGCGGCGGTCAGGAACGCGGTCTGCGCTCCGGCACAACAAATGTTCCCGGCATCCTCGGGCTGGACACCTCGCTTGCGCTTTACCGCCAGAATGCCGATGCGTGGCATCTTTCCATGCGCGCATGCAAGGAACGGCTGTATCATAATCTTTCCGCCCTGCCAGACGTGATGCTAAACGGGCCGGCTCTGGCGGATGCTGCACCGCATATTCTCAACCTGTCGTTCTTTGGCGTGCGGGGAGAGACGCTGCTTCATGCGCTGGCCGAAAAGGGGATTTGCGTCGCGACAGGCTCTGCCTGCTCAGCTCATAAAAAAGGAAAGAACCGCATTCTGAATGCTTCGGGCATCGCGGGTGCGCGCGAGGAAGGGGCGATCCGATTCAGCTTCAGTCCCTATAACAGGTGCGAGGAGATGGATATTGTCGCCGAAGCGCTGATTGGCGAAGTGACCGTCTTGAGACGCTACAAAAGGAGATAGATTGATGAAAACTGCGCTTGTGGTCCGCTATGCGGAGATCCATCTGAAGGGATTGAACCGTCCTTTTTTTGAGAGAATGCTGATCGATCGGATTCGACAGGCGTTGCTTCCGATTAAGCCGGACGTTGTGCGCGAGCAGGGACGGATTTTCATTGACGGCGTGGATGAGGCCGAGGTTGCGGGCGCGCTGGATCGGCTTTCGCGCGTATTCGGCATTCATTCCATCAGCCCGGCGGCCTGTGTCGATAAGGATTGGGTCGCCATTGTGGAGGCCGCATACCAAAAAACACTTACGGCGGCATCCCTTGGCGCCGCCACGTTTAAGGTGTTCGCACGCCGTGCGGACAAGCGCTTTCCCTATACGTCGGAACAGATTTGCCGTGAGCTCGGGCATGAGTTGCTGACACGCATCCCGGGGCTTACGGTGGATGTCCATGAGCCGAAGATTCGTGTCACCGTTGAGATCCGCCAGAACAACGCCTTTGTCTTTACGGATGAAGTGCCGGGACCGGGCGGCATGCCGGTTGGTTGCAACGGCAAGGCAATGCTTCTGATTTCAGGCGGCATCGACAGCCCGGTTGCGGGATATATGATTGCCAAACGCGGCGTATCGTTGTCTGCGGTTCATTTTTACAGCTATCCTTATACCAGCGAGCGCGCACGGGATAAGGTCATTGACCTTGCGCGCATTGTGTCCCGTTATGCCGGGCAAATCGGCCTGTATCTGGTTCCGTTTACGGAGATCCAGCGGCGTATCTATGACGACTGTCCAAGCAGCGAAACGACCGTCATTATGCGTCGCCTGATGATGGAGATCGCGGAGAAGCTTGCGCTTAGTTGCGGTGCGCAGGTATTGGTGACGGGCGAGGCCATCGGCCAGGTGGCCAGCCAGACGCTCGAAAGTCTTACGGTGACCAACGATGCGGTGAACATGCTCGTTCTGCGGCCTTTGATTGGTTTTGACAAGGAAGAAATCATCGAAAAAGCCAAGAAGATTGGCACGTTTGACACGTCTATTCTTCCGTATGAGGATTGTTGCACCGTGTTTGTCCCGCAGCATCCCGTCACCAAGCCAAAGGTAGATAAGCTGCGGCAAAGCGAGGCGTCAGTTGATTTTGAACCGCTGATAAAGCAGGCAATTTCACAAACGGAATATATGGAAATTTCACACAATATTTTCGATTGCGGCGCATAGCTCGTGATATACTAGCACTAGATCAAAGGAGAATGCGCTATGAAAACGATTTTGAAAGCGATTGGCTTTATCGTGCTTGTTATTGTGTTGGCGGCCGCTGTGCTGTACTACCTTAACAACCACGGCTACATCTCGGGCGATCTGTCTGAGTGGATTAACGGGATGACGGGTCACGTTGTCGATATGAAAAACGAGACCAAGGAGTTCCTGGAGGATGAGGGATATCTGCCGTCAGCAGCGCCGTCTGGGCAGCCCACGCCGGATGTTACAGCGGAGCCCGTGACGACGACGCAGCCGTAATCCGGCAAAAAGCACTTGACTTTTCCCGGCTGTGATGCTACTATTACATTCGTTAAAAACGTCTGGGTGTAGCGCAGTTTGGTAGCGTGCTTGAATGGGGTTCAAGAGG
>CAYYUV010000024.1:0-18162 GCA_964474405.1 uncultured Oscillospiraceae bacterium
CGAATGGAGGTGTAATCCCGCAGGTGCCGCCGGATCTCGCCGATGATCATCGGCACGGCATAGGTGGAAAAGCGCACCTCGTGGGAAAGGTCAAAGTTATCGACCGCCTTCATCAGCCCGATGCAGCCGACCTGGAACAGATCGTCCGCCTGCTCGCTTCGCCCGGAAAACCGCTGTACAACCGACAGAACCAGCCGCAGGTTACATTGGATGAACCGCTCCCGCGCCTGCTCGTCGCCGGCTTTGATGCGGATCAGCAGCGCGTGCATCTCCTTCTGGGTCAGGGTGGGAAGGCGCGACGTATCCACGCCGCAAATGACGACTTTGTTCAATAGCCATGCTCCTTTTCATACGGATTCCCTCCCTGTACGGAGCATAGCTTTGCCGTTTTTGCATTTCCCTAAACGATGTGCGCACAAAAATAGGGAGGCTGCAAACATGCATCCTCCCGTGGTTTGCCAATCCGGTCGCCCCGGAGCTATATTGCTGTCGCGGCTACGGATCCAGAAGCTTGCGCGCGGCGTCCGTGTCCAGCTTCTCTACCTCGCGCAGACGCAGGCGGATCTTGTTGGTGCGCGTGCCGATGAGCTTGTCCAGATCCTCGTTGGCCTGCCTGATGTGCTTTTGCGACTGCTCCAGCACGTCCGCAAAGGTGTCAAACTCGTTCTTGACCGCGCCCAAAAGCTGCCACACCTCGCCGGAGCGCTTTTGAATGGCGAGCGTTTTGAACCCCATCTGCAAGCTGTTGAGCAGCGCGGCCATGGTGGACGGGCCCGCGACGTTGACATGATAGGCGCGCTGCAACTCCTCGATCATCCCACGGTTGACCGCCTCGCAGTACAGCCCCTCAAACGGCAAAAACAGGATCGCAAAATCCGTCGTATGCGGCGGATCGACGTACTTCTGGCGGATATCCTTGGCCTCGCTCTTGAGCCTTGCTACAAGCTGCGCGGCGGCGGCTGCCACCGCATCCTGCGAGCCGCTGTCGTAGGCGTCCTGAAGCGCGGCATAGGTGTCGCCCGGAAACTTGGCGTCGATCGGCAGATAGACGAACGTGCCGTCGTCCGCGGGCATCTTGACCGCATATTCCACGCGCTCGCCTTTGCCCGGAACGGTGGCGACGTTTGTGTCGTACTGTTCGGGAGACAGGATCTCGGTCAGGATCGCGCCAAGCTGGATCTCGCCAAGCACGCCGCGCGTCTTGACGTTGGACAACACCTTTTTGAGGTCGCCCACGCCGCTGGCCAGCGTCTGCATCTCGCCCAGCCCCTTGTAAACCTGCTCCAGTCGCTCGCTGACCAGACGAAACGATTCGTTCATCTTGGTTTCCAGCGTCTTTTGCAGCTTTTCATCGACGACCTGCTGCATCTCGGAGAGCTTTCTTTCGTTGGTGAGCTGCATCGCGGCAAGGCGCCGCTCCATCGTCTCGCGGATCTGCTCAAGCTTTTGCTCGTTGCTCTGCTCAAACGATTTGAGCCGCTGCTCCTGCGCGGCGGCGGCAGCCCGCTGATTCTCGGCGATCATGCGGCCGAACGTGCCGACCTGCGTCTGGACGGTCTGCGTCAGCTCCATGCGAAGCTCGCTGAGCCCCGTGTCCTTTTTCGGCCGTGCGCAAAGCACAATCACCGCGATGAGCGCGGCGAGAGAAAATATGCTGACAATCAGGATCACAAGTTCCATGTTTGATCTATCCTCCCAGGTGCGCGGCGGCAACGAGAATGCACGACTGCGCCAAAATATAGGTCAGCATCACAAAAAAGTTGCCGTACTTGAGCGGCCGGTCAAAATACAGCACGGACAGCAGACCGTCGGACACCAGAAACAGCAGACTGCCCGCAAACGCCAGGATAAGCCATGGCTGCCGTGTCGAAACCAATGCGCCGAAGATCGAGAACCCCGTTGCGCACAACAGCAGCATGTAGAGCGTCGTGGCGGGCTTGAGATAGCCCTTGACAAGCGTATGAACGCGCGAAGACACCAGGGCGACCCCGGTGATATAGCACGCGGCGGCGATGGCAATCAGGTAAAGAGCTGGCGACGCCCACATGCCGCAAAAATAGGATACATAGAACACATGCCCCACACCGAACGCCAGAATGCCGCAGAGCATCGGCATCTTGCGGTCCGACAGCAGCAAAAACGCGTCGCCGAACCAGCTGAACAGCAGCGCCAGGATGATCAGCGGCGATATGTTCGCCGTCCGCGTCAGATAGCACAGCAGCAAAAGCGGCATGAGCATGAGCTTGGTCACGATGCGAAGCCGCCGCTTGACCGGGGGCCAGCATGCATACAGATGCGCCGCCGATACCAACGCAAACACAACGGCGAAGATCACAGACACCGCCTTCGGCAAAAAAACCACCCCTTCCCATGTTCCAGTATAGCATACCCCTGCGGTCTTGCGAAACCCTTTTTTCCATGATATACTATGGTGACATTGGTAAGGAGGAACATCCATCATGCAGTATTCCCGTGATGTGGAAGAAATGGTTTGCGTCAAAAAGGGCGCCAATCATGATCCCGCTCCAATCCCCGAGGAGGGCAAGTGGGTAAAGGCAAAGGAAATCAAGGACATCAGCGGCTTCACGCACGGCGTGGGCTGGTGCGCGCCGCAACAGGGCGCGTGCAAACTGTCGCTGAACATCAAGAACGGCGTCATCGAGGAGGCGCTGGTCGAAACGCTCGGCTGTTCCGGCATGACGCATTCTGCGGCCATGGCGGCTGAGATTCTGCCCGGCAAGACCATTCTTGAAGCGCTGAACAGCGACCTCGTTTGCGACGCCATCAACACCGCCATGCGCGAGCTGTTTTTGCAGATTGTCTATGGCCGTTCGCAGTCCGCGTTTTCGGACGACGGTCTGGCCGTCGGTGCAGGGCTGGAGGATCTTGGCAAGGGTCTCCGCTCCCAGATCGGCACCATGTACGGCACCAAAGCCAAGGGTCCGCGCTATCTGGAGATGGCGGAGGGCTATGTTCTGAAGGTCGGCCTGGACGAGGAAGGCGAGATCATCGGATATCAGTTCGTATCGCTCGGCAAGATGATGGACGCCATCAAGAAAGGCGTCGATCCCAAGGAAGCATACGAGAAGAACATCGGCACCTACGGCAGATTTGCACAGGCGGCCAAAGTCATCGACCCGCGTAAGGAATAACGGAGGTGCAGCATGATCACGTTTGAAGGATATGAAAGAAGAATTGACAAGATCAACGGCGTGCTCGCGGAGTACGGCATCAGCGGGATCGAAGAGGCGAAGGCCATCTGCGATCAAAAGGGCGTAGACGCGGCGGGCATCGTCCGCGGCATCCAGCCCATTGCGTTTGAAAACGCTTGCTGGGCCTATACCGTCGGCGCGGCTATCGCCATCAAGAGCGGCGCAACGGATGCCGCCAAGGCCGCCGAAGCCATCGGCATCGGCTTGCAGTCGTTCTGCATCCCCGGCTCCGTCGCGGATCAGCGCGTCGTTGGCCGCGGCCACGGCAATCTGGCCGCCATGCTCCTTAAGGAGGAGACGCATTGCTTTGCGTTCCTCGCCGGACATGAGAGCTTTGCTGCTGCGGAAGGCGCCATCGGCATCGCACGCACCGCCAACAAGGTTCGCAAGGAGCCGCTGCAGGTCATCCTCAACGGTCTTGGCAAGGATGCGGCGTATGTCATTTCCCGCATCAACGGCTTTACCTATGTGGAGACGGCTTACGACTATCACACCGGCGAGCTGCACATCGTCAGCACCCGCGCGTTCTCCGACGGCGACCGCGCAAAGGTGCGCTGCTACGGCGCGGACGACGTGAACGAGGGCGTCGCCATCATGCGGCATGAGAACGTGGACGTGTCCATCACGGGCAACTCCACCAACCCCACCCGCTTCCAGCACCCGGTTGCCGGCACCTACAAAAAGTGGTGTGTCGAGAACGGCAAGAAGTATTTCTCCGTCGCATCCGGCGGCGGCACGGGTCGCACGCTGCATCCGGACAATATGGCCGCCGGTCCCGCGTCCTACGGGCTGACCGACACCATGGGTCGCATGCATTCCGACGCGCAGTTCGCGGGCAGCTCGTCCGTGCCGGCGCACGTCGAGATGATGGGTCTCATCGGCATGGGCAACAACCCAATGGTGGGCGCAACCGTCGCCGTCGCTGTGGCGATTGCGGAGGCGCACTAAGCATTCCGTGACCCGCCGCCCAACAGACGGCGGGTCTTTTTTCATTTTCGAAAGGGAGACGGGGTTTATATGACACAGCATCTGTTGACGGAGGGGCCGCTCCTCAATGATAAGGGCGGTTTGTGCGAGGCCGGCTATGCAAAAAGGCTCGTCAAGACCTATGACCGTGGCGCCATCCGCGCCGGAAAAACGCGCATCAAGGAATGGGATTATTACCTGATTTATAATGACGATTACGGCATTGCGCTCACGGCGGACGACAACAGCTACATGGGTCTGGTCTCCGCGTCGTTTCTGGATTTTTCCGGCCGGCAGGAACGCACCGTGTCAAAAATGTTTCCGCTGCCGATGGGCGGCTGCCGCTTCCCCGCAAGCTCGCAGACGGGCGATGTGCGTGTGGAGAAGAAGGGCGCCGTGGCGACGTTTCTGCATGAGGACGGCAGGCGGCATCTGACGCTCTATATGGACAAGTTTTCGGGCGATATGCCGTTCATGGCGGATCTGTGGCTCTACGACGAGCCGGCGGAGAGCATGGTCATCGCCACGCCCTTTGCCGAAAAGGACACCGCGTTTTATTACAATCAAAAGATCGTCGGCATGCGCGCCGAGGGCTATGCCGAGGTTGCGGGCAAGACCTATCCGTTCGCGGGGGATCGCACCTTTGGCCTGCTGGACTGGGGGCGCGGCGTCTGGACGTATGACAATACCTGGTACTGGGGCGCGGCGCAGGGCGAGCTGGACGGGCACGTCGTGGGGTTCAATATCGGCTACGGCTTTGGCGATACGTCTGCCGCGTCGGAGAACATGCTTTTCTATGACGGCAAGGCGCACAAGCTCGGCCGCGTGACCTTCCATATCCCGCAAAAGGACGGCAGGGACGACTATCTTTCGCCCTGGACGTTCACCTCGGACGACGGCCGCTTTACCATGGATTACCGGCCGATTCTCGATCGCAAGGCGCTGACCAGCGCGGCGGTCATCCTCTCCGACCAGCATCAGGTGTTCGGGCTTTATTCCGGCACGGCCGTGCTGGATGACGGCACCGTTCTGCATCTGTCCGATTTTCTGGGCTTTGCCGAAAAGGTGCGCAATAAGTGGTAAACGGGAAAGGAATGAAACAGATGAAAAACCGGTTTGGCGTTGCCCTGGTTGCGCTTGCGCTGCTGCTTGCTGGCTGCGCGCCCACAGCCGTGCCGCCATCCACGGCGACACCCGCCGCTTCTGATTTCGACACCGCGGAACCCATACAGCAGGGCGGCGCGGGTGCGGACGATGCGGTGCCGCCGGAGGAACCGGGCGATGGTGATTCCTTGCCGCCCGATCGCGCGGACGGCGCGGTTCGCATCCTCTTCCTAAACGTCGGTAAGGCCGATGCCGCGTTGATTCTCACCTCCGATCGGGCGTATCTGATCGATTCGGGGGAAAAGGATACGGCGTGGCAGCTCCTTTCCGCGCTCGCGTGGGCGGGGGTAGGAAAGCTGGACGGCGTGTTTTTGACGCATACCCACAGCGATCACATCGGCGGCGCAAAGGAGCTAATAAAGGTGTTTGAAACAGCGGCGGTCTATCGGGCGGCCATCTCCGAAAACAAGGAAAAGGGCGGCAACAAGATCGACGATCTGGCGGCGGACGCCGGCGTACCCGTGACAACGCTTGCCGCGGGGGATGTCCTGACGCTGGGGCAGGGGCTTACCGCAAAGGTTCTGGGGCCGGTTTCCGGGCTGGCGGAAGACGACAACGACAATTCCCTTGTGCTGATGCTGCACGCCTTTGACACGCGCATTCTGATGACCGGCGATATGCAGTTTGCCGAGGAGCAGGCCGTGCTCGCCTCCGGGGCGGATGTCGCCTGCGATGTCCTGAAGATCGGCAATCATGGCAATCCCGATGCCACCGGCGATGGCTTTGGCGCGGCGTCGGCGCCCGCTGTCGCGGTTGTTTCCACCGATACGGCGATGGATGCCGATTCGGACAACCCGCGCGTCCGCGCGGCGCTGCCCGGTGCGGAGGTCTATTCCACAGAGGGTACCGATCTTGGCGTGCTTCTTACCGTGCAACAGGACGGTACACGCACGGTTTCCTTTCCACAGCGTGCAAAGGCTGCGACAGCTTCCGTAACACTTGCTTCCGCCTCGCGGGAGGGACAGAGCGTTGAGCTTGTGAACACGGGCGACGCCACGGTTTCCTTGGCAGGCTATATCCTGATGAGCGAAAACGGCGCGGATGTGCTTGTGTTGCCTGCGGACGCGGCGCTGGCGCCCGGTGAAACGGTTTTGATCACCGCGGCAAACGGCGGCGGGGCATACGCTTTCCCCGGCAAGAGCATTTTCAGCAAAAAGAAAGAGGATGCCGCCATCCTCTACGATCCGTCCGGAAACCTGCTTGCGCGGCTGGCCGTCAGCCAATGAACAATCGGTAATCCGCTTCGATCTGCGCAGCCGCAGCGTCCGCATTCTCTGCATCCACACATACGTTGGCAAGCTCTTGATACAGGGCTTGCCTTTGTTCATACAGCCGTGCCAGCGCGCCGTCGCCCTGCGACAGCGGCCGTCCGGCGGTGTCCAGCTGCGTAAGATCCCGCATCAGATAGTATACGCGCCCGCAGAGCGCCAGCACGTCCCTGTTTTCCTTTTCCAGTATGGCGCCACCGCCGGTGACGATGATCGTGGCGGCGCAAGCCGGCGCGGCGGCGATGACCTGCCGCTCCAGCAGGCGAAAGGCGTCCTCCCCCCGCTCGGCAATCATGCGTTCGGGCGGCATCCCGGCAAGGCGCGCGCATGCGCTGTCGGTGTCGTATACCGGCATCGCAAGCCGCTTGGAAAGCAGCGCTCCGAGCCGTGATTTGCCGCAGCCCGGCATGCCGATCAGCACAATGTCCGCGTTCGCTTTGGCAATCCGTTCCCGGCTCATGCGCACAATGCCCGCCATGGCGCGGCCGGTGTCTTCACGATATCTTGCGGGCGCGGCCAGCTCCGCGCTTTGCCGGATCTGCTGCTCACGCGCGGGGTCAAAGGCGGGCAGCCCCGCCTGCCGCTTGCGTGCGGCGACCCGATCCGTTATGCACAGACGCCGGACGATCAGCCTTTGCAGCGCCCGGTCGATCCGATCCAGCTTATTCCGTTCCCGTTTCATGCTCCGCCTCCCATATTGCGTCCATCAGGATGATCGCCGCCGCGGCTTCGACCACCGGCACCGCGCGAACCGCAATGCAGGCGTCGTGCCTGCCCGGTATCGCAAGCTCAGTCTGTGCGCCGGTCGCAAGATCCAGCGTTTTCTGCAGCATGCGGATGGACGGCGTAGGCTTCATCGCCACGGTAAAGAGCAGCGGCATCCCGGTCGTCATCCCGCCAAGCACGCCGCCGTGCCGGTTTGTTTGGGTGCGCACTGCGCCGTCTTCCGACAGGCAGTAGGCGTCGTTGTTTTGAGAGCCCGTCATCCCGGCCGCTGCAAAGCCCGCGCCAAAGGCCACGCCGCGCACGCCGGGAATCGCAAACAGCAGCCGTGACAGCCGCGGCTCAAGACCGTCCGTCAGCGCGCCGCCAAGCCCCACGGGGCAGCCTGCCACCGCGCATTCGATGACGCCGCCTACGGAATCGCCGCGCTCCGCCGCCTGTGCGATCATGCTGCGCATCCGCGTTTCACCGTCTTCTGTCAGCGTGGGAAACGTGCGGCGCGCGGCGGCGGACAGCAAAGCATCCGGGATCGATACCGGCGAAAAGCCTGCTTCCTTCTCCGTGCCGACGGACAGCAAATGCGCGCCCACGCGGATTCCGCGCCGGTTTAACTCCTGCATCAAAAGCCCGCCTGCCAGGCAAAAGCCCACCGTCATCCGCCCCGAAAACAGGCCGCCGCCGGTCAGATCCGCCGCCTCGCCATAGCGCACGCGCGCAGGATAATCGGCGTGTGACGGGCGCGGCACACGCGCAAAAAGGGCATAGTCCCCCGGGCGCGCGTCTGTGTTCTTGACCGAAAGTGTGACGGGCTCGTCGGTTGTATATCCGCGGCTGATCCCGCCTTCGATGATCACGGCGTCGCGCTCCCTTCGCTGCGTGCTCCACGCCGCATCAGTCGGCGCACGCCGCGATACAAAGGCCTGAAGCGCATCCGCGTCAACGGCCAGATGCGCAGGAAGGCCGGTCAGCACTGCGCCCACATGCCCGGCATGCGGCGCGCCGGTAAGATCGATCCGATAGCTTCCGTCATGGATGCGCATAGGGCTTACCTCCAAGCTTTGTAATGTCAGAAAAGAATGTCGGCCAGGATTTTTTCACCGTCTCCGGCTGATCGATCGTGACGGCGCCGTTTGCGCATACCGCCGCCGCAGCAGCAGCCATGACCATGCGGTGATCCGCCCTAGTGGCGATCGCAGCGCCCGCAAGCCGGCCGCCCTGCACAGTCAGCCCGTCCGGCGTAACGGCGGAGCGGATGCAAAGCGCGGTCAGCATGTCGTGCGTCGCGGCAAGCCGGTCGCTTTCCTTGCCTTTTATATGCGTCGCGCCAAAGAACGTCGTTTCGCCCTGCGCGGCAGCCGCAGCCACGGCCAGAACCGGCAGAAGATCCGGCGTGCCGGACACGTCGATCCGCTGCCCCCGCAGCACGCCGTGCCGTGCGGTGATGTTGCCGTTTTCCTGTGTAATCCTTGCCCCAAAACGGGACAAAAGCGTTGTGATCGCCCGATCGGGCTGCAGGGACGCGGGGTTAAGCCCCGTTACCGTTACACACCCGCCCAGCGCGCCCATCGTGAGCAGCGCCGCCGCAGACGACCAGCAGCCCTCCACGCGTACCGATTCCGGCGCGCGATAGGTCTGTCCGCCGGGCAGCACATAGGCGCCGCCGTCGCGCTCCACACGGACGCCGTAGCGCCGCATGCAGTCCACCGTCATGTCCGCATATCCGGCGGAAACAAGCGGGGTGGCAAGCTCTACCCGCGCGGCTTCCCCCGTCAGCGGGAGCGCCAGCAGCAGCCCGGACAGAAACTGTGAACCCGCGTCGCCCCGCACGCGGTAGGTTCCGCCATGGAGCTTTCCCTCCGCGGTCAGCGGCAGGGTTGGGGCGGAGAAGACGACGCCGTGCGCGGTCAGTGTTTCAACATGCGGGCTGAGCGTGCGTCGCCGCAGCTGCCAAGAGCCCGTCAGCCTTGCCCGGCCGTTGCGGGCGAGGGCTATGGGCAGCAGAAACCGCAGCACAGCGGCGCTGTCCCCGCAGTCCATCGTTTCATCCTTCGCCATCCGGGAAAGGCAGGCGCGTGCCGCCGCCGTATCGTCACAGAATGCGGGCAGACATGCCTGACCGTCGGACAGCGCATCCAGGATCATCAGCCGGATCGCAGCCGATTTGGACGGCGGCGCTGCAACAACGCCCTCCGGCGTAAAGTGCGGCAGCGTCAGCATTTCTTCCGCTCCTTCCAAAGCCCCGCCGCGTAAAGACCGATCACCGCCGCTATGCCGAGCGTCAGCGCCAGCGACAGCGGACGGTTGACAAGCGAAAGCAGGAACGCGCCCGTCGATTCGGCCGCCATCAGCGCGCGCAGCAGGTTGGATTCGAGCAACGCACTCAAAAGGATGCCCAGGATCAGTGGCGCCGTCGGAAAACGAAACCGTTTCATGACAAGGCCGACCAAGCCAAAGCCCAGCATCAAAAAAATATCCGCCACATTGCCGTTGACGGCATAAGCGCCCACCATCGAGATAACCAGCACCGCCGGCATCAGAAACGCCTTTGGTATGCGGAACAGCCGCGTATAGATGCGTGAGCCGAACAGTCCCACGGCAAGCAGGCATACGGCGCCGACCGACAGTGCCGCCAGAATCAGGTAAAACAGCTCGGGCGTTCTTGACATCAGATCGGGGCCGGTGACAATCCCGTGCATCGACAGCGCGCCAAGCAGCACGGCCGTCACCGCGTCGCCCGGTATGCCAAGCGTCAGCATCGGCACCAGCGCGCCGCCGATGGCCGCGTTGTTGGCCGTCTCCGGCGCGATCACGCCCTCCACCGCGCCGCTGCCAAAGGGAACGGCGTTCTTTTTCACGGTACGTCTTGCAAGGTCGTAGCTAAGCAGCGCGGCTACGTCGCCGCCCGCGCCCGGCAGCGCGCCGATGAACGCGCCCAGCACGGCGCTTTGGAGCGTCAGCGGCAGATGCCTAACGACCGTCCGCCAGGACGGCCGCACGCGCGCGCCTTCGCCTGTCCGCGGCGCGGACGCTCGGGAGGCAAGCTGACTGAACGCTTCCGACGCGCCGAACAGGCCGATCATGACCACAATAAAGCTGACGCCGCCGTTGAGATAGGCGACGCCGCCCGTAAAGCGTTTGACCGCAAAGATGGGATCGATGCCGACAGTGCCCAGAAAGAGCCCGGCCAACGCGGAGATCAGGCCCTTGCCCCGCTGTCCCCGCTGCATGCCGCCGCAGATCAGAAGCGCAAGCACCACCAAAAGCAGCCGGTCGGTGGAGCGAAACGACAGCGCGAGTCGCCCCATCGGCGGCGCTAAAAACGCAAGAAACAGGATGCCCAGCACCGTGCCCAGAAACGATTGCACCGTGCTAAGCCCCATCGCTTCGGCGGCCAGCCCTTTTTGTGCAAGCGGATATCCGTCAAAGCCGGTCGCCACGGCGGCGGGCGCGCCCGGGATGTTGAGAAGGATCGCGGGTCGCGAACCCCCGAATACGACCCCCACAAACACGCCGATGATAAGCGCGATGGCAACCTCGGCGCGCCAGGCAAACGTCAGCGACGTCAACAGCGACACCGCCATCGTTCCCGTAAGGCCGGGAATCGCGCCGACCAAAGCGCCGAGCACCGTCCCAAGCGCGGCGGCGGCCATGGCGGCCGGGTCCAAAAACGCCTGAATATATGCGGAAAAACCTTCCATACGCTCCGCCCCTTCCTACGGCAGCCGGATGCCGAACGCCAGCTCAAACACCGCGTAGCAGAGCAGCGTTACCGCCCCAGCAAACAGCAGCGACGTCCACCAGGGCTTGTGATACAGCACATGCCCGCAAACAAACAGAAAGCATGGGATCAGGATGATGATCTGAACCCCCACGGCAAGCAGTACCAGCAGCAAAAGAAGCAGCGCAAGCAGCGGCACAAGCGGCCTGTGCTGCTCCGCATTCTCCCCGGCCGCGACGGTTTTTTGCCGCAGCACCCGGACCAGAAGGATCAGCGCGGCGATTGTCAGCAGCGAGGACAGGATCAGGGGATAGGTGCCTGCCGACAGCACGCCCTCCCTGCATACCAGCAGCAGCGACCACACCATGGCCCCCGCGCTGCACAAAAAAAGCACCGCGGCAGCGATGACGGTCATCCGCCTTTCCTTCCCGGCAGGGTTCACTTCGCGCGGCACGGCGTTACGGCGCCAGCATGCGGCGGGTGGCGTCGCGCCAGTCGCCGATGTAGCTGTCCGCCTCCTCGCCCGTCAGGCCGAGCGGCAGGATGTAATTGTTCTTCAGCACGGTCTGATAGCCGTCCGTCTCATACGCGGCAAAAAATGCGTCCGTCAGCGTCCGGATCACAGTCGGATCGGTTCCTTTTCGGACAAACACGCCGTAAAACGGGCCCCACGGCAGATAATCCGCATACGCGGCGTCCAGCTCGGGCAGCAGCGGCACCGTTTCAAGCCCCTCCACGGGCGTGTCCGACAGCATCGAAAGAAAGGTCAGCTCACCCGCCTGTGCGTAGGGCAGCCCGCTTTGCACCTTGGCTACGGTCACGTCGCATTCGCCGTTCAAAACCGCGGTGCGCGCCGATGCGTCGCTGTCGAACGGGATCTCAAGGAACGTTGCGCCGGTCACGGCCTCCAGCATGCGTGTGACCGTCCACGGCAGGCCGCCCTTGCCGGTCGTCGCCATTCTGACCGTGCCGGGGGCGGCGTTGGCCGCGTCGATGAGCGCCTGATAGCTTGTATATGCGGAGTCTGCGGCCACCGTCAGGCCAACCTGCTCGCCGCCGATCAGCAGCACGCAGCAATAATCCGCATAGGTCAGTTCCGACAGCTCCAAAAAATCATACATTGCGGGGTTTTCTGCCCCCAAAAGCAGCGTATAGCCATCAGCCGCCTGATCAAACACATACTGGGTGGCAATGGTGCCTGTGCCGCCGGACATGTTTGTCAGCTGGATGCGCGCGTCAAGCTGCTCCTCTGCGGCGCTGCACAGCGGCCGCATCAGCGTATCGGTGCCGCCGCCCGCGCCCCATTGGATGATGCCGGACACGGCTCTGTTCGGATACGCTCCGCCGCCGCATCCCGCGACCGTCGCCGCGCATACGGCAACGGCCACAATGGTTGCTGCAATCCGCCTGTTCATCGGTTCGCCTCCCTCTGAGCTTACGGCTGCGCCGTACCGAACGAGGATACGGTGTAATCCCCGTCGTCCACGGCCGCGTCCGCATACCCGATATAGAGAATATCGCCAGGGTTGCGGTGGCCGCTCGGTGTGCTGACCCGCTCGCCCAGAAACGCCATCTGCGCCGTGTCACCGCCGTCGAGATTGTAGGCCAGCGTACAGCCAAGCCCCTGCATCAGCGCGGCCAGATCCTTGGCCGACAGCCCTTGCGAATAGCCGTTGTTTCGCCCGTCCACCTGCACAAAGCAATAATGCCCCGGCTCGTAATAGCCGACGGCGGCACGCGGGTTGCGTTCGCGGATATAGGCCAGCTTGCCAAAATTCATGTTAAAACTCGTTGCGGCTTCGCCGTTCTCGACCAGAATGGGGCCGAAGCACCATGCCTGCCACGGTTCTGACGCCAGAATCTCGTCGATGGGCAC
This sequence comes from uncultured Oscillospiraceae bacterium, assembly GCA_964474405.1. Classification (GTDB taxonomy): domain Bacteria; phylum Bacillota; class Clostridia; order Christensenellales; family CAG-138; genus CAYYUV01. The sequence continues at coordinate 12,928 of CAYYUV010000024.1, forward strand.
GGCTCCTGCCAGATACGCCTTCATCGTGCCGTCCCGGTACAGCACCAGCACGTCACGGTCAGGATCCGGCGTTTCGCGCACGACCTCGCCGTTGTCAACGATCAGTCCCAGCGTGCGTGCCTGACAAAAATCGCCGGTGATGGCCACCGCTGCATTGACCTCCGCGCAGAGGTTGACCAGCTTGGCGGTCTTGCGCGTGCGGAACACGCGCAGCAGGGTCACATCTTTTATGTAGATATCCGCAACGTAATAGGTCAGTTCAAACGGCTTGCCGTTGTCATAGCAATAGGTGGTGTTGTCAAAAACCTTGGTCACGGTGACGCTGACGTCGCGCGTGCGATAGCTCGTTTCGGTGAGCTCTATGCCGCCCTTGGTGAATTTTTCGGCATATGCGCCGCCAAGCAGCCCCGCGGGCGTCGGCTCCGGCGTAGCGGACGGCGTTGGCGTGGGCACAGGTGTGAATGTTGGCGTCGCGGTGGGCACAGGCTCAGGGGTGGGCGTGGGAGCCCAAACCACCGTGTCGGTCGGCGCGGGCGCGGGCACAGAGCCGCCGCCCCCGCAGGCAAGCGCGAAGGAAACGCCGATCAGCAGAATCCCGGCGAACGCAAGCCGCAGCAGGCCAAATAAGCGGTTGTGGGTCAGCAGACGCTTCAAAACACCAACACCCCCAGATGCTCCAGCAGAATTTTGGCGCCCAACAGAATCAGCACGCATCCGCCCGCGATCGCCGCGGGCTTACGGTAACGGATGCCGAAGCGATTGCCGACGAACACGCCGCCGAGCGACAGCAAAAACGTGGTTACGCCGATGATCGCGATCGCGGAAAAGATGTCAACATCCAGAAATCCGAACGTGATGCCCACCGCCAATGCGTCGATGCTGGTGGCGATGGCGAGCATAAACAGCTGCCAGATCCCCGCCGTGGCGGGCGGTTCATCGCCTTTCTTCTCCGTCAACGCGTCAAAAAGCATTTTGCCGCCGATGAAAACAAGAAGCCCAAACGCGATCCAATGATCCGCGCTGGTGATAAACCGTTCAAACTGTCGCCCCAGATAAAACCCGCACAGCGGCATCAGCGCCTGAAAACCGCCAAAAAAACCGGCGACGAGCAGCGCCCGGCCCCATTTGACCCTTGGCATGGACAAACCCTGGCAGAGCGCCACGGCAAACGCATCCATCGACAGACTTATTCCGATCAGTACAAGCTCCCAGAATTGCATAGCACCCTCATCTCATGTATTTCGACCATATTTCGACCAGATAACACCTTAGTATATCAGGTTTCCCACACACGCGCAACCCGGGACGCCGCCGCCGCCGCGGGTAAAATGCCGCCGCCACCGCAGGCAAAAAAACTGTGGCACACCCGTTCCATATGCGGTATACTGTGCAGGAAAACCCGGCGGAATGCGGTTGATACGGAGGAGAACGGAAGATGAAAAAGGTACTTGGCAGCATCCGCCGTGCGGACGAGCGGTATCATATGATTGCGGATGGGGACAAGATCTGCATCGGCGTCTCGGGCGGCAAGGATTCGCTTTTGCTGATGGAAGCGCTGAAGCTGTATCAGCGGTTCTCCTATACAAAGTTTGATCTGTGCGCGGTGATGCTGGATCTCGGCATCAAGGCGCAGGATACCTCCGCCGTTGAGGCGTTTGCCGCCCGCGTCGGCGTGGATTTTACCGTGGTACACACGGATATCGGCAAGGTCGTCTTTGAATACCGGGACGAGCGCAGCCCCTGCGCCCTGTGCGCCAAGCTGCGCCGCGGCGCGCTGAACCGCGAGGCGCGCGCCCGCGGCTGCAACAAGGTCGCGCTCGGCCATAACCGCGAGGATGTGATCGAGACGTTCTTTATGTCGCTGCTGTATGAGGGACGGCTCAACACCTTTGCGCCGGTCACCTATCTGAGCCGCATGGACGTGACGGTCATCCGTCCGCTGGTGTTTTTATCCGAAAAATACGCGCTCTCGGTCGCGCGGCAGCGGCAGCTTCCCGTGCTTGGTCCAAATTGCGACGTCGCCGGGCACACCAAGCGCGAGGAAGCCAAGGAGCTGATCGGTCATCTGTGCCGGCTGGTGCCCGACGCGGATGAAAAGATCATGCATGCCATCGCGAATACTGAGCATTACGGCATGTGGGATCGTATGCGCCTGAAGGAGAACGAGTGCGGGCAGAAGGAACCTTCTGCGGAGACGACAGATGAGTAATGACGACAGGGAAGCGTATCGGCTGCTGCGCCTGCGGGAGCATCCCGAAAAGGCGGAGGCGCTGGCACTGTGGTTCAGCCAAAAATGGGGCATCCCCTGCGAGGCGTACAGGGAGAGCATGACCGCGTGTCTTCTTGGCGCCGCACCCGTGCCGCAGTGGTACGGCGTCTGGGCTGGTGACCGCATCGCGGCGGGTCTCGGCGTGATTGAGAACGATTTTCACAACCGCCCGGATCTGGCGCCCAATGTCTGCGCCGTGTATACCGAACCGGCCGACAGATGCCGCGGCCTTGCGGGAAGGCTGCTCCAAACGGTCTGTGACGATATGAAGGCAATGGGAGTGGATACGCTGTACCTGCTGACGGATCACACCTCGTTTTACGAGCGGTACGGATGGGAATACCTGTGCCCGGTGCAGGGTGACGGTGAGGAAACGCTCTCCCGCATGTACCGGCACCGGCAGGAAAACAACGCGGAATAGCAAAATATGCAGAATAACGGAATATCGCCCGCCGGGTGAGAGGGGGAGAATGCTCCCTGTCTCCGGCGGGCGCTTTTTTGCCGCGGAAATGCGCCTTTTTTTGTTCGGTCAGCCCTGAATCTCCAGCGCCAGTGAGTTGTCAACAAGCTCCGCAAACGGCGGCCGCGCCTTCAGCTCCCCTGCAAAATCAATTACGTCAAGCAGCCGGTTATAATCGTTTTCATACATCTCCAGCTCGGTCTTCCATGCGTTGATGGCACGGTAGCTCTTGGCCACGATCATCAGCGACTCCTTCGATGTGTCGGGGAAGAAGCCCGCCATTGCGTCGGCGACCTCCTCATCCGTCGCGGTCATGATCCATTGCTGCGCACGGTAAATCGCGGTCAAAAACGCGCGCACGGTATCCCGGTTGTTTTCCATAGTGTCCTTTTTCACCAGGTATGCCGTGTACGGAACCTCGCCGGACGCCTGGCCGATGCTTGCCACGATATAACCCTTGCCCGCGTTCTGGAATTCTGTCGCCGTCGGCTCAAACAGCGTAACATAGTCGCCCTCGCCGTCCTCAAACGCGCCCGCCATCAGGTTAAACTGGATCGAATCGATCACGTTGACGTTCTCGCCCGCAGTCAGCCCGTATTGATTCATGACATACAGCAGCGTCATCAGCGGCATGCCGCCCTTGCGCCCGCCGATCACGGTCTTGCCTGCAAGATCGGAGAAGGCAAAATCCGCGTCCGGTTCCCGTGCGATCAGGAACGCGCCGTCACACCGTGTGAGCTGACCCACGATAACGGGTGCGTCCGCGCCGCCCTCGTTGTACACATACACGCCCGTCTCCGGCCCCGCCAGACAGATGTCGGCCTCGCCGGCCAGCAGCGCCGTCATCGCCTTGTCCGAGCCGCCCGACGTGGTGATGTTGACCTTGAGCCCCTCCTCCTCAAACAACCCGAGCCCCGCCGCCACATATTGCGGCGCGTAGAACACCGAGCGCGTCACCTCGTGCAGCTCCACGGTGACTGTGGCCTCCTCTTTCGGCCCTGCACAGCCCACCGCGGCAAGCATCAGCACGGCGGCGAAAAGAACAAGCAAACGTTTCATCCGACTTCCTCCTTGATTGATGGTGCTTCATCCTATTCCATCCGGCCAAAATGCGTGCGGCATGCCCCGCAAACAGTTGAATTCTTGTTTCAGATAAGGTATACTTACGGACAGGGAGGTGAACGGTATGGAGATGAACACACAGAAGTTTTCCGTTCCCCGTGAACAAAAGACCGCGCGCGAGGTGCTTGACGCGGTATATGAGGCCATGCGTGAGAAGGGGTATGATCCGGTCAACCAGATCGTGGGCTACCTGCTTTCGGGCGATCCAACCTACATCACCAGCCATAACAACGCCAGATATATGATCCTTCGCATTGAGCGGGATGAGCTGATAGAGGAGCTGGTTCGCTTCTATCTGGCCAATCGGGACAAATAGATGCAGCGTTATGTGGCGCTGGACGTGGGTGACCGCCGCATCGGTGTGGCGGTGTCGGATCCGCTTGGCATCACTGCCCAGGGGGTCGAGACCTATACCCGCAAAAACCGCGATGAGGACACCGCACATATTCTGGCGCTGCTTACCCTCTTTGCGCCGTGCCGGCTGCTGGTCGGCATGCCGCGGAACATGGACGGCACCTACGGCCCGCAGGCGGACAAGGTGCGTCATTTTACGGCGCAGCTTCAGCGCGTCTGGCAGGGCGAAACGATTTATTGGGATGAGCGCATGACAACCATTACGGCCGGCCGCGTGCTCATCGACGCGGACGTATCGCGCAAAAAGCGCAAAGAGGTCATTGATAAACTTGCTGCGGTTGTGATTCTGCAGAGCTATCTGGACAGCGGAAGGGGAGCATAAACATCATGGAACAACAGGGAAATCAGCTGGTAACCTTGATCGACGAAAACGGCCGGGAGGTTTTGTTTGATCTGGTGGCGACCTTCGACTATGACGGCAGACGCTATGCCGCCCTTTTTCCGATGGACGATGTGGCGGACGTGGCGGACGACGAGGTCGTCCTTCTCGAGATCGTGCGCGAAAACGGCGAGGAGACCTATCGCACCGTCGAAAGCGAGATCCTGCTGGACGAGGTCTTTGACGAGTTCATGGACATCTTTGAGCAGATGGCCGACGGCGACGATGAAGGCGGCGAAGGCGACGCGGACGGCGACAACGCATAGTTCTGTCAAAAAAAACAGCGATATCCGGTAAAAGCAGGGCAAAACGACGCAATTAGCCCTTGCTTTTTTCCTTTTTTTCGTGCTATAATCGCCAAGGTATCACACACCCTGATCGGATTTGCGCACTCGTGCCGCAAGGTGACGCGCAAAGTGGATGACGGGGGTGGACAAAATAACGAGGAGGTTTACTTAATCATGTCCGTGATTTCCATGAAACAACTGTTGGAGGCCGGTGTACATTTCGGCCATCAGACCCGCCGCTGGAACCCGAAGATGAAGGAATACATCTTCACCGAGCGCAACGGCATCTACATCATCGACCTGC
>CAYYUV010000025.1:0-15254 GCA_964474405.1 uncultured Oscillospiraceae bacterium
CGGGCGGATGATATCCGCCCCTACGGGTTTCTATGCGTGGGAGGGGGTCAGGCGTCGGGGTGGGTTTCGGCCAGTTTTCTGCCCATCAGCACGCCCATGACGGAGGCCATCATCAGCCCGCGCGTCCAGCCGCTCGAATCGCCCAGGCAGTGAAGCCCCACCACGCTGGTGTTGAACTGCTCATCCATCTTGACGCGGTTGGAATAGAATTTCAGTTCGGGCGAATACAGCAGCGTTTCCGTCGCGGCAAAGCCCGGCACGACCTGATCGGCCGCATGAATAAAGTTGATGATGTTGACCATGGAGCGGTACGGCATGGCGGCGGTGATATCCCCCGCGACGGCATCGGGCAGCGTCGGCTTGACGTTGGACTGCGACAGCTCCTTTTGCCAGGTCCGCTTGCCATCGAGAATATCGCCGAAGCGCTGAACCAGGATATGCCCCGCACCCAGCATGTTGGTCAGCTCGCCGACCTTTTGCGCATAGGCGATCGGCTGGTTAAACGGTACGGAAAAATTGTGCGAGCAGAGGATGGCAAGGTTTGTGTTGTCGCTCTTGAGCTCCTTATAGGAATGCCCGTTGACCACGGCCAGATCGTTGTCATAATTTTCCTGGCTGACAAACCCGCCGGGGTTCTGACAGAACGTGCGCACCTTGTTCTTGAACGGCCGCGGATAGCCGATCAGCTTGGACTCGTAAAGGGTTTTGTTGACCTGCTCCATGACCTCGTTGCGCACCTCGACGCGCACGCCGATGTCCACGGTGCCGGGTTGATGCGCGATGCCGTATTCGGCGCAGATCTTCTCCAGCCAGTCCGCGCCGCGCCGGCCGGTCGCCACGACCGTTTCACCCGCGCGCACCTCCATCGTCTCCGCCCCGCGTGACAGGGACACGCCGAGACAGCGGTTGTCACTCAGGATCAGGTCGGTGCATTCCCAGCCAAACAGCATCTCAACGCCGTCGTTTATGAGCGCCTGCTCGATTGCATAATAGATATCTTGGGCTTTTTCGGTGCCCAGATGCCGGATCGGGCAGTCCACCAGCCGCAGCCCCGCCTGAATGGCGCGCTTTCTGATGAGCTTGACCTCCTCGGAATTGTCAATGCCCTCGATATGGGTATCCGCGCCGAAGGAAAGATAGATGCCGTCGGCGTAAGCGATGGTTTCCGAGATCAGCTCGTGCCCCATCAGCTGCGGCAGATCGCCGCCCACATCCGCGCTCAGCGACAGCTTGCCGTCCGAAAAAGCGCCCGCGCCCGAAAAGCCCGTGGTGATATGACAGTACGGCTTGCAGCCGACGCACCGTTTGGCGGTCTGCTTGGGGCAGCGCCTGTTTTCGATCGGCTGACCCTTCTCCACGATCAGGATCCTCTGCTTGCTGCCCTTCTTGCGCATCTCCAGCGCGGTAAAGATGCCCGCCGGGCCGGCGCCGATGATCACAACGTCCGTCTGCATACCGTGTTCCTCCCAAAAAAGTGATGTTGCGTGCGAATTTTCCCATGCGGCCGGGAACGTGCGCCCCGCGCCACACCTGCAAGGTGTATCATAATAATGAACGCCTGTCAAGGGAAAAGGCCGTGCGCCGCGTTGACACGGTGCGCCCGCGTTCGCTATAATGTGCATAGAAACGAAGGAGGACATGCCATGCGCGTTTTGCGCCGCGCCGCTGTCGCGGCCGCCCTCATGCTGGCTTTGGCGCTTGCCTCCGCAGCGTTTGCGGAGGGGAAGCCCGTCGCATCCATCACCATCCTTATCGGCCGCACGGAGATCGGGCTCGACACCGACGTGCAGCTTGCGGCGTATGTGCAGCCGCAGTCCGCCGCCGACCGCAGTGTGAGCTGGCAGGCCATGACCGCGGCAGACGCCTTTGTCGATATCGCCATGACCCGCCTGGGCTGTCTGTATGTGCTGGGAGAGCGCGGGCCGGATGCGTTTGACTGCTCCGGCTTTGTGCTGTGGTGCATCCGACAGGCCGGCGTTCCTTTTACCTATGTCAATTCATTCGGCTGGCGCACGACCGACCAGTTTTTGCGCGTGGAAAGCATCACCGATTTGCAGCGCGGCGATATCCTGGTCTACACGGGCGACACCGCCGCCTCCAGCGGCCATGTGGGGATCTATCTCGGCGACAACCGCATGATCGATGCAAGCAGCTCGCGCGGGTGCGTGCGCATCGAGGACGGCGTTTGCACGGGCAACGATTACTGGTCGCAGCATTTTGTCGCCGGATACCGTATTTTTCCCGAAAACGGACAGGCAACCGTGTCGGACACGGGCGTTCTGCGCGCGACCGCCCCGGGCGTGATCGCCGTCCGGGCGACGGCCAACGACGGCAGTGGTGTCACGGCGTATCAGTTTCTGACGGTTTTGCCGGTGCGCGGCGCGGGGACGGAGGCGGAGCCGTATCTGGTGGATTCGGCGGCGTCGCTTGCGCGTGCGCGGGAATATCCGGATGCATATTATCGCATGACGGCGGATCTGGATCTGTCCGCTGAGACGGCGGACACGGGGTTTTTGCCCATTGGCACGGAGCAAGCGCCGTTTTCGGGCACGTTTGACGGCGACGGCTATGCCGTAACGGGGCTGTATCAGCGCACGGACGGCGATACGGGCGGCCTGTTCGGCACGGTAAACGGCACGATCCAAAACCTGGCGGTGGACGGCGCGGATATCGCAGTCACGGCGGCGGACGGCGTCGCGGGCGTGCTGGCCGGGCGGCTGACGGGCGGGGCGCGTGTGGTCTGCTGCAGCACAAGCGGCCGGGTTTCGGCCGGGCAGGCGGGCGGCATCGCGGGCGCGGTCGATAAAAGAGCGACAATTATCAACAGCTTTTCGCTGGCGTCGGCGCACGGCGGCACGGCGGGCGGCATCGCAGGCGCTGTCAAAAGCGGCGGCCTGATCGAATGCTGCTATGCCATCGGCGCGGCGTCGGGCAGCACGGCGGGCGGCATAGCGGGCGCGAATGCGGGCGCGCTGCGCGGCTGCTATTATCTTGCGCGAGGCGTCGCGGGCACGGGCAGCGGCAGGGACGGTACCGCGGCGCTGACGGCCGAGGCGTTTACCCTCGGCGAGTCGTTCCCCGCGCTGGATTTTGCCACGGTGTGGCACATTGCGGCGGACGGATATCCCTATCCGGAGCTTGCCGTGCTGCGCGTGCGCACCGTGTTTGATGACGATACCTCCCTGTTTTCCGGCGGCAACGGCCTGCCCTACAACCCCTATCGCATCGCGTCGGAGGCGGAGCTTGTTGCCGTGTCGGAGCGGCCGGACGCCTGCTATCTTTTGACATGCGATCTGTCGCTTGCCACGCCCGCACTGCCCATCGGCACGGAGAGCAGCCCGTTTACCGGTACGTTTGACGGCGGCGGGCATGTGCTTAGGCAGCTTGCGGTGACGGCGGCGGGATATGGCGGGCTGTTTGGCGTAACGCAGAACGCGGTGATTGCGGATCTTGCCCTGTATGACGGCACGGTGACGGGCGGCGTATCCGGCGGGCTGATCGGCCTTGCGCAGGACACGGTCGTGACCGGCTGCTCGTTTGCGGGCAGCGTCTCGGGCGACGCGCTTGCGGGCGGGCTTGTGGGCTGTCAGCGCGGGGGGCGGATCACGCTGTGCCGCGCGGATTCCGCCGTACTGGCCTTGACGGAGGGCGCCGCAGCGGGCGGCATCGCGGGTGAGACGGACGGAAAGATCGCCAGGTGCTATGCGGCGGGCAGCGTGCGCGCATCGGTCGCGGGCGGCATCGCGGGCAGGGCCGACGGCGAGATGGAGAATGCTTTTTTCACCGGCGAGGCCACGGGCGATACGGCGGGCGGGCTGACGGGATCGCTGCTTGCAAACGCGCGGCTGACCGCATGTTACAGCGCGGGGACGGTCACGGCGGATACGTCGGTGGGCGGCGTGGCGGGCAGCACGGCGGGCGGCAACGCGGTGCGCTGCTACTATCTGTCCGAGACGGGGACGCGCATGGGCCGGCTCGGCACGCCGCTTACCGCGGAGGCGATGGCCGACGCTGCATCCTATCAGCGATATGATTTTTCACGCGTGTGGACGATGGACGGCAGCGCACGCTATGCGTACCCCGAATTGTTGGAGCTTTCCTACCTGCCCGGGCTCATCGCCGATGTGGCGGTTTCCGGGCCGGCGGAGGTCTTTTTGGGCATGGCGACCGGCTATACGGCGGTCACCCAGCCCACGGCTGAGGCGGGAAGCGTCGTGTGGCAGGTGGCGGAGGGCACGGGTAGGGCCGAGGTCAACCCCGCGGGCGTTTTGACGGGCACGGAGCCCGGCACGGTGATTTTGACCGCGACGGCGGCGGACGGCGGCGGCGCAATGGGCGCAATGGAGGTCACGGTGCTGGCCGTATCGTTCACATCGCTGTCGCTGGACGGGCCGGACACGCTTGCGGTGGGTGAAAGCGCGACGTATCTTGCCGTCTCCGCGCCGGACGCGGTGGACGCAGGGCGCCTGAAATGGGATGTTTCCGATCCGTCGCTTGCCACGGTTGCAACGGACGGAACGGTTACCGCGCTGCGGGAGGGGACATTGACGCTGACCTGCTCCGCGGGCGGCATCACCGCATCCCGCGAGATCGCTGTCGTTGCCCGCGCCACGCGGCTCACGCTTGCGGGCGACACCTTCGTGCTGCCGGTCGGCTATTGCCAAGCGCTTAGCGCCGCGCTGTATCCGGCGGATTCGGCGGCGGTGCTTACCTATGCCTCGGCTGACCGCACGGTCGCCACGGTTGATAAAAACGGGCTCATCACCGCAAGCAGCGTCGGTGAGACCACCGTCACCGTCACCGCCGACGGCGGGCTTGCCGCATCGTGCCGGGTGATCGTCGTGCCGTACCGGCTGACAGCGGCGGAAGGTCCGCTGCGCCTCAAGTGCGGCGAGCGCGCCGCGCTGCCCGTCACGCTGGACGTGGGCTACGGGCTGGCCGCGCCAAAGCTTGGCTATGCGGTGTCGGACGGCGGCGCCGCCCGGGTGGACGCTTCCGGCCGCGTGACCGCAAAAAATGACGGGCTCTGCGTCGTCACCGTGTATGTCAAGGATGATCCCACGGTTTTTGTCACCGTCCCGTTGGTGATTTTGCCAAACGGCTAGAACGGACGTATCGGCTCCAGGGGGTTTCGGATATCGCCCGGTACGGGTGATTTCCCTGTGCTTCCTGCCGCCCGCAGCCTTGCCTGGTCACCGAAGGTGACATCAGGAAGTACCCGGAGGGTACAATCCGAAGGATTGTAGGCAGGAAACGGTTGTCCTGTCGAAAAACACAGTGCCTCTACACAATTCCTTACGCCCGAAAGGGCGTATATTTTTTGCCATTTTACACAATCTTTATCCAGACGGGGTTGACAGCCCCTAATATCGGTGTTATATTATCGATAGAAAGAATCCGATAAGAAATTATCGAATAACGACAAGGAGGCAACAAGTATGGCACGGTTCACATTACCGCGGGATCTGTATCATGGAAAGGGTGCGCTGGAGGCGCTCAAGACGCTGCAGGGCAAAAAGGCGCTGGTCGTCGTTGGCGGCGGCTCGATGAAGCGCTTTGGCTTTCTGGATAAGGTAGAGCAGTATCTCAAGGAAGCGGGCATGCAGGTGGAGCTGTTTGAGGGCGTGGAGCCGGATCCCTCCGTGGAAACGGTCAAAAAGGGCGCGGAGCGGATGCGCGCGTTTGGACCCGACTGGATCGTAGCCATCGGCGGCGGTTCGCCCATCGACGCGGCGAAGGCCATGTGGGCGTTCTATGAATATCCGGACACCACCTTTGAGGATCTTTGCATCCCCTTCAATTTCCCGACGCTGCGGCAGAAGGCACGCTTCTGCGCGATCCCCTCGACCTCCGGCACGGCGACCGAGGTGACGGCGTTCTCCGTCATTACGGACTATCAGAAGGGCATCAAATACCCGCTGGCCGACTTTAACATCACCCCGGACGTGGCCATCGTCGATCCGACGCTTGCCGAGACCATGCCGAAAAAGCTGACCGCCTTTACCGGAATGGACGCGATGACCCACGCCATCGAGGCTTATGTCTCCACGCTGAACAGCGATTACACCGATCCTCTGGCGTTGCACGCGATCAAAATGATCAGCCGCGATTTGATCGATTCCTACAACGGCGACATGGCCGCCCGTGACCGCATGCACAACGCCCAGTGCCTGGCCGGCATGGCCTTCTCCAACGCGCTGCTGGGCATCGTCCATTCCATGGCGCACAAGACCGGCGCGGCATACAGCGGCGGACACATCGTCCACGGCTGCGCCAACGCCATGTATCTGCCCAAGGTCATCGCCTTCAACGCCAAGGAGCCCGAGGCGGAGAAGCGTTACGGTGAGATCGCAGCGTTCCTGGGGCTGGAGCCCACCTCCCGCGCGCTGATCGCCCACATTAAGAAGATGAACGCCGCGCTCAACATTCCTTCTTGCATCCGGGACTATGAAGGCGGTATCATTAATGAGGAAGAATTCCTTCAGAAGCTGCCCAAGGTGGCCGAGCTGGCCGTCGGCGACGCCTGCACCGGGTCCAACCCGCGCAGCATCACCCCCGCCCAGATGGAAAAGCTCCTTCGCTGCTGCTACTACGACACGGAGGTCGACTTCTAAAAAAACAAACGCAGGGGGTTGGGACGTATGGACAGCGAATACCTGAAGCTGAAACGCGCCAACTGCAAAAACTGCCATAAGTGCATCCGGAATTGCCCGGTTAAGTCAATCCGCTTTGCGGACGGACATGCACAAATCATCGGCGAAGCCTGTCTGCTCTGCGGACAGTGCTTCGTCGTTTGTCCGCAAAACGCCAAGGTCGTGCGCGACGACACCCCGCTGGTGAAGGCGGCGATCGCCGCCGGACGGCCGGTCGTGGCCACGCTGGCGCCGTCGTTTGTCGCCAATTATCGCGGCACGACGCTGAAGGCGATGCGGACGGCGCTTTTGCAGCTCGGCTTTTGCGACGCGCAGGAGACCGCGATCGGCGCGTCGATCGTCAAAACACGCTATGAGCAGCTGGTTCGGGAGCGCGACGTGCTGATCTCCTCCTGCTGCCCGGTCATCAACGACTATATAAGGGCGTATCATCCCGAGGTGCTGCCGTATCTTTGCGACGTTGTCACGCCGATGGAGGCCGCCTGCCGCCGCATCAAGGACGAGCAGCCGGACGCCGTAACGGTGTTCATCGGGCCGTGCATCGCAAAAAAGCGTGAGGCGGATCATTCGGCGTTTGCCGATTACGCGCTGACGTTTGAGGATCTGACGCGGTGGTTTGCGGAGGAGGGCATCGTTCTGACGCAGGAGGAGGAGCATCTGCGTGAGAGCCGCGCGCGCCTGTTCCCGACAAGCGGCGGCATCCTGCGCACGATGCACAAGGAGCCAGGCGTGACCTATCTCGTGGTGGACGGCATGCAGAACTGTCAGCAGGCGATAAAGGACATTGCGTCGGGCGGGCTGCCGCGCTGCTTTATCGAGATGTCGGCCTGCGCCGGAAGCTGTACGGGCGGCCCCGCGATGGAGCGGCGCGCCCTGTCCGTGCGCGATTACGCCCTGATCAACGCCTATGCGGGCGACCGCGATTTTTCCGTCGCGCAGCCGGAAAAAGGCAAACTGCTCTCCGTGCGCGCCCCGGAGCCCGTGCGCGAGGTCAACATCGGCGAAACCGCTATCCGCGATACGCTAAGAAAGCTGGGCAAGAACGGGCCGGAGGACGAGCTGAACTGCGGCTTCTGCGGCTATGACACCTGCCGCCAGAAGGCCATCGCCGTCTGTCAGGGCAAGGCGGACATCTCCATGTGCCTGCCGTATCTGATGGCCAAGGCGCAATCATTCTCCGACATCATCATCAAAAACTCGCCCAACGGGGTCATTGTCCTCGACGAGGCCTTTGACATACAGGATATCAACGACGCCGCCTGCGCGATGCTGAACGTCCGCGACCCGGCGAGCGTCATGGGTGGGCCGGTCGTGGCGCTTCTAAACCCGGTCGCCGCCATGCAGGCCGTGCGCGAGGGCAGAACCGTGCAGCGCCCGGCGGAATATATGGCCGAGTACGGCAGGTATCTGGAGCAGACGGTCACATACGGCGCGGAATACCACATTGTGGTGATCCTGCTTCGGGACGTGACCGAGCAGGAGACCGGCCGCACCACGAGAAAGACCGTGTCGGAGGATACGGTCGCCGCCGCCAACCGCGTCATCAACCGCCAGATGCTGGCCGCCCAGCAGATTGCAGCCCTGCTCGGCGAGACCGTGGCCGAAACCAAGGTCGTTCTGACCCAGCTCAAGGAGTCTGTGCGCGATGAATGATCTGATGACCGATGCGGCGTATCTGTCGCTGAACAAGGCGGGCGAGGAGGTCTGCGGCGACCGCGTGGAGATATTGGAAAAGGACGGCGTGCTGACCGCGGTGCTTGCCGACGGGCTGGGCAGCGGCGTGCGCGCCAACATGCTTTCAACGCTGACCAGCCGCATCCTTTGCACGATGATGTCCGAGCGGATGTCGGTCGAGGACTGCGTCGCCACCATCTCCGCCACCCTGCCAAATACCGAGACGCGCGCGGCGTATTCGACATTCACGGTGCTTCGCATCGACGATTCCGGCACAGCGGAGATCATCCGCTTTGACAACCCGCGCGTGGTGCTGCTCAGGGACGGTGTGCGCACCGATTATCCGGAGACCTGCCGCCGGGTGGACGGGCGGGACGTGTACCTTTCGCGGTTTGCGCTCCGGTGCGGCGACACGCTTGTTGCGCTGTCGGACGGCGCCCTGTACGCCAGCACGGGGATCGAGCTGGATTACAACTGGGATCTTTCCGGCGTGACGAGCTATCTCGAAGCGTTCTATTACCCCGGCTATTCGTCCAAGGAGATCTGCACGATCCTGCTTGACCAGCTGCGTTCGCTGTACGGCGGGAAACCGGGCGACGACACCACCGTGCTGACCTGCCGCATCTGCAAGCGCGTGCAGGTCAATCTGGCGTTCGGCCCCCCGCGCGACCCGGCGGACGATGCGCGCATGATGGAGCTGTTCTTTTCCAAGCGCGGCAGGCACGTTGTCTGCGGCGGAACCACCGCCAAGGTCGCCGCGCGCTATCTGGATAAGCCCGTGATTCCCGTTTCAGAGACGCCCGACCCCACCGTGCCGCCGATCTCGCGGATCGAGGGCGTGGATCTGGTGACCGAGGGCATGGTCACGCTGTCGCATGTGCTGCGTCACGCGAACGATTATGCGGGCAGCAACGCCGGATACTTTGCGCGCGCGGGCAAAAAGGACGGCGCCTCGCAGATCGCGGCGCTGCTGCTGGAGCAGGCGACCGACGTCGATCTGTTTATCGGCCGCGCCGACAACGAGGCCTATCAGCAAGACAGCGGCACGCTTGGCTTCCGCGCCAAGCAGCATCTGGCGGAGGATCTGGCCGACTGCCTCACGCGCTGCGGCAAGCGCGTCAAGATCACCTGGTTCTAGCCTGGCGGCGGACAAAGCAAGCGGCGTATGCAGCCCCGCCCGGGCCGGTCAAAGGCGCAAACAACACGGCGTGCATCCGCCCTTTTCGCGCGGGAAGGGACGGGTGCTTTTTTTGCAACGCCTTTTGTGTTGCCTGCCGTTATTCGGCCTGCCGTCGCTGGCAGGGACGCGAAATCATTTGCCTCTTGCAATCCTGCCGCGCCCCCGGTACAATGGGGGAAACCTATCAAAATCTGGGGGCCGTCCCGATCCGTACAGAAAGGACAGTTGTCCATGAAAAAAGCCATTCTATTTCTTTATCGTATTGTTCAGGGCGCGCTGATCGGCGGCGGCGCCATCCTGCCCGGCATCAGCGGCGGCGTTCTGGCGGTGCTGTTTGGCATCTATCGCCCGCTGATGGCGCTGTTGACGCATCCGATCAAGGCGCTCAAGCAAAACTGGAAGCTCTTTGTCCCCGTGGGCATCGGCGCGGCCGTGGGCTTTGTGCTGTTTGCCAAGCTTGTCAGCTGGATGTTCACCGGGGCGGAAAGCTACGCCGTGTGCCTGTTTATCGGCCTCATTATCGGCACCATCCCGATGCTCTGGAAGGATGCGGGCAAGCAGGGTCGCGGCAAGGGCAGCATCGTCTCCATGATCGTGGCGTTTGCCGCGCTGCTTTCCATTTTGCTGGTGCTGGATCTGGCAAAGCAGCGGCAGCTCACGCCCAGCATCCCGTGGTATCTGTTCTGCGGCGCGGTGTGGGGGCTTTCGCTGATCGTGCCCGGCATGAGCTCGTCCTCCATCCTGATCTTTGTCGGGCTGTATCAGCCGATGTCGGACGGGATCGGCAGGCTGGACTTTGGCGTTATTCTGCCGGTGCTCGGCGGGATTGCCGTGGTCGCGCTGCTGCTGGCGCGGCTGGTCAACGGCCTGTTTGAAAAGCATTATTCCATCATGAGCCACGCCATCGTGGGCTTTGTGGCGGCGTCGGTGCTGGCCATCGTACCCACCGAGTTCTCGGGTATCCTGAACATTTTGGGCTGCCTGGGCTGCGCTGTCGTGGGCTTTTCCATCGCTTATGCGATGGACGTCTGGGGCAAAAAAATAAAGCCGGAGGATTGACAAAAAACTGTCCCCCCGGCTGTGCCGTGTTTAATGATTGCTTTACCCGATCCCGCGGAGCGCGGCCAATTTACCGGCGCCGCTCCTGCCGATCCATCCACCAGGCGAAGAAAAACCCGACCGCCAGACACACCGCGCCGGTAAGAAAGCTGACAAGCGTCAGCGACGAGGGGACGAGGATGCCCTCCTCCCACGATTTTACAAAGATCGCATAGGGCGACGCGGCCATCAGTCCGATGATGGCAAAATAGGTGGTGACCTCATGGCGCAAAAGCAGCCAGCGCAAGAGCTTTGTCACGACCAGAATCCCCACGATCACGCCAATGCCAAATGGGATCAGCGGCAGCGCGTTTTGCAGCAGCAGACGGAAGTCCCCCGCAAGCAAAGCGTCCTTGACGCTGTCCACCAGCCGCAGCAGATCGTGATAATAGCCCATGACCAGCATGACCATGGAGCCGGACACGCCGGGCACGATCATCGTGCCGGCGGCGATGAAGCCCAGTATCGCCGACAGCAGACACCCCCAAAGCGACAGCTCCAGATGCGCATCGCGCGTGGCGCCGCCGCTGAGGTACGGCAGCACGATCAGCACCGCGACCATCAGAACCAGCCAAAATATGCTGAAAAACGTAACGTGCTTGCCCTTCACATGCCCAAGCAGCATGGGCAGACTGCCCAGGATCAGACCCGTGAACAGCAGGATGGTTTGCAGCGGAAAGCGGGAGAACATCCATTCGATCACGCCCGCCAGCAGCAGCACGCCCACGACAATGCCCAGCACATACGGCAGCAGAAACAGCAGCGCGCTGTTGCGGCGCTTTTTGTCGGCGCAGGTGATATCCAGCGCGCGCTCATAGATGCCGAAGGTCATGATCATCGATCCGCCGGACACGCCGGGGATGACGACCGCCAGGCCGATGATGGCGCCCTTGACAAGCGCCAGCAGCTTATCCACAACCCATCTTAACGTTTTCATAACGACATTTTACCCTGCCGGGACTGCCTGCGTCAAGTGGCGGCGTCCGGGACGCAGGGGGTTCTGTCGTGACGGCGCAGGCGCGTCTGTCGTGACGGCGCAGGCGCGTCATCTCCGCTTTGTGACAAAATCGCCACAATTTTATCGCACCGTCGCCCTTGTGGGTTCAAATTTATAGGGTAAGCTATGCCTAAGATCAAGGAGATGAAGCATATGGAATACGGCTCGTATCAGCAACCCCGGGAACCGGGACGCGGCAAACAAAAAACATCCATCGGCCTTGCGGTGTTCGTTTGCTGTATCGTATTGACAACCGTGATCGGCCTGTTCGGCGGGCTGATGCTGGCAAGGAACAACGACGCCTCGCAAAGCGCGGCGCTCCCCCAGAGCACGGCCGCCGCCACCGCGGTTCCCGCGGGGGACAGCACGGCCGTATCCACGGGCGATACCGACGGCCAGCTCCAGACCTATCGAAACACCGAAATGACAAGCAGCGGCGCGTATACCCGCGCCCAGATCGTCGAGATGTGCGCTCCGTCGGTGGTCGGCATCGACGTGACGGTGGACGCGACGGGCTATGGCTTCGGCGGTCTGTCCACCTATGAGGCGACGGGCTCCGGCAGCGGCGTGATCCTTACGGCGGACGGCTACATTGCAACCTGTGCGCATGTGGTGGATTCCGCCAAGAGCATCACCGTCACCCTGAACGACGACACCTCGTATGAGGCGACGCTGGTGGGCGCCGACGCCCGCAACGATCTGGCCATCATCAAGATTGATGCCGCCGATCTGACCGCCG
This sequence comes from uncultured Oscillospiraceae bacterium, assembly GCA_964474405.1. Lineage (GTDB taxonomy): Bacteria > Bacillota > Clostridia > Christensenellales > CAG-138 > CAYYUV01. Next base: position 12,342 of record CAYYUV010000025.1, read on the forward strand.
CGGTGTTTGGTGATTCGGACATGCTGACCGTGGGCGAGGACGTCATCGCCATCGGCAACCCGCTGGGCGAGCTGCGCGGCACCGCGACCAGCGGCATCGTCTCCGCCGTCTCAAGAACCCTCACGGTTGAAAACACCCAGATGACTCTGGTGCAGACCGACGCCGCCATCAGCCCGGGCAACTCGGGCGGCGGGCTGTTCGATTCGAACGGCTGCCTGATCGGCATCGTCAACGCAAAGGTCTCCGATGAGGATGCAGAAGGGCTTGGCTTTGCCATCCCGGTCAACAGCGTCGTGTCCGAGATCAACGATCTGCTCAACTACGGCTATATCACCGGCCGGGCCGCGCTTGGCGTATACACGCAGAACGTAACCATGCGCAGCGATTACGGCTTTATGTTCAACCAGCAGAGCACCTATTGCGTACAGGTGACGGACGTGATCGCACAAAGCGCCGCCGAGAAGGCGGGCATTGAGACGGGCGATCTGATCCTTGCGGTCGATGATACGGAGATTTCGTCGAACACCGATCTTTCCGCCGCCATTGCCGCATACAACGCGGGCGATACGGCCACAATAACCTTACAGCGCAGCGGTCAGCGGATCACCGTGACCGTCACGTTCGAGGAGTATAAGCCTACGGACAGCTGATGCGTCCGGGACGCTCCGCCTTGAACAAAGGCAATAACCGTCGGTTCCCCCCGATGTTTATTGATACCCCCAACCATCCCTATCGCCTGGGAGCTACCCCCTTCCGGCTCCCCGGCAGCAGGCGCCGCTCACCCCCTTGAGCGGCGCTTTGCGTTTGGCGGCGCGCCCCCGCAGGCGACATGCGAAACGTGTAAATATATTAGGAAATAAGCCCGCATTCGGTTGACAGTCATCGGTCGATACGGATATAATGGCAAATGGTACAAAAGGGCTAAACCCCAAGAATAACAGGAGGCAAGAAATGGCAAAGACCATGACCATCGACGGCAATACCGCGGCTGCGCACGTTGCGTATGCGTTCTCGGATGTTGCCGCCATCTATCCCATCACGCCGTCATCCCCGATGGCTGAGGTCGCGGATGAATGGGCCGCAAACGGGCGTGTCAACCTGTTCGGCCAGAAGATCCGCATCGCGGAGATGCAGTCCGAAGGCGGCGCCGCGGGCGCTGTTCACGGCTCGCTGAAAGCGGGCGCGCTGACCTCGACGTTCACCGCGTCGCAGGGCCTTCTTCTGATGATCCCGAACATGTACAAGATCAGCGGCGAGCTGCTGCCGGGCGTGTTCCACGTTTCCGCGCGTGCATTGGCCGCGCATTCGCTGTCCATCTTCGGCGATCACAGCGATGTGATGGCCTGCCGCCAGACCGGTTTTGCGATGCTGGCCGCGGGTTCGGTGCAGGAGGTCATGGACATGGCGCTGGTTGCGCATCTGTCCGCGATCGAATCCTCCGTGCCGTTTGTGCATTTCTTTGACGGTTTCCGCACCTCTCACGAGGTACAGAAGATCGAAATGATCGACTATGCCGACATGGCCAAGCTCGTCGATTATGACGCCGTGGCGCGCTTCCGCGCCCGCGCCATGAACCCGGAGCATCCGCACCTCGGCGGTTCCGCACAGAACCCGGACATCTATTTCCAGGGCAGAGAGGCTGCCAACAAATATTACGACGCCGTCCCCGGCATTGTCGAGCATTACATGGAGGAGGTCGGCCGCCTGACCGGTCGCCACTATCATCTGTTTGACTATGTGGGCGCGCCGGACGCAGAGAACGTCATGATCATCATGGGCAGCGGCGCAGACGTGGCTGAGGAAGCGATCGATTACCTCAACGCCAAGGGCGAAAAGCTCGGCCTGATCAAGATTCATCTGTATCGCCCGCTGTCCGCGGAGAAGCTGCTTGCCGCCATTCCGGCGTCCTGCAAGCGCCTTGCCGTGCTCGACCGCACCAAGGAGCCCGGCTCTTTGGGCGAGCCGCTGTATGAGGACGTCTGCTCCGTGCTCAAGGAAGCCGGACGCACCGACATCGCGGTGGTCGGCGGCCGTTACGGCCTCGGCAGCAAGGAATTCACGCCCACGATGGTCAAGGCCGTCTATGACAACCTGGACAAGAAGGAGCCCAAGAACCATTTCACCGTCGGCATCATCGACGATGTGACGCACACCAACCTGCCCCTCGGCAAGCAGGTCAACGCCGCGCCCGCGGGCACGATCGCATGCAAATTCTACGGCCTGGGTTCCGACGGCACCGTCGGCGCCAACAAAAACAGCATCAAGATCATCGGCGACCATACCGACATGTATGCGCAGGGCTATTTCGCCTATGACTCCAAGAAATCCGGCGGCCTTACGGTCAGCCACCTCCGCTTCGGCAAGAAACCGATCCAGAGCACGTATCTGATTGACGCGGCTGACTTTGTAGCTTGCCACAACCCCAGCTATGTTACGAAGTACGATATGCTTGCCGGTCTGAAGGACGGCGGCGTATTCCTGCTGAACAGCCCGTGGACGGCCGCGGAGATGGACAGCCATCTGCCCGCCAGCATGAAAAAGCAGCTTGCCAAGAAACATATCCGCTTCTGGAATATCGACGCGATTGACCTTGCGCTGAAGGTGGGTATGGGTAACCGTATCAACACCATCATGCAGGCGGCGTTCTTCAAACTGGCCGAAGTGATCCCCTACGAGAAGGCCGACGAGTACATGAAGGCCTATGCCAAGAAGACCTACGGCAAAAAGGGCGACGCGATCGTAAAGAAGAACTGGGATGCGATTGATATCGCCATCAGCGGCCTGCAGGAAGTGAAAGTACCCGCCGAATGGGCAAACGCCACGACCGGTGCGGTGCCCGTGAAGGTGAAAGCAACCGAGTACTTTGACAAGGTCGTTGAGCCGATCCTGGCGCAGGAAGGCGACAAGCTGCCC
>CAYYUV010000026.1:0-14788 GCA_964474405.1 uncultured Oscillospiraceae bacterium
TGACCCGCGACCCGCGCATGAAGGAGCGCAAAAAGTACGGTCTGCATGCAGCCCGCAGAGCGCCCCAGTTCTCCAAGAGATAATTCTCCGGAGAACAGCGATATCCGAACAAACCAAAACCCCGCGGCAATCGCCGCGGGGTTTTTTCTGGCTTGTCTACAAAGCTTTGGGGGCTTCGGCGGCATGCCGCCGGAACGGAAGGCTGCTGCCGCAAGCGGAAGCATAGCGCCTTGATGAAACGCCGAAGGCCTAAGGGGTTTCGGCAATCGCTCGGTTGTGAGCAGTTTCCTTGTGCTTTCTGCCTGCAATCCGAAGGATTGCAGGCAGAAAGCGGTTATCCAAAACAGTTTTTCGACAGTTGTTTTAGATTACTGACCCAGAGACGCGTACGCGTCGCGGTGATAGACGGCGATGCCGGAGGCCTCGGTGTACCATTCATCCTGAATCTCGGTCCAGGCGGTGGAACGCTTCTCATCCAGCGCGGCTGCGCGGATGGTGTCCTTGGCGTCTGCAAACGCGACGGTGCCCGCGGGCTCCGCGCCGACCAGCTGCACGATGTAGTAGCTGTCGTCAATCTGAATCACATCGGAATATGCGCCGTCCTCAAGAGCGGCAATCGCCTCAATCAGCGCGGCGTCAAGTTCATCCTCCGTCTCCTCTGTGACATACAGCAGTTCGCCCTTCTCCAGCGCGGATTCGGTGGGCTCAACGCTGTTGAACGTCTTCATCACGTCGGCAAACGCGGTGCCGCCGTCAAGAGCTTCCTTCGCTTTTGCCGCGTTCTCGCGTGCGACGGAGACATATGCCTCATACAGTGCGTCGTTCTCGGCCTGCAGCTCGGCATAGCGGGTCTTGATCTCGGCCTGCCGATCGGCATCGGAGCCGGTGAGCACAAGCGCGCCGTATTCGGCCTCCAGAGAGGTCATCTCGGTCTTGTTGGTGTCGTAGGCGGCGTCCAGCTCGGTCTCCGGCGTGACGCAGACCAGCCGCACGCGGGAATAGCCCTCGGGCACGACAAGCGCCGGAGTCATCGATGCGCCGGACTCAAAGTCGGCGACTACGCTCTGGTAATCCGCCGGGGTCGTGGCAAAGGTGGTCGCCTGCTCCGCAGAGGTATCGGTGTACCACTTTTCAACCTCGTCGTCGGTGATGTCGATCGTCTCATTGAAGATCGTTTCAACCTTTTCGCCCAGCTTGCTGTTGACCACATAGGTGCGATAGGTCTGCATGTACTCGTCAAACGTAATGCCGTAATTGGTCATGACGTCGCTTTCGATCTGCTCGAGGGCATAGGTTTCATAATCGGTCGTATCGGTGCCGCCCTCCTGCTGGAGCGATTCGATATAGTATTCGATCAGCTGCTTGCGCTGATCTTCCACAGCCGTATCCACCTCGGCAAGCTCCTCATCCGAAAGCGTGACGCCCTGCAGGCCTGCCTGCCACACCAGCAGGTAGGAGTTCAGCGCGCTCTCTTCGGCATAGGACAGAGCGGTTTCGGCATCCACCTCCATGCCGTAGTATTGCATGTAATATGCGTATTCGTCATAGATGTCCTTGATATCCTGAACGGTGATCTTGACATCGCCCAGCTCGATAGCCGTTGCGGTGTAATCCAGCTCCTCCGCCGTATCCACCGCATCGGTGGAACCGGGCACGGTGGCGCCGTCCTCACTTTTCTCTAGACATCCGGCAAAGCTGACGACAAGCAGCAGCGCGACAAGCATAGCTGCCGCTTTTTTCCAGTAATGATTCATCGTTATGTTCCTTTCTTGGCGCCCCCCAGCGCCGATGTTCAACCATTATATCGCAACTTCCTCTATGTTGCAATGCAGTAACTGATAAAGGAATTGTGGAAGGTTTGTGACATTTTGTGCGAGATCGGCGTCCTTTCCGTAAATCTCGATGGCCGGGGGCTGCGTCGCCATCAAATGCGCGCCCTTCTGCCCCTGCAGCACGGCCAGCAGCCGCGCCCCGTCGGGGGAGGCGCCCTCGTCGTAACGCAGGGTCAGCCGGCCGCCCTTTGTCCCGATCTCGGCAATGCGCGCCCGGATCGCATACGCGCGGATCAGCGCCAGCCGCATCAGGTTCTCGACCTCCGGCGGCAGCTCACCGTAGCGATCGGTCAGCTCGTCCCACAGATCGTCATGTTCGGCGCGGGAGGCGACCTCCGCGATGCGCTTATACATCGACAGCCGCAGCACCTCGCTCATGACAAATGAATGAGGGATGTACGCGCTGATGGGAAGATCGATCACGGGCTCCAGATCCGGCAGGACGGTTTCGCCCCTTGCCTCGCGCACGGCCTGGCGCATGAGCTTGCAGTAATAGTCGTAGCCGATGTCGGCAATATGCCCGTGCTGCTCCGCCCCAAGCAGCGCGCCTGCGCCGCGGATCTCCAGATCGCGCATGGCAAGGCGGAAGCCCGCGCCAAACTGCGTAAACTCGCGGATCGCCAGCAGCCGTCTCTGCGCCTGCTCGTTGACCTCGCGGCTTTTCGGCACCGTAAAATAGGCATAGGCCATGCGCGTGGCACGGCCGACACGCCCGCGCAGCTGGTAGAGCTGTGCCAGCCCCAGCTTATCCGCGTCCAGCACAAAGAGCGTGTTCGCGTTGGGGATGTCCACGCCGCTTTCGATGATCGTCGAGCAAAGCAGGATGTCCGTCTCCCGGTTCAGAAACGCCAGCATAGCCTGCTCGAGCCGCCCTTCCGGCATCTGCCCGTGCGCCATGTCGATCCGTGCGTCCGGCAGCAGCTCCCGCAGCTTTTTGAGCGTGCCCTCCATGCCCTGGACAAAGTTGGATACCAAAAACGCCTGCCCCCCGCGCGACAGCTCCTTGCGCATGGCACCGATGAGCAGCGCGTCGGTATATTCCATGACAAACGTCTGCACCGGATAGCGGTTCTGCGGCGGCGTTTCGATGGTCGAGATGTCGCGGATGCCGGTCATGGACAGGTTCAGCGTCCGCGGGATTGGCGTTGCCGTCAGCGTCAGCACATCGACCTCACGGCGCATGGCCTTGATCCGCTCCTTGTGGTTGACGCCGAAGCGATGCTCCTCATCCACGATCAAAAGCCCGAGATCGCGGAACGTCACATCCTTGGCCAGCAGTGCGTGCGTGCCGACGACCAGGTCGATCTCGCCGGATTTGAGCGCTTTCTTGGTCTTTTCGCGCTCGGCCGGCGGCGAAAAACGCGACAGGCAGGCCAGACGCACCGGATAATCCGCAAACCGGGCGGTCAGGGTGTTGTAATGCTGTTGAGCCAGGATGGTTGTGGGCACCAAAAAGGCGACCTGCTTGGAATCCTGAACCGCCTTAAACGCCGCGCGCAGCGCCACCTCGGTCTTTCCGTAGCCGACGTCGCCGCACAGCAGCCGGTCCATCGGCCGCGGGGACTCCATGTCTTTTTTGATCTCCTCGAGCGAGGAGGCCTGATCCGGCGTTTCCTCATAGGCAAACGACGCCTCAAGCCGCCGCTGCCACTCGGTATCGCGGGAGAAGGCAAACCCGCGGTGAGAGGATCTGGCGGCATACAGCGCCGCAAGATCCACCGCCAGCTTCTTTGCCGAGGCCTTTGCCCGGCCGACGCGCTGCTGCCACTCGCTGCCGCCCAGCCGCGAGAGCTGGGGCGTGACGTCCTCGCCCGCGCCGGTGTATTTCTGGATGCGGTCAAGCTGGTCGGTCGGGATGTACAGCTTGTCCCCGCCGCGGTATTCAAATAAGAGATAATCCCGCGTGCAGCCCGTCACGGTCAGCTGTTCAACACCGGTGAACTTGCCTACGCCGTGCGTCTCATGCACGACATAATCGCCAACCTTCAGATCGGAAAAGATGAGCTGGCCGCGCTTTTTGCGGGTTTGCCGCGATTCCTGACGAAAGAAGATCTCGGCACGGGTCAGCACCGTCAGCCGCAGGTTCGGAAGCGTAAAGCCCTGCGGCAGCGTCTCGCCAAGCAGCAGGATCTCGCCCGCCTGCGGCGCGCGCCGGAGCGTCTCCGCCGTGGCAAGCGGCACATGATACGCTTCAAGCTCCTCCCGAAGCCGGTCGGACGCGTCGCCCGCGTAGATCAGCACGGCTTCGTTCTGGGCACGCAGCCGCAAAAGGTCGGCGGCCAACTGCTCGGTGTTGCCGAGGTATTGCGGCGGGGTCTGCGCGTCAAAGGCGACACGGACGCGGCCCTGCAGCAGCTGTGACTGGCGGAACAGCGCATAGAGCGCCGCGGTGCGCGGCGTGTCGAGCGCGCGGACGAGCGAACCGGCGCGGATCAAGAGCCGGCTTTGCGCGGGATGTCCTGCACCGCGCTCCAGCGTGGCGGCAACCGTTTCGGAAAAGATGGTCTCCTCCGCGCGCGCTTCGTCCAGCACGCGCTGCGGCTCGTTGACATAAATCATCGCGCTGTGCGGCAGATAATCCAGCAGCGTCGCCGTCTCGTCATACAGCAGAGGAACAAGCACATCCGCGCCGACGCAGGGCGCGTCCTGCTCCCATGCGGCGCGCTGAAGCGAAAAACCGTCCGCATCGCCTAGCTTTTTGAGCGCGCGGCGGATCAGCGCTACGGGCTGCGGCGTCTCATACGCCGGCGGCAAAAGGACGGAGCGCGCCTGCTCCAGCGAGCGCTGCGTCAGCACGTCAAAGGTGCGGATCTGGTCGATCTCGTCGCCGAAAAACTCGATGCGGCAGGGGTTGTCGGCCTGGGGCGGAAAAACGTCTACGATGTCGCCGCGCGCGGCGCACTGGCCGCGTCCCTCAATCAGCTCCACCCGCTCATAACCGCCCATGGTCAGGGCTGAAAGGAGCGCCTTGGGAGAAAGCGTGTCACCCGTCTGCACGGTGACAAGCGCGTTTGAAAACGCGTCCGGCGGCGCAAGCACCTCAAGCAGCGCGGAGGCGGGCGCAACCACAAGCTGCGGCGTGCCGAGCGTCAGCTGCGTCAGCGCCGCAAGCCGGGCAGCGCGGGTGTCAAACGATACGGCTTGCATATCGACCAGCGGCATTTCCCGCGGCAGAAACAGCAGCGCGCCGGGGCTGACCCGGTTCATCCCGTCGTGAACGCGCACGGCCTCCTGCTCGGTCGCCGTCACATACAAAAGCGTATGCTCCCGCGCCTGCAGCGCGGCTGTCAGCAGGCGCATGGCGTCCGGCATGCCAAATACGGCCGCCGGGCCATGTCCCGCGGCAAGCGCTTCCGTCAGCTGGCGAACGGCGGGGTCACGCCCGATTGCTTGATAGAGCGCGTCGGTCATCAATGTGGCTGTGTCCCTTCATGTTTTTTGTTAAAGCGCTGCTGTGCCTCGTCGATCCGCCCGGATACAATGAGCGCCGCCGCCTCTGCCGCGCGGTCATACGCGTCAGCAAGGAGCGCCTGCTCCGGCCGGGAGGGGCGTTTGAGCACATAATCGGTCAATAATAGCTGTTCATCCTTGCCGATGCCGATGCGGATGCGCGGATACTGCTCGCTGTGGACGGTGGCAAGGATCGAGCGCATGCCGTTGTGCGTGCCGGCAGACCCGGACGGGCGGATGCGGATCGCGCCCACCGGAAGGTCGATGTCGTCATAGATCACCAACAACCGCTCGGGCGGCAGCTTGTAAAAGCGCAGCATCTGCCCGACGCAATCGCCCGACAGATTCATATACGTCTGCGGCTTGACGAGGATCACGCGCTCCGAACCCAGCGTGCCGTCCCCGTACAGTCCGGAAAACCCCTTTTGACGGATGCGGATGCCCGCCTTCTCTGCGATGGCGTCCAACGCCAAAAACCCCACGTTGTGCCGCGATTTGCGATAGGACAGCCCGGGGTTGCCGAGCCCTGCGATCAGATACATCCTCATCACCTCCCAAACACTTTATTATAGCATGACGGTTTCTGCGGGTAAAGATGCGGATTTCTGCGGGGCAACGGATCGCATGCCCCCGCGGTGCGCGGAGCATAGATTCCTCTTATTTTGCATAATTTGCCGTATGAAACTGCGCTGTTGTTTGCTGCTTCTGCTGCTGGTGCTGACCGGCTGTGCGCGTCCCGCGGCCACATGCCCGTCCACGCCCGCGCCCACGCTGCTGCCTGCGCCGCGCTGGTGCGTCGTGCTGGATTTCGGTCACGGCGGCGCGGACGGCGGTGCGGTGGGTACGGACACAGGTATGCCCGAGGCCGAGCTGAATTTGCAGGTCGGCTTGCAGGTGGCGACGTTTTTGACGGAGGCGGGGGCGGAGGTCGTGCTGACGCGAACCGGGGCGGATGCACTCGCGCCCACCAAGCGTGAGGATATGCGCGTGCGCGGCCAGATCCTGTCCACCGAGGGTGCGGATGTGACCGTGTCCATTCATATGAATAAGTTTCGGGATCGCAGCGTGCGCGGACCCATGGTCTACTATCAGACGGGATCGGAGCCGGAGGAGGGGCCTGCGCTGGCGCAGAGCGTCATCGATGCGCTGACCTGCGCGCTTTCCCTGCCGGCCCGACTGGCTAACCCCGGCGATAACTATGTGACGCGCGTGCCCAAGGTGCCGTCGGTGCTGATTGAATGCGGTTTTTTGAGCAACGCGGACGAGGAGCGCCTTTTGCAGGACCCTGCCTATCAGACGACGCTTGCCCGCGCGATTGCGGACGGCGTAATCGCCTATCTGGACGGCCCGCGCGAGGCGGGCTGATGTTCGACGTCGAAAAACGCTTGGGGGTTTCGGGGATCGAAGCCCCCGGTACGGGCGGTTTCCCTGTGCTTCCTGCCGCCCGGCAAGCTTGCTTGGTCACCGAAGGTGACATTAGAAGTGCCCGGAGGGTGCAATCCGTAGGATTGTAGGCAGGAGCGGTTACCCTATCGAAAAACAAAGTTTTTCGATAGAAGTGTTATGCGTTCAGGCGCTTTTGAAAATAATCCGCAAGCTGTCGCACGGTGTCCGCAAGCGCGGAGCCCGCGGGCGCGCTGCCCTGCGCGAGGGAGCCGCGGCCGCCGCCCTTGCCACATATCGCCGCGTTGACCGCGCCTGCAAGCTCACCCATGTCGAGCCCGGTGCCCTCGGTCGCCAGGATATAATAAACCTGCCCGTCGCAGCGCGAAAACAGCGCGGCGAGCGTTTTGCCCTGCATCAGCTGCGCGGCAAGCGGCCTGAGCCTCTTTGCTTCCATGTCCTCGGTCAACGTCACAATCAGCCGCGTGCCCCGCACGGTTTTCGCTTCGGCGTTCAGCCGCGCGGCCAGCGCAGAGTCCAGCTCCAGCTCGTATTTTTTGATGAGCCGCCGCGCCGAGGTAAGCTCCGTCCCCTGCTTTTCGACGGCGGCGGGCACGTTCTCCCATGCGGTGGAGAAACGGCGTGCCAGCCCCTGCATGGCGGTTTCCAGCCGCCGGGCATAGAGAAGCGCACGCATGCCGCATAGAAACGTCAGCCGCATGCCGCCCTTGTAATTGGCCTGTTCAATGATCTTGAGCTGGCCGATCTCACCCGTCGCGCGCACATGCGGCGCACAGCAGGTGCACAGATCCGACCCGCGGATCTCCACCAGCCGGATCGGCGCTATCAGCCCTTCGGCGTGCTTTCGGAGCGGCAAATCCCGGATCGCATCCTCGGAGGCATAGACCGTTGCGGTGACCGGCGCATTTTCGGCGGCAAGGCGGTTGGCATATTGCTCCATCTGACAGATCTCGTCGGCCGTCAGCGGGCGATCCAGATCGAGCGTTGCGTAATCCAGCGCGCAGTGAAAGCCGACGTTGGCCGCGCCAAACAGCCGGTATGCACAGTAGGACAGCAGATGCTCGCCGGTGTGCTGCTGCATGATGTCAAGCCGGCGGTCGGCGTCGATGCTGACCTGAACCCGCGCGCCCACGGCAAGCGGCTGCTCCGTCCGGTGTAAAAGCGCTTCGCCCTCCTCGTCGCAGGAGCTGACGCGCACATTTTCGATCAGTCCGGTGTCGCACGGCTGTCCGCCCTTGTTGGGAAAGAACACCGTCCGGTCAAGCGTGACAAGATAGCCGCCGTCCTCCGATGCGCGGCAGGCGGTGACGGTGGCGTCGCAGGAAAACAGGTGGCTGTCCGCAAGATACAGTCGGTCGGTCATACAATACCTCCTACGGAAAAGATGGTGATGGCGACAAACATACTTAAAAAGGAAAATACGGTCGTCACCGCGACCAGCTCGCCCGCAAGCTCGGTGTCGCAGTCATAGCTGCAGGCGATGGGAAAACTCGCCAAGCTGGTAGGCGCGCCGAAGATCAGCAGCACCGCCACCAGCTGCGCCCCCGAAAACCCGCACAGCAGCGCCGCGCCCAGAATGACCGCCGGAATCACAATGAGGCGCGCCGCCGTAAATACGGAGAGGACGGCATAATTCTTTTTGACCGAGGAAAACGAGATCAGCCCCCCCAGCACCACAAACGCCAGCGGCGAACACATCGCCGACAGCGAAAAGAGCGGTTTTTCCAGCACAACGGGCAGGGAGAAGGAGAAAATCTCCATCAGCGCGCGCACCAAGATGCCGCCGAGCACTGCCAGAACGATCGGATTTTTGATCACGTTCCAAACAAGCTTTTTGACGTTCGGTCTGCCGCCGCTGTACAGCTCAAGCGGAACCCCGCCCAAAATGTTGAAGATCGGCACCGACAGCGCGATGGCAAACGCGACCGTGGCCATGTGATTTTCCCCAAGCAGCGCGGAGCCGATCGCCAGCCCATACACCGCGTCGTTGGTGCGGTAAAGCCCCTGAATCAGGACGCCCCTGCGCTTTGGTTCGTGACAAAACAGAGGCACCGCCGCCATCAGCACGCCGAACAGCAGCAGGAGCGAAACAATAAGAAACACGGTAAAGCGTACATCCGCCAGCCCGGACAGATCGCAGGTGAGGATGTTCTTTGCAATCAGCGCAGGAATGGCCACATACAGCACCAGCTTGTTGGCCGAACGAAAGCCCGCTTCGGGGATCAGCCCCGTCCTGCGGATAAGAACCCCGATCGCCATCAGGATCAGCAGCGGCGCAACCACGCGGAAGGAAACAACCAGGTGCTCCATCAAAAACCCCCATAATCGATCCCGCCGGGCTTTCGTGCCACGGCGAATCATTGTATTCTACCGCAATTCATGGCGCTTGGCAACCGCCGTTCCACAGCCCCCGGGTCATGCGCTGCGGGATCACCGGGGCAGCCGTCGCGGGGCGCAAAAAAAACGCGCCCGGACGGACGCGTGTTGTTGTTAGGCGGGAAGCAGGACAGCTGCGCCGGGGAATGACGCGGACCGACTTGGTCGGGCTGTCCTCCTCCCTTAATTTGTTAACTAAATCATACCTTTGGATTGTGTCGTCAATAGGTCGAAGATGTAAGAAAGTTGTCAAACTGATTTGCATTTTTTGTGAAGTTCACGGGCGGACGCCCGTTCGCGCCGCGTTCGTTGCGCGGCAGGCCGCGCTGTGCTATACTGCTGGTAAAACAAATGAGCGGGGAGAGATAAGGATGCGAACACGGACCATACGGGGCTTGGGCGTGACTGTTGTATGCTGCCTGCTGCTCGGACAGGCATGCGGATGCGGCTTGCTCGGCAATCAGGGCGGGCCCACGCCGGAGCCCACCGTCCCGGCCACGCCCGCGCCGACCGCCGTGCCGACGCCGATGCCCACGCCCACGCCGGAGCCCACGCTGGATCCTATGACACTGCCCGAGGGGCATGCCCCGGACGCAATCCGCGCCCGCGGTGTATTGCGCGTCGGCATGCGCGCTTATGGCTGTTCCTGGTTTCAGAAGCCCACCGCGTGGGATGAAAGCGGCGCTGCAACGGCCTTCGATACGGCGGGACGCTGGTACGGATGGGAATGCGCGTATGCATCGCAGCTGGCGCAGGATCTGGGCGTGACGCTGGAGCCTGTTGTGTTTTCCACGATGGAGGAGATGCTGTCCGCGCTGTCGACGGGCACGGTTGACGCCGTCATGAGCGGGCTGCTGATCGGCGGCGTTCCGGGCGATTATGTCGTGACTGCGGGCTATAACCTCTGGGGCAAGGCGGATCTTGCGGTCTATGTGCGACAGGCGGACGCCGCGCGTCCGGCAAAGGACATGCAAAAATTCCGCTTTGGCGTGCGCACGGGGCTGCCGTATGCGGACGCGGTGACGGCCGCGTTTCCAAACGCCACGGTCACCGCCTATGCCGATGCGGACGCGTGCTTTGCCGCGCTTGCGGCAGACGAGATCGATGCGGTTGCCGATTCCGCCGGCAGCATGGCGTTCTATTCCGCGGCATATCCGGACGCCGCGCTTTCCGCCGTGACCGTAGCGGATACCTCCGCCGGCAAAGGCATCTATCTGATGGCGGGCAATGACGCGCTCTGCGCCTGGTTCAACGAGGAGATCGGCCTCTATCCGGACGCTGCGCAGGGCTGGTGCCTGGATGCAAAGGCACTGGCGGAAAAATGGGGCGTTGCCTACTGACGCAAGGAGCCGAAAAAAACGCAGATATAATAAAGTAAGAGCCGGCTTATATGGCCGGCTCTTTGTGTGTTTTGTTGCATAACGGATGCGCGAGGCGTTCGCTTACAGCAGCTCCGCGATCTGCACGGCGTTGGTGGCGGCGCCCTTTCGAATCTGGTCGCCGCAGCACCAGAGCGTCAGCCCCGCGGGATCGGTCAGATCCCGCCGGATGCGGCCAACATAGACCAGATCCTGATCGCTGGTGTCGAGCGGCATCGGATACCGCTTGCTCTGCGGATCGTCCACAAGACGGCAGCCCTTTGACGCGGCGATCAGCGCCCGCGCCTCCTCCACGGAGACGGGTCGCTCGGTCGAGAAGGTCACCGCGATCGAATGCGAACGCACAACCGGCACGCGCACGCAGGTGCAGGTTACCAGCATATCGGGGCAATGCAGGATCTTGCGCCCCTCGTTCTGCATCTTCATTTCCTCGGAGGTATAGCCGTTCTCCCCAAAACCGCCGATCTGCGGGATCAGGTTATATGCGATCTGATAGGGAAAGACCTCCGGCACGACGGGTTTTCCCGCCAACAGGCTTTCGGTCTCCTCTGCCAGCTCCCGGGGGCCCGCCGCACCCGCGCCGCTGACCGCCTGATAGGTGGCGGCGACCACGCGCGTGATCTTTGCCTCACGGTGGATGCCGTACAGCGCCATAAGCGCGATGATCGTGGAGCAGTTGGGGTTGGCGATCAGCCCGTGATGCAGCTTTGCGTCGCAGCCGTTGATCTCCGGAACGATGAGCGGCACATCCGCATCCAGACGGAAGGCGCTGGAATTATCGATAAACACCGCGCCCGCCGCGCGGATATGGGGCGCCATGGCGCGGGCGATGTCGTTCTCCGCCGCGCCAAGGACGATGTCAAGCCCGGCAAACGCCTCCGGCGCCGCCTCCTGCACGGTCACTTCGCCGCCCGCAAACGGGATCTTCTTGCCCGCACTGCGGCCGCTTGCCAAAAGACGCAGCTCCTTGATTGGAAAATGCCGCTCCTCCAGTATCTTCTTCATCTCCATCCCGACCGCACCGGTGGCGCCCAGAATGCCGATTCGTTTTTTCTCCATGCTTCGATCCTCCGATCCGCGACAAAGCCGCAGGGATATTTGACATTGATAGTATATTATAGTCCCATCCATGTGGAATTGCAAACAGATAAAATAACAATGATTCTTATTCTTGACAAACCAAATCTGCTGTGATATGCTGATAATACAAGTTTGAAAGGAGCTAAAAACACATGACAGAAGTCAAGTTTTTTATCTGTAAACATTGCGGAAACCTGGTGGGGATGATCCATAATTCGGGCGTGCCGATGATCTGCTGCGGCGAGAAGATGGCGGAGCTTGTTCCGAACACCGTAGATGCGAGCACCGAAAAGCATGTGCCCGTGATCACGCGCGACGGCAACAAGGTCACGGTTCGCATCGGCGCGGCGCCGCATCCGATGACGGCGGAGCACAGCATCCAGTGGATCTATCTGCACACCGCAAACGGCGGGCAGCGCCGTTCGCTCCAGGCAGGCGACGCGCCGGAGGCGACCTTCTGCGTGCGCGAGGGCGAGCCGGTTTCGGCCTATGCGTACTGCAATCTCCACGGGCTGTGGAAGGCGGACGTCTGACCGTACTTTCTGCCAAATTGGCGGCCGACAGCATGCAAACAGGCGCGGACAGCTCTGTCCGCGCCTGTTTATTTTTGTTTAATTTTGGGGGACGGAAGGCTTACCGCTTTCCGATCTTCCACACAACCCCCGGGCGGATGCGGCTCGACATGTAGCCCCCGCGCTGCGACTTGATGTCGCTGACCGAAATGACTGCCTCGGGATACTGCGCCTCGATGGCGGCAATCGCTTCGCGCGTGCGCTTGCGCTTCATGGTGAGCATCAGCATGGTGTGCTTCTCCTCGGCGCCGTACACATCCATCAGCGTGACGCCAAAGCCCTTTTTGCGCATGATGCCGCTGACCTCGCGCGCCTTGTCAGGGTCGGAGATAACGACCTGCAGCGAGCTCAGGCCAAAGGCAAACCATTCATCCAGCCAGGAACCGAGATAATTGCCTGCCGCGTAGGCCACCGCATAGGCCACGCCCTTCCAGATGTCCTCGCGGAAGCCGCTCAGCACGGAGCTCGCGATGACGAGCCACAGCGCGATCTCCACCAGCGCAATCAGGGCGCCGACCGTGCGGACGCCGCGGTTGATCAGGATCATACGCAGGGTCGAGGCCGTCACCTCCACGATTTTTCCAAAGAAAATAAACAGGTACACCCAGATGCCGGTGCCCATCGTAAAATCAGAAATAATGTCCAAAAAACCTGTCATTTTTAGCCCTCCTTTCAGGCGAACGAATCGCATTATATCAGCCGCCGTACGGAAAGTAAAGGGCTTTTCCCCGATTTTACGATTCGGTCAAACATTGCCCGAATTTTGGGCGTTTTTGGCTCCGAACACAGCGGGGGAGGCCTTCTTTTGACGCAAACGGGCGACTTTGCGGCAACCGGCTTTTCAATTTCTGCATGCTGTGATAGAATGGCGGCATGAAAAAATACCGGCTGCTTGCCATGTTGATTGTTCTGTTGCTCGTGAGTACGGGCTGTAACCTGTTTTCCGGCCGTCCGCAGACCCAGAACGGCGGGCAGATCGTCGTTGTGCCGACGGACAGCGCCCCGGCCGTGCTTTTGACGCCGACGCCTTCGCCCGAGCCTACGCCCGAACCCACGCCGACGCCTTCGCCCGAGCCCACACCCACGGCCGCGCCCGCCTCGCAGGAGGAGCTTCTTCTTGCTTACGTTCAGCGCATGTCAACGGAGGAGAAGATCGGTCAGCTGCTCATGTTCGGCTTTTCCGGCACCGGCGGCGTCAGCAGCGCGTTTCTGGAGATCATGCACACCTATCATATTGGCAACGTCATCCTCTACGGGCCGAACATCGTCCGCGCCAACAGCGACGGCGGCTTTTCACAGTGCGCGGCGCTGACCGCGGATCTGAACCGGAACAACGATTCCGACATTCCGCTGCTGATCAGCACCGATGTGGAGGGCGGCAACGTCACCAGGTTCAAATGGCCGAACTGGCCGACCCATGCAGCCACGCTCGGCGCTTCGGGAGATACGGAGCGCGCGCGGGAGCAATTTGCCTATATTGCAAACGGGCTTGTCTCTGTCGGCATCAACACCGACCTTGCGCCGGTCATGGACGTTGCCAGGAACCCGTCCGAGACCTTTCTCGGCAAACGCATCATCTCCGCCGATGCGGATGTCGCAGCCGATATCGGCGCGGCGTGCATTGAGGGGCTGCACGAGAGCGGCTGTCTGGCGATTGTCAAGCATTTTCCGGGACACGGCGCCACCACGGAGGATACACACGCGACAACGCCTGTCGTCGAAAAAACGCTTGATGAGCTGTCCTATTACGAACTCGTGCCGTTTGCCGCCGCGGTGAATGCGGGCGCGGACGGCGTAATGGTCGCGCATATCGCATATCCAAACATCGACCCGGATAACATCGCGTCCATGTCCTCCGTGCTGATCACCGACGTTTTGCGCGGGCAGCTTGGCTTCACCGGCGTGGTGATGTCGGATGATTTTCGCATGGCCGGGCTTCGCAGCCGCTATACCCATGAGCGGGCCGCGGTGCAGTTTATCCTGTCCGGCGGCGATCTGATCCTCTGCGGCGCAAATCACGACTATCAGCGCAGCATCCTTGCCGGCCTGTATGCCGCCGTGGCGGACGGCACCATTACGGAGGAGCGGCTGAATCAAAGCGTCGTGCGCATCCTCACCGCCAAAATGCGCGTCACGGACTGGACGCCCCAGCTATAAGCCCCGCCGCGGAATTCGCCGCGTCAAAATGCTTGCATTTGCCCACGGCCTATGATAAAATACCATCTGCGCCGGAATGATGGAATGGCAGACGTGACGGACTCAAAATCTACTGCGCCGAATCCCGCGATACCCGGCAGAACGCCCACAGTTAGGGCAATTTTGACAAGTGAATATCCAGTTTGGCTTCTACATCCCTCCTGAACATCCCTCGGATTTCCGAAATTTGTTCTTGGGATTGAAGATAAGCCGGTGTGATGGAATTGGCAGACGTAGTGGACTCAAAATCCACCGGTAGCGATACCGTGCCGGTTCGAGTCCGGCCACCGGCACCATGCCCGAAAACCCGCATAACATCTAGGGTTTTCGGGCTTTTTTATCCCTCCAAAATCCCTCTATTTTTGAAAATAGCACTTATTTTTGGCTGCATCCCTCCATTTTCCGGAGGGATGTTAGGTCGGGAAAACGCTTAAAATCGCATTTGCCGAGGATACTTTCGTGCTGTAATCCAAGTGGGTATAGATGTTGGAGGTCGTGG
>CAYYUV010000027.1:0-14110 GCA_964474405.1 uncultured Oscillospiraceae bacterium
TGGCTGGGCGGCATGCTGACCAACTTCAAGACCATTCAGGGCCGCATCGCGCGCCTCAAGAAGATCGAGCAGATGGAAGCCGACGGTGATTTTGACCTGCTGCCGAAGAAAGAGGTCATCGGCCTTAAGGCGGAGCAGGAAAAGCTCGAGAAGAATCTCGGCGGCATCAAAGAAATGAAAAAGCTCCCCGCGGCGCTGTTTATCGTCGATCCCCGCAAGGAGCATATCGCCGTTGCGGAAGCCCGCACCCTGAAGATCCCCATCATCGCCATCATCGACACCAACTGTGACCCGGACGAGGTCGATTACCCCATCCCGGGCAACGACGACGCCATCCGCGCTGTCAAGCTGATCACCGCCAAGATGGCGGACGCCGTGCTTGAGGGCAAGCAGGGTGAGCAGATGAACGATGCCGAGACGGCTGAGCCCGTCAAGGATGCCGAAGAGGAATAAGGAGGATCTGAGCTGATGTTTACCGCAAAAGATGTCATGACTCTGCGTGAGCGCACGGGCGCCGGCATGATGGATTGCAAAAAGGCGCTGACCAATTGCGAAGGCGATATGGAGAAGGCGATTGATTTTCTGCGCGAGAAGGGTCTTGCCGCCGCCGCCAAGAAAGCCGGCCGCATTGCCGCCGAGGGGATCGTGGGCAGCTACCTTTGCCGTTCGTGCGGCGTAGGCGTTATCGTCGAGGTCAACTGTGAGACCGACTTTGTCGCCAAGACCGATGATTTCCATGCGTTTGTCGAAAAGATCGGCAAACAGATCGCCAAGACGAACCCCGCTTCCGTCGAGGAGCTGATGGGTCAGGTGTTTGTGGATGACGAGAGCGTCACCATTGACGCCATGCTGAACGCCGCCGTCGCCAAGATCGGTGAGAAGATCAGCATCCGTCGCTTTGCGCGCGCGCAGGGCACCGTCGATACCTATGTGCATCTCGGCGGCAAGATCGGCGTGCTGGTTGACGTCGAAGGCGAGGCGGATCCCGCCATGCTGCATGACATCGCCATGCAGATCGCCGCGGCCAAGCCCGTCTATGTCAACGACACCGAGGTTCCGCAGCAGGAGATCGAGAAGGAGAAGGAGATTCTCCGCGTTCAGGCGCAGAACGATCCCAAGCCCAAGCCCGCCGCCATCATCGAAAAGATGGTCGAGGGTCGCATCCAGAAGTACTATAAAGAGGTATGCCTGCTGGATCAGCCGTTTGTCAAGGATCAGGATCAGAGCATCCGCCAGCTCATTGGCGGCAAGTTCACCGTGCGCAGCTTCACCCGCTTTGAAATGGGCGAGGGGCTGCAAAAGCGCGAGGACAACTTTGCTGACGAAGTGGCAGGCCAGATGAACAAGTAAAAGCATAATCGCTTTTGAAAGGAACACAAAACGGTGTTCCTTTTTTTGAACCTCTTATGGTATAATCAAAGGAAACCGGTCAATGGGGGATAAACGGATATGATGTTTCAGCGTATTTTACTAAAGATCAGCGGCGAGGCGCTCAGCGCGGCGGGCGAGCCGCTGTGCAACCAAACGATCGACCGGACGGCGGATCGCATTGCGGCGCTGCACGCAAGGGGCGTCGAGATCGGCGTCGTGTGCGGCGGCGGCAATATCATCCGCGGCCGGGACGCGGGCGCGCATGACCGCAACCGCACCGATCACATGGGCATGCTGGCCACCGCCATCAACGCGCTTGCCCTTCAGGATGCGCTCGAACGCCGGCAGGTGCCCTGCCGGGTGCTGTCCGCGGTGGACATGCTGCGTTTTTGCGAGGCGTTTTCCGCCCGGGAAGCCAATCGGCTGATCGGCGAAAAAACGGTCGTCATCTTTGCCTGCGGTACGGGCAGCCCGTTCTTCTCGACGGATACCGCCGCGGCGCTGCGTGCGGCGGAGATCGGCGCCGATGCGCTGCTGCTGGCCAAGAATGTGGACGGCTTATATTCGGCCGATCCCAAGACTTGTGCGGACGCGGTGCGCTATCGGCATGTGAGCTACGACAAGGTCATCAGAGACAACCTGCGCGCCACCGATCTGACGGCCATCACGCTTTGCCGGGAGCAGGGCATTCCGATCCTCTTGTTCCCGCTGGATGCCATTACCGACGTGTTTGACGGCGCGGATATCGGCACGCTCATCGACGAACGGGAATAAACGGTTGCATCCCGCGCCGCGGGATGATACACTCATCATGGTTTACGAATATGTCTGAAGGAGGGACGACGATGGATATCCTGGATACCACGAAGGAAAAAATGAACAAGACGATCTCCGTGCTCAAGCAGGAGCTGAGCTCCCTGCGCGCCGGCCGTGCCAACCCGCAGGTGCTGGACAGGATCACGGTGGATGCCTATGGCCAGCCTATGCCGATCAACCAGCTTGCCAACATCTCCATACCGGAGGCGCGTCTCTTGATTATTGCGCCGTGGGACAGCAAGATGATCGCTGCCATCGAAAAGGCGATTCAAAAATCGGACGTCGGCATCAACCCCGCCAACGACGGCAAGGTGATCCGCCTGGTGTTCCCGGAGCTCACGGAGGAGCGCAGAAAGGATCTTGTTAAGACCGTCAAAAAGAAGGGGGAGGACAGCAAGGTTGCCATCCGTGCCATCCGCCGCGACGGGATCGAGCAGATTAAGAAACAAAAGAAGGACGGCGATCTGACCGAGGACGATCAGAAGCGGCTGGAGGACAAAGCCCAGAAGCTGACGGATGACTGTATCCGTGAGATCGATCAGATCCTTACCGCCAAGGAAAAGGAGATCCTGTCGGTTTGATCTCCGTACTGGGGCTTTCCGCCTGCGAGGCGGAGCGCCGTCTTGCGGCAGAAGGCGTTCGCGTGGTGCTGACAGAGGTGCGTTCCCGCAAGGGGACGGGCGGCGACGATGCGCGCGTCGTCCGGCAGCAGTTGCGCGAGGACGGCACGGCGGTGCTGACCTATGCGCGTTTCGCTGCCGATCTTTCGGAAGATTGTATGCAGTAAGGACGGGGTGCGGCGACCCTGTCCTTGTTCTTTTGCAGGAATGTTTCAATTTGCAGGGTGCAAACCGTGCACCGGCGTGGTACAATATCTAAAAATGCAGGACGGGAGGACGTTATGCCGAAGCTGACGCAGCAGGAGCTGATGCACCGTGGGCTGAGCCCCGCGGCGCTGCCCGCGCACGTCGCCGTCATCATGGACGGAAACGGCCGGTGGGCCAAGAACCGCGGTACGCTGCGCGCGGCAGGCCATCGGGCGGGGGTTGAGGCGCTGCGCACGGTGATCAGGTTTTCCTCCGACGCGGGCATCCGCGTGCTGACGCTGTATGCCTTCTCTACCGAAAACTGGAAGCGTCCCCAGGAGGAACTGGGGGTGCTGTTCTCGTTGCTAGTTGAGTATTTTACCCGCGAGATTGACGAGCTGAATCGCAACAACGTCCGCATCCGCATCATCGGCGATGTGTCCGCCTTTCCGAAAAACGTACAGGACGCCGTCCAAAATGCCGAGCGCCGCACCGAGCGGAATTCCGGGCTTGTGCTTAATATCGCCTTGAACTACGGCGCGCGGGCGGAGCTGGTGCGCGCGGCGCGTCTTTGCGCCGAGGAGGCGGTCCGCACCGGCGTGCTGCCGGATGCCGCCGCGCTGGAGAGCCGGCTGTACACCGCCGGGCTTCCGGATCCTGACCTTATCATCCGCACAAGCGGGGAGCAGCGGCTGTCCAACTATCTTCTTTATCAGGCCGCCTATGCGGAGCTGTATTTTACGGACACCCTTTGGCCGGACTTTGGCGAGGAGGCGTACTGCGCCGCATTGCGCTACTATGCGGGACGCAAGCGCCGATACGGCGGATTGGAGGAGTGAGAGAGGCATGTTGATTCGTACCCTGATCGGGATTCTGCTGTTTGCGCTGATGATCGCCTGCCTGTATCTGGGCGACGTCGTGTTTCTGGCGGTGCTGGGGCTCCTTGCGATCATTGCCGTGCACGAGATGGAGCTGCTGTTTCGCGCGCTCCATAAGCGCGTGTTCATGGTTCCGGCGTATATCTTTGCCGCTCTGTTCGGCGTCATCTACCGATATTCCGATTTTCGGCCGGTGTACCTGTTTGCGTTCGCGCTGATCCTGTTTGTCGCCTCGATTGTGGGACAGGTGCTCTATACGCGTGACAGCTTTGATTCCGTGCTGTACTGCCTGGTGCCGTATGCCTATCCAATCCTGTCGTTCTGCTGCATTGAGATATTGTACTTTGGGCTTCCGAAGGCCTATGCCGTCACGGCCTGCGCGCTGGCGATCGCCGCGCCCGAGGCGGGGGATGCGCTGGCGTACTTTGGCGGCGTTTTGTTTGGCAAGCATAAGCTGTGCCCCGCCATCAGCCCGAAAAAGACGGCCGAGGGCGCGGTATTCAGCGTGGGCGGCGCGCTTTTGATGTCGTATATCCTGTATCGGATTCAGGTCTGGTGGGGCGGCGCGGTGTCGCTGTGGGCGATGCTGGTCTTCGGCTTTCTTTGCAGCCTTCTCGGCCAGTTTGGCGATCTGTTCGCCTCCTGCCTCAAGCGCAGCGCGGGCATGAAGGACTTTTCCAGCCTGCTGCCCGGCCACGGCGGCGTGCTGGATCGGCTAGACAGCGTGCTGCTGTCCGCGCCGGTTATGCTGGCCTGCTTTTTCCTGATGGGCCCATGAGCAAGGCTTTGATTAAAAACGTCGTCATACTTGGCAGCACGGGCTCGATCGGCCAACAGGCCGTCGAGGTTGTTTTGGCGCATCCGGATCGGTTCTCCGTCTTTGGACTGTCTGCCTGTCAAAATGTGGATGCGCTGATGGATCAGGCGCATACGCTGCATCCGAGATTCGTCGCCTGCCCCGCCGTGCGGGACGCCGGCCGGCTGCCTGCGGGTACCCGGCTGCTTTCGGACGCGGACGCCGCGGCAACCCTTGCCGGCATGCCTGAGGCGGATATTGTGATATTGGGCATTTCCGGGCTTGCGGCGCTGCCGCCCCTGCTTGCCGCCATCGGCGCAAATAAGCGCATCGCCATTGCCAACAAGGAATCGCTGGTGTGCGGCGGCGCGCTGGTGGACGCCGCGTTGCGGCAGAACGCCGAGGCCGAGCTGATCCCCGTTGACAGCGAGCAGTCGGCCCTGTTTCAGTGTCTGATGAACGGAAAAAATGCCGAGATCCAGCGCCTTGTCCTGACCGCGTCCGGCGGCCCGTTCCTGTTTGCCTCGGCGGAGCAGATGGCGCAGGCGCGTGAAGCCGACGTCCTTCGGCATCCCACCTGGCGCATGGGCAAGAAGATCACGCTGGATTCGGCAACGATGTTTAATAAAGGGCTGGAGATCATCGAGGCCGCGCGGCTGTTCCATATGCCGGGGGAGCAGATTGACGTGTTGATTCATCCGGAATCCGTCATACATTCTATGGTGGAGTATCGGGACGGCTCGGTCTTTGCGGATCTCGGCTGCCCGGATATGCGCCTGCCGATCCAGTATGCGATGACGTACCCGGATCGCATTTTGTCGCCCGTGCGGCAGCTTCGGCTGGAGGAATACGGAAAACTGACCTTCTATGCGCCAGATTTTGATCGCTTTCCCGCAATCCCGCTGGCGTATGAGGCGCTCCGGCGCGAAAACGGATATCCCGTCGTCTACAACGGCGCCAATGAGCGCGCGGCGGAGCTGTTTTTTGCGGGCGAAATCACCTTTTTGGATATAGCAGCGCTGGTATCCGGCGCGCTGGATGCATATCCCGGCGCACGGATGGACAGCATCGAAAGCGTATGGGCGGCGGATGCGTTTGCGCGCGGCGCCGTGGATGCGCAGTGGAAGAAAAGAGGGAAAAACGCTTGACTGCTTTGTATATCGTGATTGCAATTCTGATTCTGTCGGTGCTCATTTGCCTGCACGAGCTGGGTCATTTCTGGGCGGGGCGCCTGCTGGGCTTCACCATTGTGGAGTTTTCGGTCGGTATGGGCCCGCGCCTTTTCAAAAAAGAGAAGAACGGCGTCATCTACTCCCTGCGCGCGTTTCCCATCGGCGGCATGTGCCAGTTCTTTGGTGAGGATGAGAAAAGCGGCGATCCGCGCTCCTTTGGCGCCAAGCCCTGCTGGAAGCGGGCGATCGTGCTGGTAAGCGGGGCGCTGATGAACCTTTTGACCGCGCTGGTGCTTGCCGTTGTGCTGGTGGCGGCGTTTGGCGTGACCGATACCTCCCGCATCGAGGTCGCCGCCGTGAACGCGGATTCGCCTGCGGCGGCAGCCGGGCTTGTGCCGGGGGACGCCTTTGTATCCGTCAACGGACAGGCGACGGACAGCTATGAATCGTTTAGCCAGTATCTTGCCAAATCGCCGTCCGAAAAGGCCGTGATCGGCGTCGAGCGCGGCGGCGAAACGGTTTATGTGACCGCGGAAGACATCTATGACGCGGGTGAGCAGCGCAACATGCTCGGCGTCACGATCCGTTACGGGACAAAGCATCTGTCCTTTTTCGGCACGATCGGCGAGGCCTTCCGCACCTGCGGCGAGGCCATTGCCATGGTGTATCAGTCGCTGTGGATGCTTGTGTCCGGTCAGGCCGGGCTCAAGGACATGGCAGGCCCGGTCGGGATCGTGGAGATCTTTGTAGACGCGGCCACTTACGGCGCTTCGACGCTTCTGTATCTGACGGTATTCATCAGCGCCAACCTTGGCGTTGTGAACCTGCTGCCCTTGCCCGCGCTGGACGGCGGAAGGCTCGTGTTTGTCGGCGTGGAGGCCATAAGGAAAAAGCCCATCCCGCCCGAAAAAGAGGGTGTGGTGCATCTGATCGGCATCGGGCTGCTGCTTTTGCTGATCGTCGTTCTGACATATCAGGACATCGTAAGGCTGATCGGGGGATAGCGGTATGTCAACTAAGGTGTTTGCAGGCACGCTCGCCATCGGCGGCGGGCAGTGCGTATCTGTGCAGTCCATGACCAATACGCGCACCGCGGATGCGGAGGCGACGCTGGAGCAGATCCGGCGTTTGTCGGACGCGGGCTGTGCGCTTGTGCGCGTTGCCGTGCCGGATGCGGCCGCGGCGGCGGCGCTTGGCCGGATCGTTCCCGCTTCGCCTGTGCCGATCGCGGCGGATATCCATTTTGACTGGCGGCTGGCCATAGCCGCCGTGGAAAACGGCGTGCAGAAGCTGCGCATCAACCCGGGCAACATCGGAAGCGCAGCGCGCGTGCAGCGCGTGGCCGACTGCGCAAAGGCGCATCATGTCCCGATCCGCATTGGCGTCAATCTGGGTTCGTTGGAGGATGAATACCGCGCCTTGGCCGCGACCGATCCGGCCGAGGCGATGGTGCAAAGCGCCCTGTCCCATGTCCGGCTTTTGGAGAAGGCAGGCATGACCGACATCGTGATCTCGCTCAAGGCGCACGATGTGCCGGTTACGGTGCGCGCATACCGGCGCATCGCAGGCCTTGTCGATTATCCGCTGCATGTCGGCGTCACGGAGACCGGCACGCCCGAGATGGGCGTGATCAAGTCCGCCGCCGGCATCGGCGCGCTGCTGCTGGATGGCATCGGCGATACCATCCGTGTGTCGCTGACAGGCGACCCCGTACGCGAGGTTTTGACGGGAATCCGCATCCTCCGCGCCGTGGGGCTGCGCAGGGATGACGTGGAGCTTATCAGCTGCCCGACCTGCGGCCGCACCCGCGTCGATGTGGAGGCGTACATGCGCCGGGTTGACCGCGAGGTCAGGCACAATGCGGGTTATCTCAAGATTGCGGTGATGGGCTGTGCGGTCAACGGCATCGGCGAGGCCGGCGATGCGGACATCGGCGTCGCGTTCGGCAACGGCAACGGCGTGTTGTTTGAGCGCGGGCGGCAGGTGCTGTCCGGCGCGGCGGACGATATGGTGGATGAGCTGATTAAAAGAGCCAACGCCGTGCTGACACAGCCATGAAGCATGAATTTTTGCCCGCCTATGAGCGCGCGGGGATTGCAGAAGACGCGATCACGCTCATGGACGCAAGGTATGTCCGCGCCGAAAATCGCATTACACTCCTTTGCAGCCGCCGCGCGGACGTGCCCGCGGAGGCCGTTTTGGCATGGGAAGCGGGCGTAAGACCGCTGCTTGGCGGGGTGGAGGTTCGTTTCTCCTATACCGACGCCGTACCAGCGCAGGAAGCGGTTAAGCTGACCGCGCCCGCGCCCTCCGCCGCCGGACAGGTCGATGCGCCCATGCCAGAGAGCGGCATTTTGTTTGGCTCCGGCGCGGCGCCCGCCGCCTGTATTTCGATTGTCGAGATCGAAAGGCCTGATCAGCGCGCCGCGGTGCGCGGCCGCGTGGTGTCCTCCGAACTGCGTGAGGGCTGGCAGAACAAGCTGCATAACGGCAACGACACCTACCGCGTGCTGTTTATCCTGACCGATCTTTCCGATTCGATCTCCTGCGCCGCGACATTTCGGGAGGAGCTCAAGGCCAAGCAGTTTGAATACTGGCTGTCCGTCTGCAAAAAGAGTCAGAAGGATCTGATCGTTTCCGGCACGGCTTATCACCAAAAGCGCAAAAAGCGCGACGGGGATGAGCCGCCGCATGCGGAAACCGCGGCGGAACAGATTGCAAACCTTTCCTTTGACGTTTCCCGTGTCGCTGCGACGGAGCGTGTCTTTCGGCAGGAGTCGCACGAAGGCCCCTTGCAGCGGGTTGAGCTGCATCTGCATTCGCGCATGTCGGCGCTTGATGGCATCACCGACCTGACAGAGGCGTTCAAAACGGCCAAAAGATTTGGACACAAGGCGCTGGCTGTCACCGATCATGGCGTGGTGCAGGCGTTTCCGGAGGCCGCCAAGGCCGAGCAAAGCACCGGCGTCAAGGCGCTGTTCGGCGTGGAGGGATATCTGGTGCCCGACACCCGTCAGCTGCCGATGGACGGCACGTTTGTGGTGTTCGATCTGGAGACCACGGGGCTCAAGCCTGAGCAGTGCGACATATTGGAGATCGGCGCCGTTCGCGTGGAGAACGGCGTTCTCGGCGCGCGCTTTCACACCTATGTCAACGACGGCGTGACCATCCCAAAAAAGATTACCGAGCTTACCGGTATCACACAGGACATGCTTGCAGGTGCGCCGCCGCTGCGTGCCGCACTGGCTGACTTTTTCGCGTTCTGCGGCAGGGCGTGCCTCGTGGCGCATAACGCAAAGTTTGACATTGGTTTTCTGACCCATCACGCGGAGCGGTTTGACATCCTGTTTGATCAGCCGTATGCGGACACGCTGATGCTCGCCCGCTATCTGCTGCACGACGAGACGGAGAATCACAAGCTGGATACGCTGTGCCGGTATTTTGATATCGACATGGGCAGACATCACCGTGGCGACGACGATGCGGCGTCGTGCGCGCAGCTGCTTTTACAGTTTATGGACATGCTCCATGCGCGCGGCGTGCATTCGCTGCCCGTTGTACCGTCTGCCGCCGCCGAGCGGGAGAGGACACGCCGCGCGGGCAAGCATAAGAGCTATCATATCATCATCCTGGCCACGACACAGGCGGCCATGGAGGGGCTGTACCGTATCATCAGCTATTCACATCTGGACTTTTTCCGCGGCCGACCCATGATCCCGCGCAGCCTGCTCACCGTGTTTCGCGAGGGCTTGCTGCTGGGCTCCGCGTGCGAGGCGGGCGAGCTGTTTTCCGCCCTTGTCGAGGGCGCGGACGACACAGAGCTGACGCGCATCGCTTCATTCTATGATTATCTGGAGATTCAGCCGATCTGCAACAACGCCTTTCTGGTGCGCGAGGGACGCGTGCCGGACGACGAGGGCCTGCGCGCGCTGAATCGGCGCATTGTGGAGCTTGGCACCCGGCTCAATCTGCCCGTCGCCGCGACGGATGACGTCCATTTTCTTGATCCGGAGGACGGCGTCTATCGCAAGGTGCTTTTGTACAAGCAGGGCTTTTCCGATGCAGAGTATCAGCCGCCGCTGTACTACAAAACGACAGCGGAGATGCTGGAGGAGTTTTCGTATCTCGGCGCGGATAAGGCGTATGAGGTCGTGGTGACCGTGCCGAACGCGATTGCCGACCGGTGCGAGCATATAAAACCCTTCCCGGACGGCACCCACGCGCCCAAGATCCCCGACGCAGAAAACATCCTCAAGGACATGGCCGAGACCTCCGCACACCGGCTTTACGGGGACGAGCTGCCGTCCGTGGTGTCGGCGCGCCTTACGCGCGAGCTGTCGTCCATCATCGGCAACGGCTTTGCGTCGCTGTATCTGATGGCGCAGCGGCTTGTGGAAAAATCGCTCTCGGACGGCTATCTGGTCGGCTCCCGCGGTTCGGTCGGCTCGTCGTTTGTGGCGACGATGGCCGGCATCACGGAGGTCAACCCGCTTCCGCCGCATTATCTGTGCGCAAAATGCCGGTATTCCGATTTTGATGCGGACCGTCAGTATACCGTCGGCGTGGATATGCCTGACAAGATTTGCCCGCAGTGCGGCGCGCCGCTCGGCAAGGCGGGCTTTGACATTCCGTTTGAGGTGTTTTTGGGGTTTAAGGGCGATAAAACGCCGGATATCGACCTCAATTTCTCCGGCGAGTACCAGCCGCGCGCGCACAAGTATGTGGAGGAGATGTTCGGCCGCGGGCACGCGTTCCGCGCGGGCACCATCTCCGGCATCGCCGAAAAGAAGGGGCTGGAGTGTGCGTTCCATTATGCCGACGAGACCGGCCGCACCCTGCGCTATGCGGAGCTGACGCGGCTGGCGGAGGGCTGTCTCAATGTCAAGGTTACCACAGGCCAGCACCCCGGCGGCATCATCATCGTGCCCAAGGAGGATACGATCTATCAGTATACGCCGATCCAGCGTCCGGCGGACAAGGTGGATGACAAGAACACCGTCACCACGCATTTTGATTTTCACGCAATGGACGACCGGCTGGTCAAGCTGGATATCCTCGGCCATGACGATCCGACGGCGCTGCGCATGCTGGAGGATCTGACTGGGCTAAACCCACGGCAAATCCCGCTGGACGATCCGCCCACGCGCTCCCTGTTTCATTGCTCAGACGCGCTCGGCGTCGATCTTTCTTCAATCAAATGCACGACGGGCACGCTCGGTGTGCCGGAGTTTGGAACCGGCTTTGTGCGACAGGTGCTGGAAAAAACGCGTCCGATGACCGTTGAGGAGCTGGTGCGCATCTCGGGTCTGACCCACGGAACGGACGTCTGGCTCAACAACGCCGAACCGCTTGTCACCGGCGGTATCGCACGGCTGAGTGAGGTCATCTGCACCCGTGACGACATCATGAACTATCTGATCGCGCACGGGATGGAGGCGCAGATCTCCTTCAAAATCATGGAGCGCGTCCGGAAGGGTCGCGGCCTGACCGAGGAGATGGAGCAGGCGATGACGGACGGGGAGATCCCCGCGTGGTTCATCGATAGCTGCAAAAAGATCAAATACATGTTCCCGCGCGGACATGCGGTAGCGTACACGATGATGGCGTTCCGTGTGGCATATTATAAGGTACATTATCCGCTGGAGTTTTACACGGTATATTTTACCGTGCGCGCGGATGCCTTTGATATTGGCAAGGCCACCGGCGGCGCTGCCGCAGTGCTTGGAAACCTGCAGCAAATCGAGAAGGAATCCGCGGGAAAAAAGGATTCCGAGCAGAAAAAGGATAAGGAGCTTGCGACCATTCTGGAGATCGTCTATGAGATGAATTTGCGCGGTATCTCCATGCTGCCGGTCGACCTGTACCGCTCCGACGCAACCCGCTTTTTGATCGAGGACGGCGCCGTGCGGCCGCCGTTCAACGCGATCCCCGGCATCGGCGACACCGCCGCCCGCGGCATGGCCGAAAAGCGCGGCGAACGGCGGTTTGTGTCCGTCGAGGATTTTCAGGCGACCACCGGCGCCAACGGCGGCGTGATTGCGGCGATGGAGCAGGCGGGCTGCTTCCTGACGCTGCCCATGCGCACGCAGATCTCGCTGTTCGATTGAGCACGGCGCGAACCCTGCCGTTTTTTTGCGGACAACAAACATTTTCAGGTTGCTTTTAGGGGGAAAATCCCCGATAATAGAGCTATATTTTTTTTGAAGGGGGCGGTTGCGTTGCAGCAGTTACGGGAGCGCATTGTCGCAGAGGGACGGGTTCTGCCAGGCAACATTATCAAAGTTGACGGTTTTTTGAATCATCGGATTGATATGTGCCTGATGCGGGACATGGCAAAGGAGTTTTGCCGCCTGTTCGACACGTCCGGCGTGACGGTGGTGATGACGGTGGAGGCCAGTGGGATCGCGCTGGCGTCAACGGTCGCTGCAGAGCTCGGCGTGCCTCTGCTGTTTGCCAAGAAGGCCAAGTCCGACAACATCGAGGGCGGCCTTTATCACAGCGACATCATGTCCTATACCTATAAAAAGAAGGTGACGCTGCTGGTGAGCAAACAGTGGATCTCAAAAGACGACAAAGTGCTCGTCATCGACGATTTTCTTGCCAATGGCGAGGCGCTGCGCGGACTGTGCGAGATCATCGATCAGGCCGGTGCGTCGCTTGTCGGCATCGGCATCGCAATCGAGAAGGGTTTTCAGCCGGGCGGCGCGCGCCTGCGGAGCGAGGGTCGTAACCTCAAATCCCTTGCGATCATCGAAAGCGCCGACGAAAACGGCATCGTATTCCGGGAGGGGAATTGATGGAGCGGATCGTAGTTCTGGACTTTGGCGGACAGTATAACCAGCTGATCGCAAGGCGCGTGCGTGAGGCGGGCGTCTATTCGGAGCTGCTGCCGCATACCGCGTCAGTCGAGCGGATCCGCGGCGAGCAGCTTTCGGGCATCATTCTGACCGGCGGCCCGGACAGCGTCTATGCGCCCGACGCCAAAGGCTGTGACCCCGCCGTGTTTGCGCTTGGCGTGCCGGTGCTCGGCATCTGCTACGGCATGCAGTATCTGGCCAAGATATACGGCGGCAGGATTGAGGCCGCGGCCGTGCGCGAATATGGAAAGACCGACATCGCCTTTACCGGTCATCCGCTGACGCGGGGACTTGACGCGGGCTATGTCTGGATGAATCACAACGACGCGGTCATGGAAATGCCCGCGGGCTTTATGGCTGTCGGCTCTACCGCCCATTGTCCCTATGCGGCCTTTGCCAATGACGAGAAGCGTCTTTACGGCATCCAGTTTCATGCCGAGGTCGCGCACACGCCGAACGGCGGACGGATTTTTAACAATTTTTTGCGCGACATCTGCGGCCTTGGCTGCACCTATTCCCCGGAGGGTCTTGCCGAACAGCTGATCGCGGATATCCGCGCCAAGGTCGGCTCCGGCCGGGTGCTGGGCGCGCTGTCCGGCGGGGTGGATTCCTCCGTCGCGGCGACACTTGTCCACCAAGCCATTGGCGAGCGGCTGACCTGCGTGTTTGTCGATCACGGCCTTCTGCGGCTCAATGAGCGCGAGGAGGTTCTGCAGGAATACCGCGATAAGATGCATCTCAACATCATCGCCGTGGACGCCCGCGAACGGTTTTTGTCCAAGCTGGCCGGCGTTACCGATCCGGAACAGAAGCGTAAGATCATCGGCACGGAGTTTATCCGCGTCTTTGAGGAGGAGGCCAAAAAGCTTGGTGGTGCGGATTACCTGCTGCAGGGCACCATCTATCCCGACGTGATCGAAAGCGGAACCGCCACCGGTGCAAAGATCAAGAGCCATCA
Organism: uncultured Oscillospiraceae bacterium; assembly: GCA_964474405.1. GTDB lineage: Bacteria > Bacillota > Clostridia > Christensenellales > CAG-138 > CAYYUV01. The sequence continues at coordinate 13,655 of CAYYUV010000027.1, forward strand.
TAACGTCGGCGGATTGCCCAAGAACGTCGATTTTAAGGGCATTGTTGAGCCGCTTCGCATGCTGTTTAAGGACGAAGTGCGTGCGCTCGGCGCACATCTCGGCATCGATCATGATCTGGTGTGGCGGCAGCCGTTCCCGGGTCCGGGTCTTGCCATCCGCGTGATCGGCGATATTACGGAGGACAAGCTCGATATCCTCAAAAAAAGCGATTATGTTTTCCGTGACGAGATCAAAAAGGCCGGACTGGCGGAGGCCGTCTGGCAGTATTTCACCGTCTTTACCGGCCTGCGCTCCGTGGGCGTGATGGGCGATCTTCGAACCTATGACTATACCATCGGCGTGCGCGCCGTCACCAGCGTCGATGCCATGACGGTCGAGTTTGCGGAGCTTCCGTACCCCGTTCTCCGCCGCATCTCCGAGCGGATCATCGCCGAGGTTCCCCACGTCAACCGTGT
>CAYYUV010000028.1:0-12209 GCA_964474405.1 uncultured Oscillospiraceae bacterium
GTCATTAATCTCCGACAATGAGAGGTTGGAAATGGATCTGTTGAGTACGGCCATCAATAGCGCCCTCTGGGGATATGCCTCGCTGACCGCCATGCAGATGGGCGCAAAGTACCCCTGCAGGTTTGTGCGGAGAAAACCGCTGTATCTGCTCAACGCCAGAAAATAGTTTGCGATGTATGCGCCCGTCACGATGGAATCGACCTTGCCCCTGCGCAGCGCATCAAAGCACTCCTCCGCCGTGGTATAGAGCTTGCTGTAACCGCCGCTCTCCGCATCGGCCGCTTTGTCAAAGATGGGAAAGTCCGCCATTGTGCCAACCGTCGTATTGTCGGAGCCGGCCTGCGTGATGCTAACCATAACAAGCTGCATCTGAATATAGGGGTCCGTCATGCTCACATGATATTTCTGCTCATGATGAAGGTCATAGATGCAGATCGCCATCATATCGCATTCTCCGGTGGCCACCATTTCCAGCGCTTCCGCATGCGTGGCCGCATGAACGTACGCAAATTGAATCCCGCTGTTTTTCGCAATCTCCGCAAGAATGTCCGGAATCACGCCGGTTGGATTGTCGGGGTCCTTGCCGGCCTGAATCAGCGGAAACCATGCGTCGCTGTAACAGACCCGGATGGGATCTGCCTGCGCGACAAAACTCTGCTCCTGTCTGGAGAAGCTTGTCTGCCCGGAATAGATCTGACTGTATTTGTCCGACAGGTTCTGCGCGTAATAGGGGTCCTGAATCATGATTGCATTCATGCCCTCGTTGAGCGTCGTCAAAACCGCCCTGTTACCCTTCGTCGTGGCAAAATAGAAGGATCGCGGCGCAAAGCTTGCGACGATGCGCGTATTGTCCACCGGCTGGTAGCTGGCCATCACGCCCGCGTCGGCGCTTCCGTCCAGCACCGCGTCGATCACGTCCTGAAGGCAGCCGCAATCCGATATCCGCCGATGGTAAAGCCGCTGACCTTGGAAAAGGCGGTCAGATCCTCATCGTTCAGCGTCGCCGTGTTTGCAGCGACCGAAATGCCGTTGAGCCTGGAAAAATTGCTGTCGGTGATCGTGCTGTCGTCCCGCACAAACAGTGAGGTAAACGCCTGCCCGGCGGCAAGCGCGGAAAAATCATACTGTGCTGTGCGTTCTTCGGTATAGAGCAGGCAGCCCATCAGATCCAGATCCCCGGATGCGAGCATGGCGAGGCTGTCGTCCCAGGTGAGGGCTGCGCCGGCCGTATTTTTCGTCACAAATTCCAGATTCCAGCCGGTTCTTTCCGCGAGGTTCAAAAGGAACTCATAGTTATAACCCCAAGGGTCTCCGTTGTCGTCAAACTCCTGATAGCCCGGCTGAAAAAACCACCCGACACGGACGGTAATTTGATCGTCGGCAAGCGCCGCCGCAGGAAACGCCGCGCAAACAATCAGCAGCATCAGCAGCAGCGCGCAGACCCGCATGGTAGTATTTTTGTTCACAGCTGTGGTCTCCTTCTCACATGATCACCCAACACAGGCTGTTCCCAAGCGTAGAGCATGAGACAAGCAGAGGCAATGCCATGGAATTTTTGATCTAGGTTTGCTGTTACTGTGTACGGCTTGGATCTTGGATATTTGTTCTTTCGATCCAAAAGAACAGTTCTTGACAATAATTCTCAATATTCGTATTATATGCAAAACCTGTTACAGTATCAAGATGATTTTTTATGTTGATGCGCAGTATTTTTTCATACAGACCATCCAGCCCATCAAGGATGACCGCATGGCCTGTCCCAAAGCCAAAAAACGGCCGACAACCAGCAAAAATAATTATCGGACGCCATATTGCGCGGACATAGTGGGTCGACTATAATTCATGCTGTAAGCAGCCGTGTTCCGTCCTGCTTGACAATATGTGCGGAGGTAGAAACGAATGAAAAAGCGAATTGCCACTTTGATTTTTACGCTACTAATGCTGCTAACGTCCTGTACCGCACCGATTGTGCAAAGCGGAGAGGAACAGTCGTCTCCGTCACAACCGGCTGCGGATGCGCAGGAAGAACCAAATGCAACCGGCGAGCAGAATACGGCATCAGGAGATTACCGAGACATATACGAATCGGCCATACAGCTTTTGACAGCAGATCCTGCCGATACGCATGCGTATTTGATCGCGCTCGACGCTCTGTCAAACATCGCGGCGCAAAGCTATGAAGAACAAAATCGTCTGCTTGCCGCAGGCGTTCAAAGTGCCGCTGATCCTTCCCTGCTTGTGCAGTGGGCGAAGCAGAACCAGCCCGCCCCGACGCTCGTCATCCCCTATGTGCCGGATTCGCTGTCACCGGATGAGATCAACACCGTGGGCATCACCACCGGCAACATGACAAACTGTGCCAAATACGGCAAGCACTACGGTTGGTGGGTAGGCGGTCTGCTCACATGGCAGGGCGACTGGGTGTATCTGACACGTCCAGACGAGGATTTCGCCATCTACAAAATGCGCTTTGATGGCAGCGAGTACCAGCGCGTGGGAGAAGCAAACGGCTCCTGTCTGAACGTCATTGGCGACAATCTGTATTTTATTGATCATTTTAACAGTGATAAACTGTGTACGATGCGTCTTGACGGTGAGGGGAAGGCAAGCATCGGCGACGATACCGATTGCGCTTTTCTGTCCGTTTCCGGAGACTGGATGTATTATCACAACGGCAGCGACGGCGGTTGTCTGTACAGAATAAAAACCGACGGCAGCGCCAGAGAAAAGCTGGTGGATGCCACGGTCATATTTGCCTGCGTGGCAGAGGATGGCTATGTCTACTATATGGAAAAAGCCGAAAACAGCGGGGTGTACCGTATCCCGGCCGGGGGCGGAAGCCCCGAGACCGTGATAGCCCCGGGGGAACAATCCTACTCTCTGCTTGATGAAAATGGCGAAAATGAAGTGTTCATCAGCGCAGGATCAAACTCGGTACAGGTATACTGCGTACTGGATGACTGGATATACTTCTATGACAGCAGTGAACCCTTCAACATCCGCCGGGTGCATACGGATGGCACGAGTCATGAAGTCATATGGCCGTTTTCGACACCACTGACGGCGATGAACATCGCGGACGGGGTTCTGTCATGCAGCTTTGGAGACGGCTATTCGGAGGATGGGTTTGTCACTGGCACAGATGTTCTCACCATGGACATGTCGAACGTAGCTGCGCTGCACCGGGTGAGAGACAATGACAAGCTTCAGCACGTCGTCGCGGATACCGAGCCAGTCTGCACCGGCCCCCACGGATACATCTATTACTTCAAATACAGCGAGGGCATGGCGTGGTACGGGCTCAGTCCTGACGGAACCGAGTTCCGTATCGGATAGTTCAGTTTCTTGCGCCAATGCCGCAATTATTTGCCGACATGGGAACGGCGTTCGCGTGGCTGGCAGCAACGGTGTCCGCGCATCAAGCCTTCGGCAGCGTCACCGTGATCCCGGTGCCCTTGCCCTCCGCGCTTTCCAGGCGGATCTCGCCGCCGTGCAGCAGCACCGCGTGCTTGACGATGGAAAGGCCGAGCCCCGTGCCTCCCGTCTCCTTGGAGTGGCTTTTGTCCACACGATAGAAGCGTTCAAATATGCGTGACTGATGCGCCTCAGGGATGCCGATGCCGTTGTCCTCGACGGTCAGGACGGCGCTTGTGTCGGTCTCCGCGACAGACACAAGCACGCTGCCGCCCACACGGTTGTATCGAATGGCGTTGTCCACGAGGTTATAAACGATCTGATGCAGCAACGGCTTTACGCCGCTGACGGTTGCGGACGCACACGAGGTCAAGAGCTGAACCTGCTTTGCCTCCGCCGCGTTGGCCAGCTGCGTCACGGCGTCCTGCGCCACGGATGCGAGGTCAACGGGCTCTCTATGCAATTCCATGCCCTCATCCAGCTGTGACAGACGGATGATATCGTCGATGAGCGCAACCAGCCGCTGTGCTTCCGAACGAATATGTCCGGTAAAGCGCGGCATATCCTCCGGCCTGACAAGCCCGTTTTCCATCAGCTCCGCGCTGCCCATGATGGACTGAAGCGGGGTCTTGAGCTCATGGGACACGTTGGCCGAGAACGCACGCCGCTGCTCCTCCGCCGTCGCTTTTTCCGTGATGTCAAAAGAAAGGATGACCGTGCCCGTCGTCTGTCCGTCGCTTACGATGCGGCTTACGTCGATCTCATACTGCCGTCCGTTGCGGGCAATGTTGGCTTGGCCATGGCCGCGGGCTTCTGCGTCGTTTACCGCGCACTGAACCGCACGGTTGCGCTCCATGGCCAGAAAATCCTTGCCCACCGCGGTTTGATCCGCGCCGAAGAGCGCATAGGCGGCGGGGTTGATGCTCACGATCGCGCCCCTGCCGTTGAGCAGGACCAAGCCTTCGTTCATGCTTTTTGTGATGGTGGCAAACTCGTCCTGCTTCTCGCGCAAGGCACCGAGCTGCGCGTTTATCTGGCGCTGTTGATGCGCCACGCGCAAAAGGAGCTGCGAAAGCTCGGGATACGCGTCATTTTCGAGCGGATGCTCCAGGTCAAGCGCGTTGATGGGCGCGACCGTGCGCTTTGTGACATGGTTTGCAAGGATCGCCGAAATCGCGATCGCGGCAAGAAGTATAAAGCAAACGGGTGGCAGCATGCCCAGCAGCAGCGCAAGCACGCTGCTTTGCGTGATGGACATGCGCAAAATGTTTCCGTCCGATAATTTGACCGCCTGATACAGCGTCTTTTTGGTCAAGGTGGCAGAGATTCTTACGCTTTCGCCGCGACCCGTCGCAACGGCTTGCCGGATCTCCTCGCGCTGCGCATGATTCTCCATCGCAGCCGCATCCGCTTCATTGTCATACAGCACCGTGCCGTCGGCGGACACAAGCGTCAGGCGATAACCGTCGGCCTCCAGGCTGTCAAGCCATTCCGTGCCGTCCCTTTCCACGCCGTGCGCCGCAATGGAAAGCTCGCTTTTGAGCTGATTGTTTTGTGCTTTGGAAAAATATTCATACAATACGCCCATGATGATCGCGCAGCAAACGACCAGTACGGACACGGCAACGGTCAGTATCGAGCGAAAAATCCGGGCTCTCATGCCTTCGTCTCCAGCCGATAGCCCACGCCGCGCACCGTCTCGATTCGGTTTCCCGCACTGCCGAGCTTCTGCCGCAATGTACGGATATGCACGTCTACGGTACGCGTTTCGCCGTCATAATCGAAGCCCCAAAGGTCGGAAAGCAGCTGATCACGCGTAAACACCCTGCCGGGATTCTCCATAAAAAGCTGAAGCATCTCATATTCCTTGCGCGTAAGCAGCACGCGCTCCCCGCAGACTGTCACGGTGTGCTCATCTACGTTGACGGACAAATCATCAACGGTCAGAATCGGCCGGTCCGCCTTGGGCGCGCTGCGCCGCAGCACCGCTTTGACGCGGGATACCATCTCCATCATGCCAAAGGGCTTGACCAGATAATCGTCCGCGCCGAGATCGAGGCTCTGTATCTTGTCATACTCGGCGCCCTTTGCCGTAGCCATGATGACGGGCAGCTCCCGCGTCCGGCTGTCGGCCTTGAGCTTTTTGAGTATCTCCACGCCGTCCATGCCGGGGAGCATCACATCGAGCATGACAAGCTCCGGCGGCTTTGCTGCCACGGCGGAAAAAAACGTCTCCCCATCGGCAAAGCCCTCCGCCTGCAGGCCGACGGATTGCAGCGTATAGATCACAATATCGCGGATGCTTGCGTCGTCCTCTACGCAATATATCATGCCTGACATTCTCCTTTGTGCTTTCCCGTTACCGAGAACTCAACCCATTCGGCGATGTTTACGGCATGGTCGCCGATGCGTTCAAAATACTTGGCGATCATCAGAAGGTCAAGCGCGTATTCGCCCTCTTGGGGGTTTGCGGCTATCATGGCGATGAGTGAGGTTTTGACCCGGTCAAACAGCGCGTCAACCACATCGTCGTAAGAAACCACGGCATTGGCAAGCGCGAGATCGCGCTTTACAAACGCGTCAATGCTCTGGGTCACCATCTTGATGGTCGCCGTCGCCATATCGCCGATCGGCGCGCAGTCGCGCCCCGTCCGTCCGCCGAGAAAACCGATTATCTCGGAAATATCCTCAGCCTGATCGCCAATGCGCTCCATGTCCGTGATCATCTTGAGCGCGGCGGATATCTGCCTAAGGTCGCGCGCCACGGGCTGCTGCTGCAACAAAAGCTTGAGGCACATGGTCTCGATCGTGCGCTCCTTTTGATCGATCTCGCCGTCCAGCGGCGCAACCTTGCGGGCAAGCGCCGTGTCGCCTGTCAGCAGCGCCTGCGAGGCCATCGAGATAACGTCCTCGCACAGTGCGCCCATTTTGATGAGTTCACAGTTCAAAGCCGCGAGCTGTTCATCAAACTTATTTCGCATTATCCGAACCTCCCTGTAATGTAATCCTCTGTGCGCTGCTCCTTGGGGTCGCTGAACATCTGCTCCGTGTTGCCGTATTCGATCAACTCACCCAGCAGGAAGAACGCCGTGTTGTCGGAGATGCGGACGGCCTGCTGCATGTTGTGTGTCACGATGACGATAGTATATCTGCTTTTCAGCGATGCGGCAAGATCTTCGATCTTTGATGTCGATATTGGGTCCAGCGCGCTCGTTGGCTCATCCATCAGCAGCACCTGCGGCTCGACCGCCAGCGCCCGCGCAATGCAAAGCCGCTGCTGCTGCCCGCCGGAAAGCCCGAGCGCGGACTTTTTGAGCCTGTCTTTGACCTCGTCCCAAATGGCGGCGTCGCAAAGCGCCCGCTCCACGATATCATCCAGCTTCGCGCGGCTTTTGACGCCGTGCGTCCGCGGCCCGTAGGCCACGTTGTCATATACGCTCATGGGGAACGGGTTGGGCTTTTGAAACACCATGCCGATCTCGCGGCGAAGCTCGTTCACGTCAACGGTCTTGCCAAATATGTCGGCGCCCGCATAGCGAACCTCGCCGGTGATCCTGACCCCGGGAATAAGATCATTCATGCGGTTCAATGTTTTTAGGAACGTGGATTTTCCGCAGCCGGACGGCCCGATCAGCGCCGTGATGCTCCTCTCGGGAATCTCCATGCTGACGCCGCTGAGCGCCTGCGTCGTTCCGTACCAGAGGCTGAGGTCTTTGACCGTAATGATGCCGCTCATATGTTCTTCCTCCTTTGGAAGTATTTGCCCACAAGCGTGGCCGAAAGGTTGATGATCAGCGTCAGAAGCATCAAGATGGCGGCGATGGCAAACGCCACGCCGAACTCGCCCTGCTCCTTTGCGTAAACGTAGAGCGCGACGGTGAGCGTTGCGCCCGCGCTGGCCAGCCCCGTAAAGAGGCCGTTGAGCGCATGGGCGAAGCCTGCCGTGAACAGCAGCGCCGCCGATTCGCCCAGAATACGCCCGACCGAGAGGATGCAGCCCGTTATCACGCCGTCCACGCAGCCGGGCAGCACCACCGTGCGGATCACGCGCCACTTGCCCGCGCCAAGGCCGAAAGCGCCCTCGCGGTAGCTTCCCGGCACGGTCTTGAGGCTCTCCTGCGTGGTGCGCATGACGGTGGGCAGGTTCATGATCACAAGCGTCATGGCTCCCGCAATCAGCGAGGTCTGCATGCCGAAAAACTGACAGAAGAACAGCATGCCCACCAGCCCGTATATGATGGACGGAATCCCCGAAAGGGTTTCGGCCGCATGCTCGATTACGGCGACAACGCGCCTGTTCCTTGCATACTCGGTCAGATAGATCGCCGCGCCCACACCCAGCGGAAGGACAACGATGAGCGTCGCAAGGACGATATATACGGTGTTGAGGATGTCGGGCAGAATGCCGATCCGATCCGACAGATAGCTGGGGCTGGTGGACAAAAGCTCCCATGTGATGTTCGGCAAGCCCTGTATCATGACATAACAAATCAGAAACAGCACGAGCGCCACGGTCAAGCCCGTCGCAAGCAGCATCAGCATGCGCATTCCCACCGAATAGAGCCTTCTTTTGTTTGCTACCGTTGCTTTATGCATGGCTATTTCTCCCTTCTGCCCTTTAGAAGCAGATTCAGCGCGACGTTGATCAGCATGATGAACAAAAACAACACAAGCGCGATGGAAAACAGCGCCTGCCGCTGCAAGCCCGCCGCGTATGACATTTCGCTTGCAACAGCCGTTGTAAGAAAGCGAACGCTCTGGAACAGCTCCGGCATATTCGGCACGTTGCCCGACACCATCATCACCGCCATTGCCTCGCCGATGGCGCGTCCCACGCCCAGCACGACCGCTGTGGCGATGCCGCTTTTTGCGGCGGGCACGGATATACGGAACCAGGTTTCCGTATCCGTTGCGCCGAGCGCAAGGGATGCCTGCTCATATTCCGCCGGCACGGCGTCCAGCGCCGTCATGGACACCTTGATGATGGAGGGCAGGATCATGACCGCCAGCACGATGATCGCGGCAAAGAGGCTTGCGCCGTCGGGCACGTCAAACACCGTGCGGACAGCAGGCACCAGCACCAGCATGCCTACCAGACCGTATACCACGGACGGAATGCCCGCAAGCAGGCTCACCGCGCCGGAGACAACCTCCTTTACGCGCTTTGGCGCCGCCTTGCTCAGATACACCGCCGTAAAAAAGCCGATTGGCACGCCTATGAGCATCGCGCCCGCCGTGCCATATACGGAGGTGAGGATAAACGGCAGAATGCCGTAGGAAGGCTCGGCCGCCGTGCTTGCCCATTTCTCACCGAACAGGAAAGGAAACAGACCGATCTCCCGTATCGCCGGAATGCCCGAGACGACCAGATACACGGTGATAAGAAGCACGCTGCCGACCGTGACCAGCCCGAGGGCAAGAAAAACGCCGTGTATGATTTTTTCGACCGTTTTGCGGACGTTATATGTTTTTTGCATCGTGCCAGCCTCTTTATTACATGCCGTTTGGGCGCTCCCCGCCGCGGGAAGCGCCCTCTTTGTTAACTCTTTCAATGCACAGACACCGCGCCTGCGGCCGAGATGATCTCCGACGCGTCGGCGGATGTGATGTAGGCAAAGAACGCCTGCGCCGTTTCAGAGAGGGTTTCGCCGGTTCGGGTAACCAGGATGAACGGGCGCTGCACCACATAGCTGCCGTCCTTAACTGTCGCTTCGGAGGGTTGGACGCCGTCCACGGAGACGGCCTTAACCGTGTTTTTGACCGAAGCCAGCGAGGCATAGCCGATGGCGTCCGGATTCTGTGCGACTGTCGCAACCACGTCGCCTGTGGAGGTCAGCTCCTGCCGGTATTGACAGGCGTCGGCCGTGCCGGTGATGCTCTCAAAGCCGTCCCGCGTGCCGCTGCCCGCTTCGCGGCCGATCAAAACGATCTGCGCGTCACGGCCGCCGACCTCGCTCCAGTTGGTGATTGCGCCGGTATAGATCGCGGCAATTTGCGCAACGGTCAGATCCGCAACCGCGTTCTCGGGATTGACGATGACGGCGATGCCGTCATAGGCCAGAACGGTCTCGGTCAGTCCCTGCGCCTTTTCTTCGTCCTTTAGCGAGCGGCTGGAAAGACCGATGTCGCAGCGGCCTTCCGTGACCGCCGCGATGCCGCTGCCGGAGCCCGTCGGGTTATAGGTAAATGTGACGCCCTGATGATCCTGCATGTACTTCTCGCCCAAGGCGCCGATGACCTTTTCCATAGAGGTCGAGCCGTCCGTGGATACCGTGGCGGCGGCCTTCTGCGAGGCGCAGCCCAAGCATGTCAAGCCCGCCAGGATTACAACCAGCATCAAGCCCATGATCTTTTTCATTCTCTTCTTCTCCTTCTCGTTTCTCGTCTTTATCTTCTCCATGTTTTTAGAATAAAACGGCGAGGTAAAATGAAAAAGAGCGGTTATGTTAAATCCATGTTAAACGGGCGGGAGCCCTGCCCCCGCCCGTACACATAGGATCTGTTTTTGTTCGTTGATGCCCAAACGGATCGGCGTTTGCGCGCGGAAACGCCTACGGCTCGGCTACCCCGCCAAGATCCGGCGTGGCAAAGACCTCCGCCGCCGCCGTAAAGGATTCGGCCTCCGCATCATACGGCGCCGCTTCCATGTCCCGCAAGGAACGCGCAAGCGCAAAAGCAAGCAGCACCACGCCCAGCGCAAGGGTGATCGCATCCGATACCGGCTGCGCCCACAGCAGCCCCTCAAACGCAAAGCTTCCGCTGAGCAAAAACAGGAGCGGTACATAGAAAAGTCCCTGCCTTGCGACGGAAAGCAGCAGCGAGGCCTTTGCTTTTCCGAAGGCTTGAATGGCCGTGGACGCCAGCATCTGTGGCCCAAGAACCAGGAACGACCATTTATAGATGCCGAGAACCGTAGCGCCAGCCGCGATCACCTCCGGCAGGGGCGTAAATATCCCGATCAGGCCGGTGGCAAATATGCCGAACAGAACGGTCAGAACCACGCCGATCCCCTCCGTCATGAGCATACCGGTTTTGATGATCGATTTCACGCGATGAATGTTCTTTGCACCGTAATTATAGCCGACAAGGGGCTGGCAGCCTGCCGAAAAGCCCATGAAGATGAAGGTGCCGATGTACATGAGCTTTGCGGCGACGCCCATGCCGGCTATCGCGTTTTCGCCGTAAGGCTTGGCCAGATTGTTGCAGATAATCAGGGCGACGCTCATCAAAAACTGGCTGAGCGCGGCGGGGATGCCGATGGCAAAGGTCTCGCCCCATATCTTCTTCTCGCCGCAGATATCCCGTGGCTTAAACTTGACCAGCGACTTGCCGGACAAATAATACCAGATATAGTATCCCGCCGCCCCCACATTGCCCAGAACGGTCGCGATTGCCGCGCCCCGAATGCCCATGTTCAGCGCAAAGATGAAGATCGGATCCAGAATGACGTTGATTACCGTTCCCAGCATCATGCCGACGATGGACGGCATGGCCGCGCCTTCACTGCGCACCAGCTGGCCGCCGGTATAGCTGAGCATGACGGGCAGCGTGCCGATAAACATGATGGACGCATACTGCAATGCATAGGGATATATCGCCTCCGTCGCGCCAAGCAGCAGGATAAATGGTCTGAGGAAGATAAGCCCCGCCGCCGTGACAAGCACCGCAAGGCCTGCGCATATGGCAACCCCGGTGGACAGCGTTCTGTTTGCGGACGCCGCGTCCTTTCTCCCCAGACATCTGGAGATGTACGATGCCGCGCCGGTGCTGACGATGGTCGCGATTGCCATCATCAGCATAAAGATCGGCGCCGTAATATTCGCGGCGGCAAGCTGGTTGGGATCGTTGAGCTTTCCGATAAAGAAGGTGTCAACAAGGTTGTACAGCACCTGCACCATCATCCCGCAAACGACGGGGATCGACATTTTGAGGATCGCCTTTGCAACAGGCGCTTTTCCCATGAGTTCAGTTTGTTTGTTAGAGATCATTTCATCCTTGCCTTTTCAATTACTTTTTGATACGGGGCGATCATCCCCACGTTCATTTTGTTGCCAAGCTTTGCCTGGATCTTGGGATTGGTGGCCAACGCGCCCACAAGCTTGATCTTGAGGATCGTGCCGACCTTCTTTTGCGGGAAATCGTATATGCCGTGCTGCTTGTAGAATTTGTGATCGGCCTTCATCAGCCCCCGCATCTGATAAATCAGATCGCGAAAGATCTTCATGCCGCCCACGCCGAGAAAATTCTGCGGCGGCGCGTATCCGGTCTCCAGCGCATAGGCAAGCCGCGCGGACAGCTTCGCTATGCCCTCCGCATCCGTGGCGCATCCCGCGAGGAAGTTTTGCCCGACCTGGCACCGGCCTTCGATGATCAGCCGCAGATTCTCCTCGCTTGCATAGTCGCCGCTGATGAGATAGCCCATGGGCATGCCCATGGTGACGGTGCGATGACCGTTGCAGAACTGCCGGTCGTCATAGCGCTTGAAGGACGCGCCCATGGAATGATCCTTGATCGTAAAGGCGTAAACAATGGCGCCGGCCGTCTGAATCTCCTCCCGCAGAAAGCGGTCAAAGCCGTCCCGATAGACGCACTTTCCGTCAGCGGCGCAGCGGAAGCAGCCCAGGCAGCCGCCGGCAAACGGGTATTCGGCGATGTTGATCACGCGCGTTTTGTACGGATAAACCGCCGCAAAATCCGCTATCATGGCGGCAAGCGCGGCGTCCTCCCGTTCGCCGTTGGTGACGATCACCGTGTCAAAGCCGTCCTTCTTGGCCGTCTGCTGAAGCTGCCGTTCA
>CAYYUV010000029.1:0-11037 GCA_964474405.1 uncultured Oscillospiraceae bacterium
ATTACCATCGCGGAGTATTTCCGCGACATGGGCTACAAGGTCGCCATCATGGCGGATTCCACGTCCCGCTGGGCAGAGGCCCTGCGCGAGATGAGCGGCCGTCTTGAGGAGATGCCGGGCGAGGAGGGCTATCCCGCCTATCTGTCCGGGCGTCTGGCCGAGTTTTATGAGCGCGCGGGCGTCGTCACGGCGCTGGGTTCCGAGGGACGCATCGGCGCCATCTCCGCCATCGGCGCGGTTTCCCCTCCGGGCGGCGATATCTCCGAGCCGGTTTCTCAGGCCACGCTGCGCATCGTCAAGGTGTACTGGGGGTTGTCGAGCAAGCTTGCCTATGCCCGTCATTTCCCCGCGATCGACTGGCTTCAGTCCTATTCGCTATATCAGGATCGGCTGTCGCCGTGGTTTTGCGAGCATGTTGCGCCCGACTGGGCTGTGACCGTCCAGCGCACAATGTCCATTTTGCAAGAGGAGAGCGAGCTGGACGAGATCGTCCGCCTGGTCGGCATCGACGCGCTGTCGTTCGGCGATCGGCTGACCCTCGAATGCGCGCGCGCCATCCGCGAGGATTATCTGCATCAGAACGCGTTCCACGAGGTTGATACCTATACCTCGCCGAAGAAGCAGCACCTGATCCTTTCGGCCATCCTCAGCAACTATGACAAGAGCAAAGAGGCATTGAATGCCGACGTCTCCTTCCGCGATCTGGTCGCGCTGCCAGTCAGGGAGAAGATCGGCCGCCTCAAATATGTGGCGGAGGATGAGGCACAGCAGCAATACGATGCGATCATTGGCGAGCTAAACGCCGAGATTGCCGCGCTGACGGAGGGAGGACACGCCGATGCGTAAGGAATACAGAACCATCTCCGAGGTCGTTGGCCCGCTCATGCTGGTCTCCGGCGTTTCGGACGTCAAATATGACGAGCTGGTTGAGATCGAGCAGGCCGACGGCGAGATCCGCCGAGGGCGCGTGCTTGAGGTCAACGGCGACCGCGCCATGCTTCAGCTATTCGAGAGCTCGCAGGGGCTGCGCATCTCGGATGCCAAGGCGCGTTTTCTCGGCAGATCCATTGAGCTGGACGTCGCGCCCGACATGCTCGGCCGCGTGTTTGACGGCATGGGCAAGCCCAAGGACGGCGGCCCGCGGCTGATTGCCGAAAAGCATCTGGATATCAACGGCGCGCCGATGAACCCGTCCTCGCGTGATTATCCGAGCGAGTTCATTCAGACCGGCGTTTCCGCCATCGACGGGCTGAACACGCTGGTGCGCGGGCAGAAGCTGCCGGTGTTCTCCGGCTCCGGTCTGCCGCATGCCAATTTGGCTGCTCAGATCGCGCGTCAGGCCAAGGTGCTCGGGTCGAACGAGCCGTTCGCCGTCGTGTTCGCGGCTGTCGGCATCACGTTTGAGGAGGCCGATTTCTTTATCAGCGATTTTCGGCGCACGGGCGCGATCTCGCGCACGGTGACGTTCATCAATCTGGCCAACGACCCCGCCATCGAGCGCATTGCCACCCCGCGTATGGCCATCACCGCCGCCGAATATCTGGCGTATGACCTTGGCATGCATGTGCTGGTCATCATCACGGACATCACCAACTATGCCGAGGCGCTGCGTGAGATCTCCGCCGCGCGCAAGGAGGTTCCTGGCCGTCGCGGATACCCCGGCTATATGTATACCGACCTTGCCAGCATGTATGAGCGTGCAGGCCGTATCCGCGGCAACAAGGGCTCGATCACAATGATCCCGATCCTGTCCATGCCGGAGGACGACGTTACGCATCCGATCCCCGACCTCACGGGTTATATTACCGAAGGCCAGATCATCCTGTCCCGTGAGCTGTATCGCAAGGGGCTTACGCCGCCGATCAACGTGCTGCCGTCCCTGTCACGTCTGAAGGACAAGGGCATCGGAAACGGCAAAACGCGTGAGGATCATGCCGACACCATGAACCAGCTGTTCTCCGCGTATTCGCGCGGCAGGGACGCCAAGGAGCTGGCGGTCATTTTGGGCGACGCCGCCCTGTCCGACACCGACAAGCTGTACGCCCGGTTCTCGGACGAGTTTGAAAAACGGTATGTCTCGCAGGGATATTATACCAACCGCACCATCGAGGAAACGCTGGATCTCGGCTGGAAGCTTCTGTCCATACTGCCAAAGTCCGAGCTCAAGCGTATCCGTGAGGCATATATCGAGAAGTATTATGTAGCGCCGGAGGAGGTCTGACGCATGAGCCCGTGGGCGTATGTGGGCTATGCGGTGGGCGCACTTGTGGCGGCAGGCTTGTTGCTTGCCTTTGTCGGCGACAATATGCTTTTGAAGCTCTGGTACGGCCATGCGGTGTTTGCGGATACCTCGGCCGAAGCGCTGACCCGCGCAAAAGCCGCGCTGCGGGAGGCAGACATCCCCTTTACGCTGGCTGCTACCAAAAGCCGTTCGAACTATCTTGGCGGGCGGGACGCCCAGTATCATGCGGGCATCGGCATCTCGGGCGACGGGGAGAGCGGTTTGACGGTGTATGAGCTGTATATGCCGCGAAAAAAACACGGGGATGCGATCCGGGCGATCGGCAGATAACGGGCGATCAACGGCTGACGCCGACACGGCGGAGGCGGAGGAAACGATATGGCTGGTTTACAGGTAAAACCGACGCGGATGGAGCTGTCCAACCTCAAAAAGAGGCGGACGGTCGCTGTGCGCGGACACAAAATGATGAAGGACAAGCGTGACGAGCTGGTGCGCCGGTTCATCGTGCTGGCACGGCGCAATCAGCTTCTGCGTGAGGAGACCGAGGCAAAGCTTGGCCTTGCCATGCAGGCATTTGCGCTCGCCCGTGCCATGATGAGCAACGCCGAGATGGAGGAGGCGCTTCTCTACCCGGCGCGCTCGATGAAGATTCAGAAGCGGTCAGGAAGCGTATTGTCCGTCGCGGTGCCAAAGCTGGAGATGGAGACGCAGGAGGGGTTTGTGTATCCCTACGGGTTTGTGACCACCGGCGCGGATCTCGATGCCGCGGTACAGCAGCTTTCGGAGGTTCTGCCGCTCTTGGTGGAGCTTGCGGAGGTCGAAAAATCCTGCGCACGCCTGGCCGATGAGATCGAAAAGACGCGCCGCCGCGTCAACGCGCTGGAGTATGTCATGATCCCCCAGTTTGACGAGGCAATCCGCGCCATCCAGATGAAGCTAGATGAGAACGAGCGCAGCTCCCAGACGCGGCTGATGAAAACCAAAGAGATGCTGGCTGCCCAGCAGGAGGCATGATCCATCGCATTCTAAAAGAGAGCGGCTTTACAGACGGCTATCTGCTGCCGCTTGACGCATATGAGGATTGGACACGTCGGCGCAGCGCCGGCGTTTTCCATCCCAACGCCGCGTTTATTGCGGACGACGCCGGACAGGACATGCCGTGGGCAAACGCGTGGGTGCTGTGCCTGCTGGTCTATCCGCCGAACGGGGTGGACGCACCGGTTTCTTCCAACTATATCACGGCCAATACGCTTTACCACATGACGCGCGCGTTTGTCGATCGGCTGAACGCGGCGGGCATCCGCTCCGCGCGGGCGGACGTGCCAATCCGCACGCTTGCGGCGCAGGCGGGCGTAGGCGCGGTGCTTAAAAACGCGCAGCTTGCCATCCCGCCCTACGGCACCCGCGTGTCGCTTCAGGCGGTGTATGTATATGCGGGGGACAGTCCCGTTTTTGATTCCCCGCCTGTTTTTGCCAGTCCGTGCGTGCATTGCCATGCATGTCAAAAGGCTTGCCCGTCCGGCGCGATCGACGATGGCGGCTATCATTGGCAGCGCTGTGTCCGCGCCTACATGGATGATCCCGAAGCGCCCGCTTGGGCGATGGAAAAGACCTGCCAGCTCATGGGCTGCGAACTCTGTCAGAACGTTTGCCCCGTCAATGCCGGGCTGCCCGTCGTGCCGCTGTCCGAGCCCACACGGGCGGCGTTTGCGCTTGAACGGCTGCTTGGCGGAGACTGCGCGGCTGCGCGCGCGCTCGTGGGCAAGAATATCTCTGCCAACAAACTCATGCGTCAGGCCGCTCTGGTGGCCGGGACGACGGGCAGAAGCGACCTTCTGCCGCAGCTTTCCGCGCTTGCCGAAACCGGACGCGCGGATGTTGCCCGCGCCGCCTCTTTTGCAATTACCCTCTTGCGTGCGGGGGAAAATGCGTGTACAATGGACGCGTCGCACCAGACGGGGAGTTAGCGGTGCCCTGCACCCGCAATCCGCTACAGCGGGGTTGGATTCCCGTCCTGAGGCCGCGCGTTCTCCGGGTCCGGCTCCGGTACGGAGTGTTGAGGTCCGGGTCCCGTGCAAGGAAGGCCCGTGAACCATGTCAGGTCCGGAAGGAAGCAGCATTTAGCGGGAACCATCCTGTGCCGCGGGTATGCCTGGACGGAGCCACCGGCCGAAGGTCCGCCGGCGGGCAGCGTTCGAGGGACGGGTGTGCGACTTTTTTGAATCAAGAAGCCCGGCGCAGGTCTGCGTCGGGCTTTTGCTGTATATCTGTCGTTTTTTTATCGTTATTTGGGTATGCCGCCCGCTTTGTTACAGCACGCGCTCCACTGCGGACAGGATCAGCGCCGCGATTGCATCGATGCTTTTGAGCCTGCCCTGTTCCATGCACGGAATCACGGCCACGTTGTCCAGCCGCTTGGCAAACGAAAGATATTGCTTCCGTCCGCGCTGCTGGATGGAATCGGCCTTTTCATAGACGTCCTTGCTGTTGCCGACATAGTCACGATAGCCCTTCTTCTCGACATTCCTTGCCGCGTCGCCGGGGTCCATGTCCAGAACCAGATTCAGGTCGGGACGCGGGATGCCGAAATGCGTATGCTCCAGCTCCAGCACGAACGACAGCAGGTCGGGCTTGCCCGCGTCGATGTCGCGAATGCTCTGATATACCGCGTTGGACAGCACATACCGGTTGATCAGCAGCACGTCGCAGCCGGCAAGCTCCAGCGTGCGAAACGTCTCAAATCGGTCGAGCGCAAACCACAGCGCCATGCTTTTACCGTCCACCGTGTCTGCGCCGATGCCGTCCCTGCCCGAAAGATACCGCCCGACGTACCCGCCGAAAAAGGTGTCATACCGGGGGAATGACAGCGTCATGACCGACAGGCCGCGCGCGGTAAGCGACTGGCTCAGCCGCTCAAGCTGCGTGCCCTTTCCGGTGCCGTCGATGCCCTCGAGCGCAATCACCTTTGTCATGCGTCGTCCGCCTTTCCGGCAAGAATGCGATCCATGGCGCGGCGCGTGTTCTCCCTTGTTGCAAAGGCCGTCATGCGCAGGTACCCCTCGCCCGCGGCGCCAAAGCCCGCGCCCGGCGTGGCCACGATGTGATAGCGGTCCAGCAGCTCGTCATAGAAGCGCCAGCTGTCGCCGCCCGGTACCCGGATCCAGACATACGGCGCGTTGACGCCGCCCCAGACGGTATATCCCGCTTTTTGCATGCTGTCGCGGAGGATGCGCGCGTTCTCCATATAATAGTCCACCACGCCCATAATCTCGGCATAGCCCTCGTCGCCGTAGCCGGCGGCGGCGCCCACCTGCGTGATGTAGGATACGCCGTTGAACTTGGTCGATTGCCTGCGCTGCCACATGGCGTTGAGCGAAACCTCGCGCCCCGCTTCGTCGCGGCGCATCAGCTCCTTGGGCACGACCGTGTAGGCGCAGCGCGTACCCGTAAAGCCGGCGGTCTTGGACATGGAGCGAAACTCGATCGCGCAGGTGCGGCTGCCGGGCACCTCGTAAATGCTGTGCGGCACGCCGTCCTCACGGATATACGCCTCATAGGCCGAGTCGTAGAGCAAAACCGCGCCCGTCCGGTTGCAGTAATCAACAAACGTCTGAAGCTCTGCCGCGGTTAGCGTCACGCCCGTGGGGTTGTTCGGATAGCACAGATAGATCACGTCCACGTTCCCCTTCGGCAAATCGGGCACAAACCCGTTCTCCGCCCGCGCTGCCAGATACACGATGCGCTCATACCCGCGGTCGGGGCCGAGATACCGCCCGCTGCGCCCGCTCATGACGTTGGAATCGACATAGACGGGATATACCGGGTCTAAAACCGCCACCACGCAGTCCCGCGAAAACAGATCCTGAATGTTACCCACGTCGCACTTGGCGCCGTCGGACACAAAGATCTCTTCCGCGCTCATGGGGATGCCGCGGCTGAGATAATCGCGCTTTAGAATCGCGTCGATCAAAAAATCGTACCCAAATTCCGGCGGATAGCCGTGGAAGGTTTCTGCGCGGCTCATCTCATCCACAGCGCGGTGCATGGCCGCGATGATTGCAGGCGCAAGCGGCTGCGTTACGTCGCCAATGCCCATACGGATCAGCTCGGCCTGGGGGTGCTGCTGCTGATATGCCCTGACGCGGCGGCCGATCTCTGCAAACAGGTAACCGCCCTGCAAATCTCCGTATGCGCCGTTCGCTGTAAACATGAAAAAATCCTCCTTTGACCGATTCTTGGGTGATACCGATGCATTATATCATATCGTCCCCCTTCATGACAACGTTTCCGACAGCATAATCCCCCTGATTGCCGCGCATCAGGCAGGATGGCACGCGACAAAAGCGGGAAATGGGCGGCTTTGTCAACAAGTTATCGGGGCGCCGCGGCAGGAATCGCTCATTTCACATATTGTTCGGCCGCTACAATGAAACCATGCAGAAGATCAGCGGAATAACAGATAAAGGTTGGGATACCCGGAAGGTCATCACGGCGGCGGCAGGGCTGTTGGCGGGTTTTTTGATGACGCTTGCCCGGGTGGCACAGGTGGCGGCGCCGTTTGGCATGTCGCTGCTGTTCACCTATGAAATGTGCGGGTTTCATCCGCTCTTTCCGCTGATCGGCATCCTTGCGGGCGCCTTTGTCGGCGGCAGTCCCCTGTGGGGGACGATCCTTGCCGCGGCGCTGTTTGTGCTCGCGGGGCGCATCTATCGCACGTTCATCGGGCGCGTGCCGTCCGTTGTACGCGTGATTCTGTTTGCGCTCTGCGAGCTTGCGACGCTTCCCTTTTTGTTTCAGGATACGCCGGAAACGCTGGCCTATGGCGCGCTGTCGGCGGTGCTTTCCATCGTGGCCGGGCTGCTGATGTTACAGGTGGCGCGTATGGTGACTGACCCGAGACGCCGGCGCGCGCTCTCTGACCTGGAGCAGGCGATGTGCGCGCTCACGGCCGGTATCCTGCTGCTCGGCGTCAACGGCGCAAGCATCCTGGGCTTCTCGCTGCCGGTCATCAGCCTCACGTTTCTGACGTTTGTTATGGTCTATCTGCGCGGCTCCGCCGGCATATTCTGTGCGGTGCTGCTGCCGGCAGCGATGTGCCTGTACGGCGTGGCGGATGCGGCCCTGATCGGCTGCGCGGCGTTTGCGGCGGTGCTGGCGTCGCTCGCCCGGGTATACGGCCGGATGGCGGTCGTGGGCGCGGCGGCGCTCGCCACGGCGCTGCTCGGCGCGTTTGCGATGACGGGCGCGCATGTGCTCAACGCGCAGTGCCTGGTGCTGTCCGGGGTGATTTTTCTGGTGATTCCGCGGCAAAAGCTGGATAAGCTTGGCGAGTATTTGAACCCCCGCTCGGCGCAGAAGGACATGACCGCGCGTGCGCTCCGCCGCATGCAGGGCAAGACCGCCGATGAGATGCAGAAGACCGCCAGCGTCTGCCGCGAGATTGCGGAGCTGTTTATCCCCTCCAAGCCCAACGAGCCCGCGCCGGAGCCGCTTTTGCAGTGGACCGTACACGGCGCACAGCGCACCTGTGCCGACTGTGAGGCGCGCGTGCTCTGCTGGCAGAACGTCAAAAAGATGGGGGAGACCGTTTATGGGCTGATCCAGCGGCTGGACAGCGGCGAGCAGGTCTATCCCAAGTCGCCAATCGACCCGCAGTGTAGGTTTTTTCAGCCGATGATCCATTCGGCCTATCTGGCCTATAACCAGGCGCTTGTCCAGCAGGCGGGACAGCTTCAGGCGATGCGCCAGTTCGCGTTTGTCAACCGTCAGCTCGTCGGCATCGGCGACGTGCTCAATCAGTTGGCCGACCGTGTCAAGGAGGACAGATGGCTCGACGACGCGCTGGAGCGTGAGCTGCTTCCCGCGCTCGAACGCAACGGGATTCCCGTGCAGTCGGTGGACGCGCTGTATCCGAACCGTCATCTGCTGCTTCGGATATCGGTTGATGTGGGCGCGGACGTGGCCGGAAAGGACGTGCTGCGTGTGGTCAGCCATACGCTGCGCCGCCCGCTGCGGCTGCTGTCCGCAACGGGGACGGATAAGACCATGTTTTTTGAAATGGAGGAGGCGCAGACCCTGCGCGCGTCGATGGCCGTGGTCAGCGTGCCGGAACAGCCGGACGGCGTATCCGGCGACGCGACGGGCGAGTTCCGTCTGCCGAGCGGGCGCGTGATGTACGCGCTGTCAGACGGCATGGGAAGCGGCGAGGACGCGCGCAGGGAGTCGAACGCTGCCATAGAGCTGCTGTTTCAGCTGACGCGGATCGGGTTTTCGCACGATCTGGTGTATGAAAACGTCAACAGGCTGCTGCTGACCCGCGCCAGAAGCGAGATGTACGCGACACTGGACGCCGTGGCGCTGGATCTGTTTACGGGCGAGATGGAGCTCAACAAGTATGGCGCGCCGCCGTCGTACCTGCTGCGCGGCAGCCATATCCACAAGCTTTCGTGCGCGGCGCTGCCCTGCGGCATCGTGGACGACGCCAAGCCCTCCGCCATCCGCATGAAGCTTCGGCGCAACGATACGCTCATCCTGTGCTCGGACGGCGTGAGCGATGTGCTGGGCGACGACATCGAGCGTGAGATCGCCATGCGCGCATCGGTGGAGCAGCAGCAGTTTGCCCAACAGCTTTTGGATGCCGCCCGGGCGCGCGGTCAAAATGACGATATGACCGTCATGGTCATAAGGGTGGCATAACGCCTTGCGAATCACGATAGAATGCTTCCTGTTGGACAATGCCGTGATGAACCTGCTGATCTATGCGCTGGCAGCGGCGCTGATGGGCAGGCGGCAAAAGCTGTGGCTGTCGCTGATCTGCGCGCTTCTGGGCGCTGTATGGGCGCTGTTGTCTTTGGAAATCGTGCCGGCGCTGGGCATGCTTCCGGGCAAGCTTGCGGCGCTGGCGCTGGTGGCCGTTCCCCTGGCCGGCAGGCCGCGCGGTTATCCGCGGGCGCTCGCCTGCGTGCTGCTCTCCGGCGCGCTGATGGGCGGGACGACGCTGATGCTGACGCTCGCGATCGGCGGAACCGTCACCGCGTCCGGCGCCGTAATCGGTTCCGTCTCCCTCCGCGCTGCGCTGCTGTCGGCGGCGTGCTGCGCCGTTCTGCCGCGCATCATCCGAAGCCTTGTCGCCCGCCGGGCGGAGGCGCAGGGGCTGTGCCGGCTGACAGTCACCGTCGGACGGGAGAAACGCCGTATGTGGGGGCTGATCGACAGCGGCAACCTGTTGACCGAGCCGATCTCCGGACTGCCTGTGATCCTGGTGGACGGCTTTACGCCGCGCGGCTACGGAATGCCGGTGCCATACCGCGCGCTGGGCGGCGCGGCGGTTCTGTATGCGGTGCGCGCCGAGAAGATCGAGATTGCGTTTTGTGGCGTTCAGACCGCCGACGCCTATATCGCGCGCGCGCCCCAGCCGCTTTGCCGCGTGGGCGCCGTTGTGCCCGCATCCCTGATCCGACCGATAAGGAGGAAACACTATGCTTTTGTTTCTGCGCCGCCTGTACGAACGGCTGCTTCTGCTGCTGCACCGCCGCGGGAAGCGAACGTGCTATTATCTGCATTCCGGCGATTCGCTGCCCGCACCGCTTCCACCGGAGGAGGAGGCAGCCTGCGTCGCATGCTGTCGCGAGGACGAGGCCGCGCGGAACCGGCTGATCGAGCACAACCTGCGGCTGGTGGTCTACATTGCTCGCAAGTTCGAGAATACCGGCGTGCTGACGGAGGATCTGATCTCCATCGGTACGATCGGGCTGATCAAGGCGGTCGGCACGTTCAATCCGGAGAAGAAGATCAAGCTTGCGACCTACGCTTCGAGATGCATCGAGAACGAGATCCTAATGCACCTGAGGCGCACCTGCCGGCTCAAGCTGGAGGTCAGCTTTGAGGAGCCTTTGAATGTGGACTGGGACGGCAACGAGCTGCTGCTGTCCGACATACTGGGCACCGAGCCGGACTGCGTCAGCCGCGACCTTGAGGATGAGGTGGATCGCGAGCTGCTGCATCAGGCGCTCGGCATGCTGACCGCGCGTGAAAAACAGATCATCGAGCTGCGCTTTGGCCTCAACAACCGGCCGCCCTGCACCCAAAAGCAGGTGGCGGATTGCATGGGGATCTCCCAAAGCTATATCTCCCGGCTGGAAAAGCGTATCATGAAAAGGTTGCAGCGTGAGATCACGCGCATGCAGTCCTGACGCCCGCCGCGCAGGAGACTTTGCGCCTTCCGTGCATGAGACGTTGCGCCCCGACGCGTCCCCATTCGCATGCCGTCGCGCCCCGACGCGCGCCGCATTCTGTCCGCTAGCTGCCGACGTACCGCTGCAGATGCGAAAGCGCGCTCTTTTCGAGCCTGGAGACCTGCGCCTGCGAGATGCCGATCTCGCGGCTGACCTCCATCTGTGTTTTACCCGCAAAGTATCGCAGCCGCAAAATGCGCTGCTCGCGCGCGGAAAGGTTTTTGATCCCCTCGTCAATGGCGATGGTATCAAGCCATTTTTTCTCGCTGATGCGCTCGTCCCGGATCTGGTCGATCAGCGAAACCGCGTCGCCGTCGTCGCGATAGATCGGCTCATAGAGTGAGACCGGTTCCGCGATGGCGTCAAGCGCAAAGACAACCTCCTCCTCCGACATACCGGCATACCTTGCGATGTCGGCGATGCCCGGCTCGCGGTCGCAGGTCGAAAGCAGCGCATTCTTGGCCTGCATGGCCTTGTAGGCCGTGTCGCGTATGCCGCGGGAGATGCGAATGGAGGTGTAATCCCGCAGGTGCCGCCGGATCTCGCCGATGATCATCGGCA
>CAYYUV010000030.1:0-8823 GCA_964474405.1 uncultured Oscillospiraceae bacterium
GCGAACACAAACACACAACAAAAGAAAAAGCCCCATATTTAGGGCTTTTCCATTGGCTCCCCAGGTAGGGCTCGAACCTACAACAACTCGGTTAACAGCCGAGTGCTCTACCATTGAGCTACTGAGGAACGGATCAACCGGCGGTCTCATGCGGAGACACGGTTTGATGCTTGAATATTTTATCCAACGCGGCGACGGATTGCAATACTCAATTTGGTTATGAATTTGCAAAATATGCAATTATGCTTTTAAATGCTCGTACATGCTTATGATTTCTTCGCTTTGATTGACGGGGGCGGTATTTTGCGCTAAAATAGCAGCATGAATACTAGGGGCTTTTCGCTCATCGCCACGGAGACGGCGCTTCCGCGCGCGGGAAGGATCGGCAGCCGCGGCGCACTGTACGCGCTGCTGCTTTTGGGCGCGGCGGCGGTATACGCTGCGCGGCAGGCCGTTGGCGAGCGGTTGCCGTTTTCGCCGCTGCTTTTGCAGATACCGGCCTATGCGCTGCTCGCGGGCATGGCGGCGTGGTATGTGCGGGCGCGGCTGACGGCGTTTCGTTACACGCTGACGGACGAGGCGCTGCTGGTTGAGCGGCTGAGCGGCGGCGGCAACCGGCTGCTGGCGCGGATTCCGCTCGGCGCGTTTTGCAGGGATGCGGCCGGGCCGTGCGCCTCGCTGCCGGCATATGTCGGCCGCCGGCGCCGGGCGGGTGCGCTGTATTATCGGCAGGACGGGCGTGCGCGTCTGTTGCTGCACAGCATGACGGAGGATATGACGGCGCGGCTGTGGGTCGCCCGACAGGAGAACGATGGAACTGACGCGATGGAAACAGGCGTTCTGTGACGGCAGCTTGCCGCATGCGGTGCTGATTGCCGGCGTGGAGGGCAGCGGAAAGAAGGCGTTTGCACGCCGCGCCGCGGCCTGGTTTTTGCTGGGAAGCGACGATACGGCGGCGCTCGACGCATGCCCCGTGTTTTTGACGACGGATTCGACCGCGGCGGAGGACGTGCGGCGGCTGGCGGGCGAGCTGATGGCCGAGACCTTTCAGCGCGGCAGGCGGTGCCTGTATCTGCCGGATGCGCACAGGCTCAACGAGCAGGCGCAGAACGCGCTGCTGCGCACGATTGAGGAGCCGCCCACGGACGCGCTGGTGCTTCTGACCGGAAACGAGACCGGGCTGCTGCCCACGATCCGCTCGCGCTGCATGATCCTGCGCACCGGCTCGGAGGATGAAAGAAGCGTGGCTGCGCGGCTGACGGAGGACGGGGTATCGCCGGCGGCGGCCGCGCGTGCGGCACATCGGGCCGGCGGCGTATCCGGCACGGCGTCCCGGTATGCCAAGGAGGCGTTTGCGTCGTTTGCGGATGAGGCGGAGCTGCTGCTTTGCCGGGTGACGGCGGGGGATCCGGCCTATGCGGACGCGGCGCGTCTGGTCACGCGCAAGGAGGCCGGGGACGACGGCAGGAAGAAGACGCGCGTTTCGGCGGAGCTGCTGTCGGATTTGCTGGATGTCTTTCTCTGTTGCCTGACAGACGCGCTGCGGCGTTCGGCCGACATGGACACGGCGGGGGAGACGGGGGATAAAATCGCCGCGGGCTTTACATTGGGGCAAATACAGGGTATGATAAACGTGGTTTTGGATGCAAAACGGCTGATGACCTTCCGCACGGCGCCGCAGCAGACGCTGGACGGCGTCCTGGCAGGGATTGCGGGCGTGTCAAATCGACAGAATAGGATATAGAGTACAGTATGGTCAATGTGATTGGTGTCAAGTTCAAGACAAGCGGACGCGTGTATTATTTCGATCCGCTTGGGCTGGATGTTCATAAGGGCGACGGCGTGATCGTCGAGACGGCGCGCGGTCTGGAGTTTGGCGAGGCGGTTCTTGCGCCGACGGAGGTGGAGGAGAAGGATATCGTGGCTCCGCTCAAGCCGGTGCAGCGCATCGCCACGGCGGAGGATATTCGCCTTAGGGATGAGAACGCCGCCAAGGAGGCGGACGCCTTCCGCGTCTGTCAGGAGAAGATTGCAAAGCACGCCCTCGACATGAAACTGGTGGATGTCGAATATACGTTCAACGGCAGCAAGATCGTGTTTTATTTCACGGCGGACGAGCGCGTGGATTTTCGTGAGCTGGTCAAGGATCTGGCGTATGTGTTCCGCACGCGCATTGAGCTGCGGCAGATTGGCGTGCGCGACGAGGCGAAGATGCTGGGCGGCCTGGGCTCTTGCGGGCGGCCGGTGTGCTGCAAGACGTTTCTGGATGATTTCCGTCCCGTGTCCATCAAAATGGCCAAGGAGCAGAATCTGTCCCTGAGCCCCACCAAGATTTCCGGCCTGTGCGGGCGCCTGATGTGCTGTTTGCAGTATGAGCAGGCGGCGTATGAATCCATGCGCAAGCAGATGCCAAAAACCGAAAAAACCGTCGTGACCGTGGATGGCACGGGCACGGTGGTTGAGAACAATGTCATAACCGAGCGCACACGTGTGCGGCTCATGCTGCCGGACGGCACAGTTGAGGTGAAGGAATATCCGTTCACACATATTGCGCCGGAGGGCGAGCCCCTGCCGGCCTGCGCCATAGAAGCCGCGGCGGCCAAACAGCAGCAGCAGCAGGCGGAGAACCTGTCCGCGCGACCCGCTCCACGTCCGTCGCGCCAGCAGCCCCGGCAGCGTCCGCAGCAGCCAAAGGCCGAGGGCGACGAAGGCGCAAGGGATGCGCAGCAGCAGACGAGCAGATCCCGCCCGCCGCGTCCGCAGCAGCGCCCGCAGGAGGGCGACGAAGCTAAGCGCCAGCATGGGCAGAGGCCGCAGCAGCGGCCGGCTCAGCCCAAGCCCGCGCAGGACGTGCAGAGAACGCCGCAGCGGCCGACCCAGCCAAAGCCCGTTCAGGATGCGCAGAAAACGCCGCCGGTCGAAGGAGGGGAACAGGCCGCCAAGAAAAAACGGCCCTATTACCGCCGGCGCAGAGGGAAGGGCAGCGGTGCAAGCGGCGGCCAGAGCACGCCCGCACCGAAAGCATAGCGGGGAGAACGGCGCTCCGCAACCATTTTTACGGCACAGAACATGCGCGGGCGGGTATGCCCGCGCTGATTTTTTTCGGGCACAATGTCAACAGTTGGCACAGGCGCCTGAGATCTTACATTTATTGAAATAACAATGCGTGGCTGCCGCCACGCACGTCTTGAACAATCGCTTCCGTGGATGCGCGCTTGCGGTACGCGCTGCCGCTGCCTACGCGCTGGTATTGCGCTCGGCAAGGGCGAGCATGGTGTCGTACAGCGCGGTGACAAGCTGGCGAATGGTGGCCTCCAGACCGGCGGACGACTGCGCCTGCGGCCTGCCGGGACGGCGCACGGTCGGAACAACGGTGTATGGGTCCAGCGCGCGCTTGCCCTCGCAGGCGAGCTCCTCTATGGCGGCGTGAATGGCCTCCGGCCGTGTTCGAAGGAGCTGACGGTATTTGTTCTGATAGCGCAGCATCCGCCGCGTGTCGCCGCCCGCAAGCCGCAGCGTGCAGGCGCGCACGGATTCCCCTGCTGCCTGTGCGGCAAGCACGGCCTTGAGAAGAGATATGCTCTCCTCCTGCGTGAACGGGATGAACGCTGGCTCGGCATTTTCCGGCTTTTGTCTGGCATAATAGTGGTTGCGGACGCTGTTGGGTCTCCGCCCCGTCTGGGAGGCCACCTGCTCAAATACGGTCCGAAGCGGCTGCCGTTCCAGGCGTGCGCGCGCCGCGGCGTCGACGAGCAATGCTTCCTCCTCTTTGGTCCAGCCAATGGTAAATCGTTTCATACACATCACCTTTCTCCCTGTGTTATGGATTCATTATTGACCGGGAACCCTTCCTCATATACCCAATATATGCATCGAAAGGTAAAATAATAGAAAATCGAACCGGAATGTAATTCCTACGCAAAATTTTGTGTTGACAGGGAGGGAATTGCGTGATATCATACTAAACTGCATTATGATGGATTAAGTGTGGTAATATGCCCAAAAATACACACTCGAGCGTATTTTTTCGCATAATCAATGCCAAACGCGGGACATCTATGCAAAGGGCGCGCCGCATGGCGACGGATTTGTTCCGTTTCTGAGCGTCGCAGAAAATTGGTAAGGAGCAGACGACATGATGCAGGACGTACAGATGGGCAGACGGGTCAGAAAGAGCTTTTCTCATATTCAGGAAGTGTTGAATATGCCCGATCTCATTGAAGTGCAGAAGAATTCCTACTACCGATTTTTGAAGGAGTATCTAAAGGAGGTTTTTGACGACATTTCCCCGATCGTGGATTATTCGGGCAAGCTCGTACTCGAGTTTGTGGATTATCGGATCGATCTGGATAAGCCGAAGTATTCCATCGAGGAAAGTAAGGAGCGCGACGTTAACTACGCCGCTCCGTTGCGCGTCACCGTCCGTTTAATAAATAAGGAAACGGGAGAGGTCAAGCAGCAGGAAGTGTTCATGGGCGATTTTCCGCTCATGACGCCGCAGGGCACCTTTATCATCAACGGGGCAGAGCGCGTCATTGTGTCGCAGCTGGTTCGTTCGCCCGGCGCTTACTACTCCTATTCCACCGACAAACTGGGCAAAAAGCTCTATTCCGCGCAGATTATCCCCAACCGCGGCGCCTGGCTGGAGTATGAGACCGATTCCAACGGCATTTTGTACGTCAAGATCGACCGTCAGCGCAAGGTGTACATCACGGCGCTGCTGCGTGCGATCGGCTATGGCACCAACGTGGAGATTACCGAGCTGCTCGGCGAGGACGAGCGTCTGTCTGCGACGCTTCTCAAGGACCCGAACCGTTCCACGGCCGATGGCCTCATCGAAATCTACAAACGTCAGCGTCCCGGCGAGCCGCCCACGGAGGAGAGCGCGCGAAACCTCATGAACTCGCTGTTCTTCGACAACCGCTATGATCTGGCGCGTGTCGGACGCTATAAATTTAACAAAAAGCTGGCGCTGAAGGCGCGCATCGTGGGTCAGATCGCCGATGAGACGGTCATCTCCCCGGTGACGGGCGAGCTGCTCTGCCAGGAGGGCGAGACGATCAAAAAAGCCCAGGCCGCAGCGATTCAGAACGCGGGCGTCAACGCCGTATGGCTGCGCACCGCCGAGGGCCGCGTAAAGGCAGTCGGCAACAATTTCGGCTCAGCGGCGGGCTTTCTGCCGTTCGCGCCGGCCGACGCCGGCCTCAATGAGGACGTGCATATTCCGACGCTCCTTGCACTGCTCGATCAGGCGTCCGACATGGATGACGAGCAGAAAAAGACGTTTTTGCACAAGCATTATTACGACCTGATCCCGCGGCACATCGTGCCGGACGACATGGTGGCTTCCGTGTCGTACCTGATCGGGTTCCCATACGGTCTCGGCAAGACGGACGACATCGATCATCTGGGCAATCGCCGCATCCGCTCGGTCGGCGAGCTGCTGCAAAACCAGATCCGCGTCGGCCTTACGCGCCTCGAGCGCGTGGTGCGCGAGCGCATGGGTTTACAGGACATGGACGTGGTGATGCCGTCCAACCTCATCAACATCCGGCCGGTGACCGCCGCGATCAAGGAGTTCTTCGGCTCCTCGCAGCTGTCCCAGTTTATGGATCAGACCAACCCGCTCTCCGAGCTGACGCATAAGCGCCGCCTCTCGGCACTCGGCCCTGGCGGCCTGAACCGTGACCGCGCGACGTTTGAGGTTCGCGACGTGCATTATTCGCACTACGGCCGCATGTGCCCCATTGAGACGCCGGAAGGCCCGAACATCGGCCTGATCAACTCGCTCTCCAGCTATGCCCGCATCAACGAGTATGGCTTTATCGAGGCGCCCTACCGCGTCATTGACCGCGAGAAGCATACGGTCACGGATGAAATTGTGTATCTGACCGCGGACGAGGAGGACGGCGCGATCGTCGCTCAGGCGAACGAACCGATCGACCCGCATACGCATTATTTTGTCAAGGATCGCATCGTGGCGCGTCAGCTTGACCAGATCATTGAGGTCAAGAACACCGAGGTCGATTATCTGGACGTCTCGCCGAAGCAGCTCGTTTCGGTAGCTACGGCCATGATCCCGTTCCTTGAGAACGACGACGCAAACCGCGCCCTGATGGGCTCGAACATGCAGCGTCAGGCCGTGCCGCTTCTTAAGCCTGAGGCGCCGGTTGTGGCGACCGGTATGGAATATAAGGCCGCCGCCGACTCGGGCATCGTCGTTTCGTCCAAGGAGGACGGCGTGGTAAGCTATGTCAGCGCCGACAGGATCGTGATCGAAAGCGCGGCGGGCGTGCCCACCACCTATCGCATGACCAAGTTCCAGCGCAGCAACCAGGGCACCTGCCTGAACCAGCGTCCGATCGTCCGACAGGGCGAAACGGTGAAAAAGGGCGAGGTCATCGCCGACGGCGCATCCACCGAGGGCGGTGAGATCGCGCTCGGGCGCAACATCCTCATCGGCTTTATGCCGTGGGAAGGCTACAACTACGAGGACGCCGTCCTGATCTCCGAAAAGCTGGTCAAGGAAGACGTCTATACCTCCATTCACATTGAGGAGCATGAGCTGGAAGCCCGCGATACCAAGCTCGGGCCTGAGGAGATCACACGCGACATCCCGAACATCGGTGAGGACGCGCTGGCTCAGCTGGACGAAACCGGCATTATACGTCCCGGTGCAGAGGTGCGTTCGGGCGATATTCTGGTCGGCAAGGTCACCCCGAAGGGCGAGACCGAGCTGACGGCGGAGGAGCGGCTGCTCCGCGCCATCTTCGGCGAAAAGGCGCGCGACGTTCGCGACACCTCCCTGCGCGTGCCGCACGGCGAGGGCGGCGTTGTGGTTGACGTTAAGGTATTCACCCGTGACAACAAGGACGAGCTGAGCCCGGGCGTGAACCAGATGGTGCGCGTTTATATCGCGCAGAAGCGCAAGATCTCCGTGGGCGATAAGATGGCCGGCCGCCACGGCAACAAGGGCGTCATCTCGCGCATTTTGCCCGAGGAGGATATGCCGTTTTTGCCCGATGGCACGCCGCTGCAGATCGTGCTGAACCCGTTGGGCGTTCCGTCGCGTTTGAACATCGGCCAGGTGCTTGAGCTGCATCTCGGCATGGCCTGCAAGAATCTCGGCTATGAGATCGCAACGCCGGTTTTCGACGGCGCGAGCGAGCAGGACATCAAGGATCTGCTGATTCAGGCGGGCTGTGATTCGGACGGCAAGACCGTGCTGTACGACGGCCGCACCGGCGAAGCGTTTGAAAACCGCGTGTCCGTCGGCTATATGTATTATCTTAAGCTGCATCATCTGGTGGATGACAAGATCCACGCCAGATCCACCGGCCCCTACTCGCTGGTTACCCAGCAGCCGCTGGGCGGCAAGGCACAGTTCGGCGGCCAGCGCTTCGGCGAGATGGAGGTCTGGGCGCTTGAGGCGTATGGCGCGGCCTACACCCTGCAGGAGATCCTGACAGTCAAATCGGACGACGTGGTCGGCCGTGTCAAAACGTACGAGAGCATTGTCAAGGGCGAGAATGTCAAGCCCGCCGGCGTGCCGGAATCGTTCAAGGTGCTGATCAAGGAGCTGCAATCGCTGGGTCTGGACGTTAAGGTGCTGTCCGACAAGCGCGAGGAGATCTCGATCGGTGACGATGACGACGACGACGATATCCGTCCGCTCGACATCAACATCTCCGGTCAGGAGAGCATGCAGGACTTCTCCTTCGACGAGAAGGAGGAGGGGGACGAGGAGGATCTCGACAGCTTCGACGAGTTCGAGGATTTTGATGAGGATGCCTCCGGCGAGACCGAGCCCGATGCGCTCGGCGAGGACGGCGAGGCGCTGTTGCAGGACGATTTCTCCGTTCTGGATGCGGAGATCGACGGCGACATCGAAGTGCCGGATCTGCCCGACGACCTGAACTTGGACTGACGGAATCTGGGAGGAGGATAGCGCATGTTTGATTTGAGAGAATTTGACGCATTACAGATAGGGCTTGCATCGCCCGAGAAGATCCTGGAGTGGTCGTACGGCGAGGTCAAAAAGCCGGAAACCATCAACTACCGCACGCTCAAGCCCGAGAAGGACGGCCTGTTCTGCGAACGCATCTTTGGGCCGATCAAGGACTGGGAGTGCCATTGCGGCCGCTATAAGCGCGGCAGATACAAGGGCATTGTCTGCGACAAGTGCGGCGTCGAGGTCACGCGCGCAAAGGTGCGGCGTGAGCGGATGGGTCACATTGAGCTGGCGGTTCCCGTCTCGCACATCTGGTATTTTAAGGGCATCCCCTCGCGCATGAAGATGCTGCTCGACATGAGCCCGCGCGAGCTGGAGCAGGTGCTGTATTTTGCGGCGTTCGTCGTCATCGATCCCGGCCAGACCCCGCTTCAGAGAAAGCAGGTACTGCCGGACAAGGAGTATCGCGAGTATCAGGAGCAGTACGGTCCCAAGTCGTTCCGTGCCGGCATGGGCGCGGAGGCGATTCGTGAGCTGCTGGCGCTGATCGATCTTGACAAGCTCGAAAAGGAGCTGCGCGCCGAGATCGAGTCGAGCGGCGGTCAGAAGCGTCAGAACGCCATCAAACGGCTGGAGGTTGTCGAGGCGTTCATCAAGAGCGGCAACCGCCCGGAATGGATTGTTCTGACGGTTCTTCCGGTCATCCCGCCTGAGCTGCGGCCTATGGTTCAGCTCGACGGCGGCCGCTTTGCCACCAGCGATCTCAACGATCTTTACCGTCGTGTCATCAACCGCAACAACCGCTTAAAGCGGCTGCTGGAGCTGCGCGCGCCGGACATCATCGTCCGCAACGAAAAGCGCATGCTGCAGGA
>CAYYUV010000031.1:0-8807 GCA_964474405.1 uncultured Oscillospiraceae bacterium
TGAAAACATGAGGATTTTCAAGCGCCAGAAGCTCGGACATGATGCTGTGATAAACCGACTTGCAACCGCAAAATCTGAAAAAGCCCATAAAGACAGGCTTTGTACAACAAAAAAAGTACCTCATAGGAAATACACATTGTATCCCTTATGAGGTACTTATTTGGTGGAGACGATGCCGCTTCCCAGCGCCAGCACCGCCAAAACCAACATTATGCCGCCACGCCGCAGAATGTAAGGGATGTCGCCGCCCGCAATGCCGGTGTTGACGATATCGCTCATAACGTACGGCAAGAACAGGCCGCACAGCGTCGATATGACATAGAGAACAAACATCCATATCAACGGCATCCGATATCGTTTCAAATAGGAAAATATGAGTCGCGTATGCACCCCTCCCCTCCATAAAAACATACAGCGAGTGGATTATATCAGTTCTCACCAGTCATGTCAAACAACCGTTCGTTGTGAAAAAACGGCAAAAAATCTACCGCACGGAAAATGGACAAAAATACCGCCGGGCAAACGGCGGTACAAAGTTCAAAGCAACCGGATCACAGACGATAGATCTCGGTAAACTTCTTCCGCAGGTAATCGGTATAATATGTGGGATCGAACGGCGCATGGCAGCAGTTGTCAAACAGCTGCAACGGCGTTTTTCCGCAACCGAAACGATAAATCCGCTCCGTCAGCCAGCCCACTATCGGCGTAAGATCACCCTTTGCAACGCATTCCCACACGTTGAGATCGTGCTGCATGGAGCAAAGCATCTGCGCACCGTACGCGCTTCCAAGCGCATAGCTCGGAAAATAACCGAACCCGCCGAACGACCAATGAGAATCCTGTAAAACGCCTTCACGGTTTGACGGCACGTCCACGCCAAGGTAGGCGCGATACATCTCGTTCCAGGCGGCCGGCAGATCGCGCGTGGAGAGCGTGCCGGCGATGAGCTGCTTTTCAAGCTCATAGCGCACCATAATGTGCAGCGAGTAAGTGAGCTCATCCGCCTCCGTGCGAATCAGCGACGGCCGGCTTCTGTTGATCGCCAGATAGAACGTATGCGCATCCACCCCGCGGAGTTGATCCGGGAACAGCTCCCTAAGCTTTGGATAGATCGAATGAATGAACGGCTCACTGCGGCCGATGATGTTCTCAAAAAAGCGCGACTGCGACTCGTGAATGCCCATGCTTGCGCCGCAGCCCACAACCGTCTCGGCCAGATCATCGGCAATGTTCAGCTCATACAGCGCGTGTCCGCCCTCGTGGATCACGCTGTACATGCTGCTCTCCATCATGTCCTGATGGTAATGCGTGGTGATCCGCACGTCATTCTTGGTAAATGCCGTGGTAAACGGATGCTCTGTCGTGCCGATTACACGGCGCTTTCTGTCCATTGTCAGCACATCCATGAGATACTCGCTGAGTTTTGCCTGGTTCTGAATGGGGTATGCCTGCTTTAGGCAGCTGTCATCAGGCTGATACGGGCTGTCGGTCACGGCCTGAATCAAGGGCACCAGCTCCTGTCGAACCGCATGGAAAAACGGCTCCAGAATCTCCATGGTCATGCCCTCTTCGTACTGATCGATCAGCGCATCGTAAGGCTTTTTCTCCGGCGCAATATAGCCGGCGATGCGTTGGTTAAAGCCCACAAGCTTGTTCAGATGCGGTTCAAACAGGTCATAATCGTCCGTCTCCTTGGCGGTGCGCCAGGCAGCGCCCGCCTCCGTGCGCGCAACCTCGTATCTGACGTATTCATCCATCGGTATGCTGGATACCATCTTCAGATCTTTCGTCATAACGCGGATCTCCGCGCGTGCCACCTCGTCCAGCCCATCGGCGGAGGCGGACAGCTCCTCCAGCATGTCGCGAAGGCGCGGATCTACAAAGAGCTTATAGCGCTCCTCGGACAGAACCTCAAGCGTGTTGCCCAGATGCGCCGTTGCTGCGCGCGGCATAATGGTCTCCTGCTCGTAACCAAGTACGCCGAGCGCATGATCGTACGCCATGATCCGCTTGATATGCGCGCGAAAATTATCGATGACAGCAGCCATGTCCCACCTCCACCAAAAATATCTATACCCAGTATTATATCAAAGATACTGGGTATAGACAAGCGGAGAACCCTGATTTATGAAGAAGATGGGATATCGTCTCAGTCGATCAGTACGACCGGCTTGATCAGGTCAGCGGGTTTGTCCTTCATCAGCAGAAGCGCCTTTTCCAGGTTGTCCCAACCGTGGTACACATGGGTAAGCATCGGCGAGACGTCAAGACGGCCCCAAGTGATAAGTTCAGAGAGCTTTTCCATGCGCAGACGGCCGCCCGGCATCAACCCCCCATTGATCTGTTTGTGACCCATGCCAACGCCCCATTCCACGCGGGGAATCTGTACATAGTCGCCAGAGCCAAGATAGTTGACGTTACCGATCTTACCGCCGGGTTTGAGAACCTTGACCGCATCTGCAAAGGTCTCACAGTCGCCGCCTGCCATGCAGACCTTGTCTACGCCACGGCCACCCGTCAGCTTCAAAACCTGATCGGCAAGCGGGCCGTCTTTGTAGCTGATAAAGTCGGTTGCGCCATACTTCTTGGCGGCCTCAACGCAAACTGGCCGCGTACCGACAGCGATGATCCGGCCTGCGCCGCGAAGTGCCGCTCCGGCAACCGACATCAAGCCGACAGGGCCTATGCCGATAACAAGAACCGTATCGCCAAATACAACATCGGCCAGTTCAACGGCATGAAAACCGGTGGGAACCATATCGGAAAGCATGCAAGCATCCGCAATGCCGATGTTCTCCGGCAGATGAGCCAGATTACCGTCCGCATCGTTTACATGAAAATATTCCCCAAACACACCGTCCTTAAAGTTTGAGAATTTCCATCCCGCCAACATGCCGCCGGAATGCATGGAGTAACCGCCCTGCGCCTCAAGCGAATTCCAATCAGGCGTAATTGCAGGAACGAGAACGCGGTCACCGGGTCGAAAATCACGCACCAGAGATCCAACCTCTACGACCTCGGCACAGCATTCATGTCCAAGAACCATGTTATTACGTTCACCGATGGCGCCTTCCCAAACGGTATGAATATCGGATGTGCAGGGAGCGACTGCGAGCGGCCGACAAATGGCGTCCATCGGTCCGCAGGTAGGTTTTTCTTTCTCAATCCATCCGGCTGAGCCGATCTTGAGCATGGCATACGCTTTCATAATGCTTCCTCCTGTTTATTCGATATTGTTGTATCGATGCTTGTTTATCGATATCATAATATCAATTAAGTCGTCTTTTGTCAACACGCCTCATGTCAACTCTGTGTAAAATAACCTCAATGGATCAACACTCCATGTTCGGGCAGACGGCATCAGCCCGCGTTCTCCAATAATGTGAGAACACGGGCCGCGGGAGGGAAATATGTAGATAAAGAAGATTGTGCTTGTTTCAGAGGTTTTCCGACGTTAGACGTATCTCAGCGCATCAATCGGCAGCAGTTTTGCGGCCTTATTGGCCGGATACGAGCCGAACAGGATCCCGAGCGCCGCGCAAACTGCGAGCGCCAACAGGGCAACATTCCAGGAAACGGAGATTTCCCACCCCGCAATCACGGAGAAGATTTCTACCCCAACAAACGACAGCGCGACGCCGATAAGCCCGCCGATCACGGACAAGACGCAGCTTTCCACCAGAAACTGAAACAGAATATGCCCGCGTTTTGCGCCAACCGCCTTCCGGATGCCGATCTCACGCGTGCGTTCGGTGACGGTGACCAGCATGATGTTCATAATGCCGATGCCGCCAACCAGCAGGGAGATGCTTGCGATGCCGCCGAGCAGCAGCGATACCGTGCTGGTGACCTCATCCATCGTATCCAGCACCCGCGACTGGTTGTAAACGGTATAGGCGTCCTCATCCGACGTCAGCTGATACAGCGTCGCTTCCAAGACGTTCATGACACGTTCCACCGCATCGGTAGACGCTGCTGCCACATAATATTGGGACACCGTATTCTCGCCGGCAAGACGCTGTGCCGTTGACAGCGGCAGCAGAATCGTGTCGTCTCCGGAGCCGCTGATGCTGCTCCCCTGCTCCTCCAGCAAACCCACAACGGTATAAACGGAGTCGTCCAGGGTAACGGTCTTGCCAATGACATCGTAGCTTTCAAACAGGTCCCCCGCCACGCCGGTGCCGATCACACAGACATGGGTGCGCCATTCCACGTCGGATTCGGACAAGAACCTGCCGCTCTGAACCGCAATTCCGTTTACATCGGCGTAATTTGCGCTGACGCCGGTGACCGTTTCGGTCGAGGTCGAAGTTCCGTTCTTCATTTTAACAGAAACCGGCATCACCGACGCGACGCCGCGAATCAGATCTTGGGTCAAATACGCGGAGAGCTCCTCCTCGTCTACGGTCACATCCTCGTCGGTCACGGCGACAGATATCAGATCCGCGCCCATGGAGGAGATGCTCGAGGTGATGCTGCCGGAGGCACCTTGTCCGATGGACATCAGCATCACGACAGACAACACGCCGATGATGATACCAAGCATGGTCAAAAAAGAGCGCAACTTGTTAAAGAAGATATTGCGAAACGCCATTTTCAGCGCGGCTAGCATACGGCAGCATCCTCCTCATATACGCGCCCATCCCGCACGCGGATGATCCGTCCGGCGCGCCGGGCGATGGATTCGCTGTGTGTGATGACAAGCACGGTGTTTCCCTTGTTGTGCAGAGCCTCGATCAACCCCATGATCTCGTTGCCCGAGCGGGAATCGAGGTTGCCCGTCGGCTCGTCTGCCAGAATAATGGACGGCTGCGTCACCAACGCGCGGGCAATGGCCACGCGCTGCTGCTGGCCGCCGGACAGCTGATCCGGACGGTGATGAATTCGTTCTCCCAAGCCGACCAGAGAGAGCGCCTCTGTCGCGCGCTGTCTGCGCTCTTTCCAGCCGATGCGCTGGTACAGCAGCGGTAGTTCCACGTTCTCAAATGCGGTCATTTGCGGCAGCAGGTAAAACTGCTGAAAGACAAAGCCGATCTTTCGACTCCTAAGCTGGGCAAGCTCATTGTCCGTGCAAAGGGTCACATCCAGTCCGTCCAGCAGATACTGGCCTTTATCGGCCATATCCAGGCAGCCCAGCATATGCATGAGCGTGGACTTTCCGCTTCCGGACGGGCCAATGATGGAGACATATTCCCGTGCGTCAACATGCAGCGACACATCGTCCATGGCACGAATCACCTCGTCGCCCATCGTATAATGTTTTGAGCAATGAATCATGTCAATCATCAGCCATCCTCCCTTCTGCCGAATTGGTTGCCCGACGGCATATTACCCGACGAGAAGTCGATACCAGAGGGCATATTTCCACCGGAGGGCATATCCTCCATGTTCATGCCTGAGAAATCCATCGTGCCGCCGCCAAACTGGAACATGGTCGCGCTGTCGTCCTCCTCATAAGTGGCGGTGGTGGTCAGGTTTTTCACAATTATCAAATCGCTTTCGGACAGATCGCCGGTTACGATGATATTTGTCCCGTCGGACATGCCCGTCTCTACCGGCACGGCGGTAAGCAGGGTCAGATCCAGCCCGTCCTCTTCATAAACGTCGCCAAAGGACGCATCGGCCGGTGCCAGATAGACCACATTCTGGCCGTCAACCTGCTGCACGGCGTCCACCGGCACCAGCAGCCCATCCCCGCTCATGGAGGTCACGATGGAGCAGGTTGCGCTCATTCCGGCGAGCGCGCCCTCGATATTGCCGGTCTGCACGGTAACGGTATAGCGTGCAGAGCCGGATGCAGTGTTCACATATGACAGATAGGACAGCGTGCCTTCATAGGTTCCATCCAGCGCATCCATTGTAATCTCCACTGTCTGACCGAGTTTAAGCTGCATGATCTCCAGCTCATCAACGGACAGGGAGACGGTATACCCCCCGTCGGACTGCATGATCAGCAGTGTGTCGCCGGCCAAGACGGTGTCGCCCTCGGCCGTATCAATTTCAAGAATCTTTCCGGAAAACGGCGCCCGGACGGTTACAGCGTCATCCACCTCAGCGATCTGATCCAGAAGCGTCTGCTTCTGCTCCAGATAGTTCAGATACTTGGATGCATGCAACAAGTCTTCCGTGATAAACAAGGTGCTTGCGCTCCACACCTGCACATTCTCCGATACGCGGATTTCGGAGATAATGCCCTCCTCTGCCGTCACGCGGACATAGTTTACCAGCGTCAGCGTTCCGTTTCCAAGTGCCGCGCCGGATGTGTCCGACACCGTGGCCGTCTGCCCAATCGAATAGGTGTTCTTGTCAATTTGTATGGTGGCTACTCCGCTGGTCACATTCGTCACCAGTCCGGACAGGGTGTCCTCCTCTACTGTCACCGTCACGCGATCCAGCTTCTTCAGCGCATTCGTCTCAATCTGCAACTGCATACGGCCGTCCGTGGACACCAGGCACAGATATCCGTACTGCTCCATTACATCCTCGATGCTGTCGCCCGGCAGCACCTTGATATCCTTAACGATGCCGCCGGTTCCGGACTGAATGACCCTAGATGACTGATACTCCGTTGCGCTTGCCATGGTTTTGGACAGCGTGTCCAGCTCCGCAAGCAATGCCTCCTTCTGCGTCTTGGCTTCGTCTGACTCGATCTGAAGAAGGATATCGCCCTCGGAAACCGAATCTCCGGCCGAGATCAGGACGTCTGTCACATCGCCGCCGTAGACAGCGGTCAGTGTCTCTGAAGAAGCGGCCGCAAGGGTGCCGCTTGCCGACAGCGTGGTGCTGATTTGCCCCGCCGTTACGTTTCTAACACGGTAGGTCAGAACGCTGACGTTCGCGTCGCTTGCATTGTTCAGCTTTTGCAGATAACGATATCCCTGAACGGCAAATGCCCCGACAACGGCTACCACAACGACTGCAATCACCGCCTTGACTACCCGCTTCTTCTTGCGGCGCTTCCATTGTTGCTCAAAGCTTGTGGGCTGCACGGGCGTCTCTTCGGACTGTTTTGCTGTTTTTTGTTCAGAATTCTGCTGCGTTGCTTCCATCGTAACTTTTTATTCCTTTCCTACATTGCTTTGTCATTATTGCAATGCACGCTGAAAAGAAGCTGAAAAGCGATGCACGCAAACGTGAACTTGCTGTGAACCGGTTTCGTCAGATATTGCCTTGTCAAACAGCGGGCAGCGGGATATAATAAAGCCATGAAACGAATTCTGATGATCGGTACGGGCGGCACCATTGCCTCCGAGACAACCGGCTCGGGTCTTGCGCCCAATTTGACCAGCGCACAGCTGCTGAAGTTTGTTCCGCGCGTCAGTGAATGGTGCGAGGTGGACTGTGAGCAGGTGCTCAATCTCGACAGCACCAACATGACGCCTGCCGACTGGCTTACCATCGCACAGGCGATTCGTGAGAAGTATGATCATTACGACGGCTTTGTCATCAGCCACGGCACGGACACGATGGCATATACCGCCGCGGCGCTGTCCTATTTGATTCAGCGCTCGCCAAAACCCATTGTGCTGACCGGTGCGCAGAGACCGATCGGTATGGACAGTACGGATTCCAAGACCAATTTGCAGGACGCATTTACCTATGCTTGCTCCGATCGGGCATGCGGCGTCGTGATTGTCTTTAACGGCAGCGTAATTCTTGGAACGCGCGCAAAGAAGGTACGATCCAAGAGTTTTTCAGCCTTCTCCAGCATCAATTATCCTGAAGTAGCCATGATCAGTGACGGACGCATTCTGCCGTATATTGATCTTGGATACGACAGCGCACCCGATTTCTACACCCGTTTGAATGCGCGGGTTGGGCTCATAAAGCTCATTCCGGGCATGGATGCGGATGTTCTTGATTTTCTCTTCTCACGGCAGGACGCTGTGATTATGGAAAGTTTTGGCGTTGGCGGCGTGCCGAAGCGCATGGGCTTCTGGTTTGAGGAAAGCATAAGCCGTGGCGTAGCCGCCGGAAAAACCGTCGTCATGACCACGCAGGTACAGAATGAAGGCAGCAATCTTCGCCTGTATCGGGTCGGCTATTCGCTCAAGGATATGAAGGTGCTTGAGGCGTACGATATGACCACCGAAGCGGTTGTTGCCAAGCTGATGTGGATTCTGGCGCAGACCAGGAATCCGGATCGCGTGCGGGAGCTGTTCTATTCCCCCATTCAATTTGATTTGCTGCAATCCGAATGATGAAACGATATCTTTGTGCTTTTCTGATTCTGTGCGTCATCCTTGTTTTCGGAGCATCCTTTCGCACAGCCGGATATGCTCCCCAGCTAACGCTTGATACTTACGGAAGATATACCGGCTTCTCCGTTGTTCCGGAGCAGTACACGCCGGAGCAGGCGGCAGCGGATGGCTGCATGGTTCTGTATGAGTTGGATGAGATTGCCAACACGTCCCTTTGGTCGCAATTTTTGCAGGACTGTGCCGCAGGCCGCGACGCTTCCGTGAGAATTGCGCAGTTTTATGAGGAGTTTGCTTCACTAACCGATGTCATATATTTGCACGGGCGGTATCACGCATTCTATTCCGATGCGGAGTCCACGGACGATGCTTCCTTTATGTATATGCTTACTCTGGACGGACAGTTGACCGGCGCAGAACGGCCAAGCTGGGTTGTCGTCCTGACTGACGACCCTGGGCTTACTTTCGACGATGTCATGAACTCCTTCCTTTCGAGCACTTGGCAGAATGGTGAAATTGCCGCGTTTCGCTGGGTACGGCTGGGCGTGGGTGAAGCGCCGGGATAGGGCAAGACAGGTGAGAGTGAGGAGATTGGCGAGCAGCGGGTAA
>CAYYUV010000032.1:0-8402 GCA_964474405.1 uncultured Oscillospiraceae bacterium
CCCCCGCGGTGGTTCCGCCAGCGCCGGTCGTGATACCCGAGCCGGTTGCAGCGCCTAAGCCTGTGACAACGCCTAAGCCCGTGGCGGCACCCGCTCCCGCGCCCGTTGCGCGGCAGCCGAAGTCCCCGAAAGCGCAGAAACCGCAAAAGACCGTCAAAACGTGGATGATCATCGTTGCGGCGGGGCTGTTGGCGCTGGCGCTGATCGGCGGCTTCCTGGTGGGATTTTTTGCGCTGGGCAATTCCCCCGCGAAGGAATCCGCCGTCTATGCGGATGCGGAGGAGAACGAGACGGAAGCTCCGGTGTCGGATGACGCCACCGCGCCGGATGACAACACCGCGCCCGCCGAGGAGCAAAAGACAACGGAGAAGGAGACGCCGCTGGCTTATTTCCCGATCCGGTCCTCCGACGCGCGACGGCTGACCGAAGGTCTTTGCTCGGTGCCTTACGGCACGGATATCGTGTTCTTTATCAACAACGTGTCGGACGGGTCGGTGCAGTTTAACTCGCCGCCCGACAACCTGTTGTATTACGAGATCAGCTACGCACACACCGGGGACAGCGATGCGCTGGTGGAGCTTGTGGTCGTCTGTGCCGACGGTACGACCGCCACGCACAGCGCGCAGGTTTCCCCGACGGACGAAAGCGTGCTTTCCGCCGTCATCAAGGCCCCGGCGAACGGCCCGTATGAGCTGAAGCTGTATGTAAACGGTGAGCTTGTGCTCGTTTCTAATCTGGATTGATTCCGCCGGGCGGCAAAAGAACGGGACATATGACCCGGCGCACAGCTGGCGCAGGGATACGGAACATGTAACTGGATGAAAGGGGACAACAATGAAACGGATTATGATAGCGCTGCTGTGTCTGACGCTTTTGCTGGCGTCTGCCGGCTGCAAGGATGCGACCGCTGCAAATAACGCGCGGGTTGAGGCGGGGCAGC
Organism: uncultured Oscillospiraceae bacterium; assembly: GCA_964474405.1. Taxonomy (GTDB): domain Bacteria; phylum Bacillota; class Clostridia; order Christensenellales; family CAG-138; genus CAYYUV01. Next base: position 941 of record CAYYUV010000032.1, read on the forward strand.
AGGCTGCGACGGACGACGGCGCGGCGGTTTGTGAGCCGGAGGAGCAGGCTTCCACGCCCGAGAAGCGGCAGTCCGACTTTACCTGGCTGGAGGCGCGCACCAAGGTGAACAAGGTCACCGATGACGCGGCCGATATGCCGGCTGACTGGACAAAATCACCCGACGGCGGGCGTTACATCATGATAGAGCTGGCGTTTCCTGACGGCGGCCCGTCCGGCGATACCGCGACCGATGCCGCGGACGCGCTGACCCTGCGCGACGGAAGCGGCAACAGCTACGGCATGTATTCATGGACGGTATCCAAGATCATGATCGACGTGGAAACGGGGAATATCCGACTGCCGGATTCGCTGGACGTGTTCGGTGTATATTTCATCGTGCCGTACAGCGTGTCGCTGGATGATTTGACGCTGGTGCTGGCCGAAGGGCAGGAGGCCGAGATTGCAGCCGAAGCCGCCGAGGTAACGGCGGCGGATTGGACAGAACAGGCGGCGGCGGAGCAGGCGGCGGCACCCGCACCGTCCACGGCGGCGGAGCCCGACAGCATGGCGCCGGTCAAGGGCGAAGTGGCCTTCTCACGCACGGCGGACGGCGAGACCAAGGAAGCGTTCATGGCCTATCAGTTTGAGGCCGACTGCGCGGAGTATAAGCTGTTCCTCTGCGTGCGCAGCAAGGACGGCGTGGATCTGGCCTATTCCTCCGTGGTGGTCAATGGGGAATCTGCCAAGGCGGGCGATATGCTGGAGCAGCAGTTTTATATGAGCGAACTAACCTATCAGCTGGTCGAGAACTACATGCCCGTCGGCGAAGAAATGACGTTCTGTACCGTCAAGGGGATGTATCCCGAGGCGGATATGTATATGGTTCTGGTGTTGGACGGGGTCTGGAACGAGATGCTGTGTCTCGACACCTGGGTTCGCCCGTGGTAAAGGAGGGGAAAAAGTATGTATTGTGGTAATTGTGGAAAGCAGATCCCGGATTATTCGGTGTTTTGTCCCGAATGCGGCCAGTCGACGGGGCTGGAGACCGTCCGTGCGCAGACGCCTGTGACGGCAGCGGCGCAACCCGGCCATAACAAGCCGAAAAAACGCCGCGTTCTTTGGCCGATCTTTGTGGGCGCCGGTTTGCTGGTCGCGGCGATTGTGGTCGCAGCCATCGTCATCGGCAACAAAAACGCCGCGTACCGGGATGCCGCCGCATTGTTCGATGCGGGCGAATATGCCGAGGCGCAGGAGGCGTATGAGGAGCTTGGCCGTTTTTCCGACAGCCGTGCGCAGGCGGATATCGCGCGCCGCTGCGACGCGGCGGAGGCGCTGTATGAAAAGGGCCGCTATGCCGACGCGTTGGAGGAGCTTGCGGATATCGCGGGCTATCCCGCGGTGGATGCGCTCCGCACCGACTGCGAAAAGGGCGTGAATTATCTGGATGCGCAGACGCTGTTGGAGCAGGGCGCATATGAACAGGCTAAGAAGGTGTTCGACAGCATGCCGGATTTCCGCGATGCGGCGGAGCTGTCGATGCAGTGTCAATACGGGCTCGAGTACGATCAGGCGACCAGTCTGTTTGCGCAGGGTATGTATGGTGAGGCCAAGGCGCTGTTTGACCAGCTTGCAGACGTCTCCTTCCGCGATGCGGGGGATATGTCGGCGCTTTGCAACAACTATGTCCTGTATGATGAGGCCGCGGCGGCCTATCAGGACGGCAAGTTTTACACGGCCTATGAGGGATTTGTCGCGCTGGGCGATTTCCTCGATTCCGCGTCGATGGCGGGCAGCTGCGTGCAGTCCGCGCCGAAGAACGGCACCGTGTACATCAATCCAAGCTATTCCAACCGCAATGTGGATCTGACGGTTGATAATTCCGGCTCAGCCAACGCAACCTATATGAAGCTGTATCAGGGCAACACGCTCATCATCACGATCTATGCCTCCGCCGGCACCAGCACCACGGTATCCCTGCCGGCGGGAACCTATACGTTCAAGCGCGCATACGGCAGCAAGTGGTTCGGACAGGAAGAGATGTTCGGCGAGGACGGCACCTATTATGTGCTGGACATGGGCGGCTCCTCCACCTACACGCTGGACGGCGGCTGGAGCTACACGCTTTCCGCCGGTCAGGGCGGCGACCCCGTGGACTACAACTCCTCATCGCGCAGCGGGTTCTAGCCGCCGCACCAGGCAGTCAGAAGGTGAAACGGATATCATTCATTCCGGCGGAGCGGCAGCGCTTCGCCGGTTTTTTGTTGTGACAGAAAAGAGGAGCGCGCTCGCCGGTTGACGCGCATCCTGCCCGCGGGACGGCGTATGCGGGTATGCAACCGTTTGGCACACGGGTCTGCCGCTGAAGGGCAGAAGCTCCCCGCGCCCTGCGCGCGTCGAGCGGGACGGCGTATGCGGCACCAAAGAAGCCTTCTCCACCTACGCGGGATCAGGCGTGCCGATATTAATAGAAGCCTTTCCCGCCTGTGTGGCACGGGCGTATGTGGGCGGCGGGTAGAGCGGTTTGTGCGGAAATGACCGATATTTACGAAAAACAGTGGGTGAATGTGGACAAAGTTGGGCATGCAGGTAAAATGTATGTCAGGTGTGGGGGCTGCGGGTTGTCCTTCCTTGCGCGCGTGATATATAATATACAAATGATGCAAAAGGAGGACGCCGACGTGCCAAAGATTTCGTTTGACAACCATTCCAACCTCTTGGAGGAGAACACCTACGCGTATGAAGTGCAGGATGTGGAGGAACCAAATCTGTTTGTGGAGATTTTCCGTTATGATGAGGTGCCGAAGATCACCTTCAACCGCCGCTTGGTGCCGATGAATGTGCCGGATGAGATCTATATCACGGACACGACGTTTCGCGACGGTCAGCAGGCGCGCGCGCCCTTCACCCCGGAGCAAATTGCCGATTTGTACACCTATCTGCACCGGCTGGGCGGCGCGCAGGGCGTGATCCGGCAGTGCGAATTTTTCGTATACAGCGAGCAGGATCGGCGCGCGCTGGAGCTGTGCCGTGAAAAGGGCTTTGTCTTTCCCGAGATCACGACGTGGATCCGCGCGACCGAACAGGATTTTCAGCTGGTCAAGCAGCTTGCCGTTGAGGAGACGGGGATCCTGGTCAGCTGCTCCGACTATCATATTTATAAGAAGCTGCATCTGACGCGGAGTCAGGCGATGGATCGCTATCTGGGCGTGGTAAAGATGGCGCTTGCGCGCGGCATCCGTCCGCGCTGCCATTTTGAGGATATTACCCGCGCCGATTTTTACGGGTTTGTGGTGCCGTTTGCCTATGCGCTGCAACAGCTGTCGGAGGAGAGCGGCATCCCCATCAAGATCCGCTGCTGCGACACGCTGGGTCTTGGCGTATCCTACCCGGGCGCGTCGCTGCCTCGCAGCGTCGGCGGCATCGTGTACGGGCTGAGGCACTATGCGGACGTGCCCTCCGCGCGCATCGAGTGGCACGGCCACAATGATTTTGGGCATGCGGTAACCAACGCCGCGACCGCGTGGCTGTACGGCGCCTCCGCCGTCAACTGCACGCTGCTTGGCATCGGCGAGCGCACGGGCAACTGCCCCACCGAGCAGATGGTGATGGAATATTGCGGGCTGCGCGGCGACAGCGCCGGCATGCAGCTTGACGTCATGACCGAGATCGCGGACTACTTTACGCATAACATTGGGATGGACATCCCCCCGCAGACGCCGTTCATGGGCAGCGATTTTTGCGCCACCCGCGCCGGCATTCATGCGGACGGGCTTTTGAAGGACTCCCAGATCTACAATATTTTTGACACCGAAGCGATCCTAAAGCGCAAGCCGGTTGTGCGGATCGACGCGCACAGCGGCACGGCAGGCATTGCCTACTGGATGAATGCGCACAACACCTGTCGCGTCTTTGATAAGCAGGAGCCCGTCGTGGAGGAGATTCAGCGTCGGATCCTTGGCTATTATGAGGCGGGGCGCACCACCACCATGAGCGACCGCGAGCTTACCGCCCTCTGCCGCGCCGCACTGCCCGAGCTCTTCTAGCGCCCGCGGCGCAGGCGCAACAGGGTACATATTGTTGCCCTTGGTTATGCGAACAACGCCGCATTCTTCCAACGTGCTTTCAAACCATGGCCTTTCGTCATTCGGGCATATCAGCGCGGCCGTCTGCAAATGGTTTTTATGCTTCACCAGCTCGCACAGCAGCGCCTGCTGCGGCAAAGGCTTTACCCCAACAGGTTCTATACCTGTACAAAGGCAGCAGTACCCTGTCGTCACAGGCGATCACACTGCAATTTTTACCGGCATATGCCTGCTTGTGCATACCGTCGGCCTCCAGCCCCTCCGGAAAAAGTTCCAGCGATTTTTGCGCCGTGACGCTTATCCCAAAGTCGTCAGGCATTTCCTGACAGCAATCATCCAGAATTCTCAAAAATAGCCCTGCAACCGGAACGGGGGTGCAGGGCTTGCTTTTTAGGCGGGGCTGCAGTCGGGGGGAGGGGGGGATATCCCGTCCGGACTGCGGCAAAACGATAGAAGGCGCTATACGATCGAATAGCCGCCGTCAATGATCAGATCCGAGCCCGTTGCAAACTGGGACGCATCCGAAGCGAAATATACAAACGCGCCGATCAGATCCTCGGGATAACCCAGTCTGCCGCCCTCGGGCATCATGCCCTGCCAGACGGGCAGCATGTCGGACATCGTGGCAATGAGGTCGGTCTGGATATAGCCGGGGCTGATGCTGTTGACGCGAATGCCGTATTTGGCCCATTCGGCCGCGAGCGAACGGGTCAGCTGCACCACGCCCGCCTTTGCCGCGCAATAATTCGCTATGGTCTGCGGACGGTTGACAATATGCGCGGACATGGACGCGGTGCTGATGATGCTGCCCTTTGTGCCGTGCTTTGTCATGAGCCGCGCCGCGGCCTGCGCCGTAAAAAACACGCCGTTCAGATTGACGTCGATCACGGACTTAAAGACGGAAGGCGCAATGTCAAGCGCCGGGTCGCCCGTAAAAATGCCCGCGTTGTTGATGGCAAAGTCGATCGTGCCAAAGTCCTTTTCATAGGCTTTGATCATCGCGTCCACGCTGTCAGGATCCGACACATCGCACGGATAGGCGATCACCTTGCTTTTGCCGTTTGCGATCTCCTCCGCGGCGGCTTTTGCGACGGCGGGATTGCGCGCAACGATGGCGACATCCGCGCCCAGCTCCACAAACGCCTTGGCAAGCGTCTTGCCGATCCCCTGCGAGCCGCCCGTAATGAACCCTTTTTTGCCCTCCAGGCTAAACAATTTGTGTACGTCCATGAAATTCTCCTTTTGCATTTGATTGCTTTATCCGATTTTTGACAGCAATTCCGCGATGTGGCATTGGTTCTCCGCGATCTCGCGGAAAACGGGCAGCATCGCTTCATACCGCTTATTGTCCTCCGCAACCGGTTCCATGCGCGATTTCACCGCGCAGACCGTTTTCAGCCGGTCAAAGCCTGACCACAGCCCCACGCCCACGGCGCCCAGCGCGGCGGCGCCCAGCGAACCGGCGTCCTGACCCACGGAGATCTTGGTGATGTTTTTGTTGTAGACGCTGGCAAAAAGCTGGCGCCACATGGCGCTTTTGCCGCCGCCGCCCACGATCAGCATGTCGGAGCTGAGCTTGACGTTGGCGTCTAAAACGTCCGTCGCCAGCCGCAGATTCAGGCAGATCCCCTCCAGTGTCGCGCGGATCAAATCCGCCCGTGTGTGCTTGAGGTCAAGCCCGACAAACGCGCCCCGGATGTCGGGGTTCTTGTCCAGACTTGAGCCGCCCGCCAGAGAGGGATTGAAAATAAGCCCGTTTGCCCCAACCGGTGAGGTGGCGGCAAGCGACGTCATCGCGTCATACGCGTTCATGCCCCCCTGCTTCTGCGCCAGCAGCAAATCCTGACAGACGGTGTCCCGCAGCCATGCAAAGGCGCTGCCCGCCGAAAAAATGGCGGTTGCGGAAACGAACATGCCGGGCACGCAATGGGCGAACACGAACGGCCTGTTTCCGCACTCCACGATCGGCCTTGCGCTGGACGCCGCCACCCAGGCGGACGTGCCGAGGGAGGTGTAGGCCTTCCCTTCGCCAAAGCAGCCCGCGCCGAGCGCCATGCAGCTGTTGTCCACGCCGCCGCAGACCACGGGCGTTCCCGCCAGGAGCCCGGTCAGCGCCGCGGCCTCGCCGGTGATCGAACCGATGATTTCCGAGGACGCCACAGGTGTGCAGAGCTTGCTTTGATCGATGCCGGATGCAGTGATATAGTCCGCCCGATAGGCGCCTCTTGTCAGGTCATACACGCCGCTGCCGGACGCGTAGGAGCGGCAGGTGGCCAGCTCCCCGGTAAGCAAAAAATTCAGATAGTCCTTTGTGCCGATAAATTTGACCGTTTTTTCGTACAGCGCGGGCTGATGCTTTTTGATCCACATGAGCTTAAAGATCGAATAAAGCGGTGCGGGAAAGCCGTTGCCGGTGGCAAGATACCATTCGTTCTCATCCACAAGCCGGAAAAACGTCTCCGCCTCGCTGCCCGCGCGGCTGTCAGACCAGATCGGCACCCGATCGGACAGCAGTCCGTCGTTTCCGACCGGAATCACGCCCAGGCTGTGACCCGAAATGGCGACGGCCGCAATGTCCGCGGCGGTTACGCTGCCGTCGGACAGCAGCGTCTTGGTGCAGGCAAGCAGGAGCTGCCACCACTGCCGCGGGTCCTGCTCACGAAAGCCCGCCCCCGCATAATAGGTCTCGCAGGGCAGAAACGCGCTCGCCCGCGACACGCCGTTTTCGTCAAAGACGGACGCCTTGAGGCCGCCCGTGCCAAGATCATAAGCCAATACAGAACGCACGATTTCCCTCCCGGCCGTTTATACAAGCGGCGCGCACGCCGCGGCTTTGGCCTCTTCCATGATTTTGATCGCGCTGTTGAGCCCGATGCCGAACCGGTCGCAGCCTTCGCGGATCATCTCCATTAGCGTCGCCAGATCCCGCACGCCGCCGGCAGCCTTGATCAGTGCGGTGTCCCCGATCTCCTTTTTGATGATCTTGATGGTTTCCACCGTGGTGGGCTTGCTTGCCCAGCCCGTGCCGGTCTTTACATACGTTACGCCGGCCTCGACCGCGAGCCTGCTTGCCCGGCGGATCTCGTCGTCGGTCAGATATGCGATCTCGAGGATCGATTTTACCGGCACGCCGCAGACGTCCACGATCGCGCGGATATCGTTTTTGACCAGGTCATACCTGCCGGACTTGAGCGCGCCGACGTTTATGACCATGTCGATTTCGTTCACGCCGAGTGACAGCATCTGCTTTGCCGTGGCAACCTTGATCTCGGTGGTGTCTGCGCCGGAAGGAAACCCGGCGACGCCGCCTACCATGATGTCAGGTCTGTCCTTGAGCAGGCGAACAAGCCCAACATGAACTACGCGGAAGGGATGAAGCTGTGGCTCAGCAACCCGGAT
>CAYYUV010000033.1:0-7549 GCA_964474405.1 uncultured Oscillospiraceae bacterium
CGCCGCGCAGCAGCGCGCCGATGTTGTCGCCCGCGATCGCCTGATCCAAGAGCTTCCGGAACATCTCAACGCCCGTGACAACCGTCGTCCGCGTTTCCGCGGTCAGACCTACGATCTCGACCGTGTCGGAGACCTTCACCGTGCCACGCTCGACACGACCCGTCGCGACCGTGCCGCGGCCCGTGATCGTGAACACATCCTCGACCGGCATCAGGAACGGCTTGTCCGCCGCGCGCTCCGGCGTCGGGATATAGCTGTCTACCGCTTCCATCAGCTCGAAAATGCACTGGCACTCCGGCGTTTCCTTGGCGCTCTTGCCTTCGGTCAACGCGTTTAGCGCCATCAGTGCGCTGCCCTTGACGATCGGGATGTCGTCGCCCGGGAAGTCGTAGCTCGAAAGCAGCTCGCGGATTTCCATCTCGACCAGCTCCAGCAGCTCAGGATCGTCAACCTGATCGACCTTGTTCATAAATACGATGATGTACGGCACGCCGACCTGACGGGCAAGCAGAATGTGCTCGCGCGTCTGCGGCATCGGGCCGTCCGCCGCCGACACGACCAGGATCGCGCCGTCCATCTGTGCGGCGCCCGTGATCATGTTCTTGACATAGTCCGCGTGACCCGGGCAGTCCACGTGCGCATAGTGACGCTTCGGCGTCTCATATTCGACATGCGACGTGTTGATCGTGATTCCACGCGCCTTCTCTTCCGGCGCCTTGTCGATTTCGTCGTAACGCATCGGCGTCGCTTCGCCCTGCTGCGCCAGCGCCATCGTGATCGCCGCCGTCAGCGTCGTCTTGCCGTGGTCTACGTGTCCGATCGTTCCGATGTTTACGTGCGGCTTTGTCCGCTCAAACTTTGCCTTTGCCATAGTAGTCTGTAATCTCCTTCAAAATGTTTTGTTAAAAGTTATAGCTGTATTTGCCAAGCACCTTTTCCGCGATGCTGTCCGGCACCTTTTCATACTGGGCGAAGTGCATCGAGAACGTACCTCTGCCCTGTGTGCGCGATCTGAGATCCGTCGCATATCCGAACATCTCGGACAGCGGGCAGGTGGCCTCGATCGCGGTGATGTTCTGCCGCGTCTCCATGCCGCTGATGCGGCAGCGACGGGCGGTCAGATTGCCTGTGATATCGCCGAGATACTCCTCGGGAACCAGGACCTCCACGTTCATCATCGGCTCCATCAGCACGCCGTTGCTCTTCTTGAGACCTTCCTTGACCGCCAGAGAACCGGCAATCTCGAAAGCCTGCTCGGACGAATCGACCTCATGATACGAGCCGTCAACGAGCGTTGCCTGCACGTCCATCACCTCGTATCCGCCCAGCGGGCCGGACTTCAAGGCGGCACGAATGCCCTTGTCGACCGCGGGGATATATTCTCTCGGAATAACGCCGCCCACGATCTTGTTGATAAACTCATACCCGCTTCCGGCGGCGCGCGGCGCAAACTCGACCACGCAATCACCGTACTGGCCATGGCCGCCCGTCTGACGCACAAACCGACCCTCAGCGCGGAACGCCTCACGGATCGTCTCCTTGTAGGCAACCTGCGGCTTGCCGACGGTGGCCTCGACACGGAACTCGCGGATCAGGCGATCGACGATGATCTCCAGATGCAGCTCGCCCATGCCGGCGATGATGGTCTGCCCCGTCTCCGTATCGGTATAGGTACGGAAGGTGGGATCCTCCTCGGCCAGCTTGACCAGCGCCTGCGTCATCCGCTCCTGTCCGGCCTTCGTCTTTGGCTCAATGGCCACGCGGATAACCGGATCGGGGAACTCCATGCTCTCAAGCAGGAGCTGATGGTTTTCCATGCAAAGCGTATCGCCGGTGGTTGTGTCCTTAAAGCCCACAATGGCGGCGATATCGCCGGTATGACACTCGTCAACCTCGGTGCGCGCGGCGGCGTGCATGCGCAGAATCTTGGAGACGCGCTCCCGCTTCTGCTTGGATACGTTGTAGATATAGGTACCGGTTTTGAGCGTGCCGCTGTACACGCGGATGAACGCCAGCCGACCCACATACGGATCCGACAGGATCTTGAATGCAAGCGCGGTAAACGGCGCGTCATCGCGCGGTTCGGTCATGATCTCACCCTCGCCGTCCTTGTCCGTACCCTTGGCGGGCGGAACATCAAGCGGCGACGGCAGATAATCGACAATTGCGTTCAGCAGCGGCTGAACTCCCTTGTTGCGATAGGAGGTGCCGCAAACGACCGGCACCACATCGCCGTTAATGGTCGCCCGGCGGATGCAGCTCTTGATCTCGTCCAGGGTGGGCTCTACGCCCTCGAAGAACCGTTCCAGAACCGCGTCATCCTGTTCAATGACTTCCTCTACCATCGCGGCGCGCCGGAGCTTGGCCTCCTCCAGCATATCGGATGGAATGTCTTCCTCGCGGATATCGGTGCCGTCATCGTTGTAATAGATTTCCGCCTTCATCGTGACTAGATCCACAATGCCTCGAAAATCCGACTCACAGCCGATCGGCAGCTGCACGGGAACCGGGTTCGCGTTCAGCCGGTCGCGCATCATATCCATCACGCGGAAGAAGTTGGCGCCGGTGATATCCATTTTGTTGACGTACGCGATTTTAGGAACGCCATACTTGTCTGCCTGACGCCATACGGTCTCGGACTGAGGCTGTACGCGGCCGACAGCACAGAACGTTGCGACGGCGCCGTCAAGCACGCGCAAGGAACGCTCCACCTCAACGGTGAAGTCAACGTGTCCCGGCGTGTCGATGATGTTGATGCGGCAGCCATTCCAATACGCGGTGGTCGCGGCGGAGGTGATCGTGATGCCACGCTCCTGCTCCTGCTCCATGTAGTCCATGGTGGCCGCGCCCTCGTGTACCTCGCCGACCTTGTGGATCTTGCCCGTATAGAACAGGATGCGCTCGGTCGTGGTGGTCTTACCGGCATCAATGTGCGCCATGATGCCGATATTTCTGGTGTTTTCCAGTGCAGTATCCCGCATACTTACCTTATTTCTTACCAGCGGTAATGCGCGAACGCCTTGTTCGCTTCCGCCATCTTGTGGGTGTCTTCCTTCTTCTTTACGGCGTTACCGGCATTGTTGCAGGCATCCATGATTTCGCCGGCAAGGCGCTCATGCATGGTGCGTTCGCTGCGCGCACGCGAATAGGAAACCAACCACCGAAGTCCCAGCGTCTGACGGCGCTCAGGACGAATCTCGATCGGAACCTGATAGGTTGCGCCGCCGACACGGCGTGCCTTGACCTCGAGCACGGGCATGATGTTGTTTATGGCCTGCTCAAAGACCTCCAGCGCGTCGCGGCCGGTCTTCTCGGAAATGCTCGAAAACGCGTCATAAACGGCCTTCTGAGCAACACCGCGCTTACCATCCAGCATGATCTGGTTGATGAGCTTGGTAACAACAACGCTCTTGTAGATAGGATCTGCAAGAACTTCTCTCTTAGGAATAAATCCTCTTCTTGGCATAGCTGATGCGTCCCCCTTACTTCTTCGGGCGCTTTGCGCCGTAGAGCGAACGCGCCTGCTTGCGGTTGGCGACGCCTGCGGTATCCAGCGCGCCGCGGATGATGTGGTAACGAACGCCCGGCAGATCCTTGACTCTGCCGCCGCGGATAAGCACAACGGAGTGCTCCTGCAGGTTGTGTCCCACACCGGGGATATATGCGGTGCCTTCAAGCCCGTCCGTCAGACGGATACGAGCGATCTTACGCAGTGCGGAATTCGGTTTCTTCGGTGTCATGGTACGCACAGCCGTGCATACGCCGCGCCGCTGCGGGCACTGCTTCAAAATGGGCGCGGTGGATTTATACTCCACCTGTTCTCTGCCCTTGCGAACCAACTGGTTAATGGTCGGCATTCTGGCTTTCTTCCTCCATCAAAAATTAGAATCTATATACCCTTCAATCCCTCTGCAACCCATTGTAGAGGATATTGTCCCGGTTTGTCTGCCGCCGTGCGGCTTTTTGGCGCGCGCATGCCTGCGGCGCTGCCAAAGTGTTAGTATAACAGCATGAGGCCGGATTGTCAAATCTCTTTTGCCGGATCGTCCTGCGGCGTCTCCGCCGCAACGGCCTGCTGCATCGCGCGATACGCGTCGCCGGACGCGCTGCCCAGCCCAAGCTGGATGCGCTTTTTGGTAAAGACCATACGAACCTTTCTCTGATCCGCAAGCTGGAACCAGCCGCGATCCGTCATTTGGCGGACAAACGGATGCTCCATGGGGTTGACATACATCTTCTTGTCATAAGCCTTGCTGCATACGCCGGTGAGCAGCCGGCCGATCAGATACCCGATCAGTACGGCCGCGGCGACCGTGCCGAGCGGCAGATACACCGATACATCCTTCATCTTCTCGAGAATGGACTCGTTGGCCACCAGGAAGATGGCGATGAGCGTGGTCAGCACGGGCACAAGCAGCGGCAGATACTCCAAAAAGAGCAGCCGTGCGCGGCACTTGGGGCAAACCGCGAACTGAACCGGCGCGATAAACCCAACCGGGCGGCGCTTTTTGAGCCGCAGAAGCCCCGTGCGCTGGGGGCGCTTGGGCTCCGCATGCGCCATGTCGAGGATCGCATACCCGTCGGCGGGCAGCGCCTCATCCTTGCACAGCGTGCAGGACTCCGACTCGAACAGCGGCGCAAGGCCGCCCTCCGGCAGCAGCTCACAGAACAGACGAACGTCGTCCTTCATATGCGCACGAACGCTCTCATCCCGCATGGGGCAATCCTTGCAGGACGTCATGTTCAGCAGGTCGCATTCCGGCTTTTGAAACAGCGGACATTCCGCATTGGTCTTATTCATACATACCTCCCAAGCGGTCGAATCAGGACTCCAGCACAGAAGCCGGCGCGGCAGCGGTCTCGGTGACCTCAACGTTGCGATAACGGCGCAGACCGATTCCGGCCGGAATCAGCTTGCCGATGATGACGTTCTCCTTGAGGCCGACCAGCGGATCGATCTTGCCCTTAATAGCGGCCTCGGTCAGCACGCGCGTGGTCTCCTGGAACGATGCGGCCGACAGGAACGAATCGGTAGCCAGCGCCGCCTTGGTGATGCCGAGCAGACGCCGCTTTGCAATGGCGGGGCGGCCGTTCTCGTTCTCGGTAAGCACGCGTTCGTTCTCCTCCTCAAAGCGGAAGATGTCCACCAGTTCGCCGGGCAGCAGATTGGTATCGCCCGCATCCTCAACTTGAACCTTGCGCAGCATCTGGCGAATGATGATCTCGATGTGCTTATCGGAGATCTCAACGCCCTGCAGCCGGTACACGTTCTGCACCTCTTTGAGCAGATACGCCTGAACGCCCTTGACGCCCTTGATCTTGAGGATGTCGCTCGGATAGACGGAGCCCTCGGTCAGCTCATCGCCTGCCTCGACGACGGCGCCTTCCTTGACCTTGAGCTTGGAGCCGAACGGGATCAGATAGTTCTCGCTCTCATGATCCTCGTTGGTGACGACCGCCTTATGCTTGCCGTCGTCAATATGGACGGTGCCCGAAATCTCGGTGATAACGGCAATGCCCTTGGGCTTGCGCGCTTCAAACAGCTCCTCTACGCGCGGCAGACCATGTGTGATATCCTCCGCGGATGCAACGCCGCCGGTATGGAAGGTACGCATCGTCAGCTGCGTGCCCGGCTCGCCAATGGCCTGTGCGGCGATGATGCCCACGGCCTCGCCGATATCGACGGTGCCGCCGGTGGCCATGTTGGCGCCGTAGCAGTGCGCGCATACGCCGTGATCGCTGCGGCAGGTGAAGACCGAGCGGCAAAGCACCTCGGTGATACCGGCGGCGGCGACGGCGTTCGCCTGTTCAAAGGTGATCATGGTGTCGGCCGGGACAATGACCTCACCCGTCTTGGGATTGACGATGGGATCGATCGAATAGCGGCCGAGAATGCGCTCCTTCAGCGGCTCAATGAGCTTGTTTCCGTCGCGGATATCGCGAAGGATCATGCCCTTCGGCGTATCGCCGCGAGCCACAAAGCAGTCCTCCTCGCGGATGATGACATCCTGCGAGACATCGACCAGACGGCGGGTCAGATAACCGGAGTCGGCCGTACGCAGTGCGGTGTCGGCAAGACCCTTTCTGGCGCCGTGCGATGAGATGAAGAATTCCAGTACGGACAGGCCTTCTCGGAAGTTTGCCCGGATCGGCACCTCGATGATCTGACCGGACGGGTCAGCCATCAGGCCGCGCATGCCGGCCAGCTGGCGGATCTGCGCCTTGCTGCCACGGGCTCCGGAATTGGCCATCATATAAATCGGGTTAAACGGATCGAGCGAGGCCATCAACGCGGCGGTAACCTCCGTCGTGGTTCGATCCCACACCTCGATGACGCGCTTGCGGCGCTCGGCGTTGGACAGAAGACCCATGCGGAACAGGTTGTCGATGTCCACAACCTCCTTCTCGGCCTGAAGAACCAGCTGCTTTTTCTCGGCGGGAACCTGAATATCCTGGAAGCCCACCGTGATGCCGCCGCGGGTGGAATAGGTAAAGCCCAGCTTCTTGATGCGATCCAGCACCTCGGAGGTGACCGTCGGCCCGTGCGCACGGTAGCAACGATCGACGATATCGCCGAGCGTGCCCTTGACCACGAGCTGATCCAGCTCAAGCTTGAACATATCGTCCAGCGTGTTGCGCGGGGTAAAGCCTAGATCCTGCGGGATGGCGCCGTTGAACAGCAGGCGCCCGGCCGTCGTGTCGATCAGCCGGAAATAGGTCTTGCCCTGCCATACGCGGGAAACCCGGACGCGAATCTTCGCCTGCAAGGACAGCTCGCCGGTCTGATAGGCCATGATGGCCTCATCCTCGGAGGCGAACGCCTTGCCCTCGCCCTTGGCGCCGTCGCGGACACAGGTCAGATAGTAGCAGCCGATGACCATGTCCTGCGTCGGGGAGACGACGGGCTTGCCGCCCTGCGGCTTCAAAATATTGTTGGATGCCAGCATCAAAAACCGCGCTTCGGACTGTGCCTCCACAGACAGGGGCACATGCACGGCCATCTGATCGCCGTCAAAGTCGGCGTTAAATGCGGTACAGGCCAGCGGATGCAGCTTGATGGCACGGCCCTCGACCAGCACCGGCTCAAACGCCTGGATGCCCAGACGGTGCAGCGTCGGCGCGCGGTTGAGCAGCACCGGATGATCGCGAATGACGTCCTCAAGAACGCCCCAGACCTCTGCCGCGCCGCGCTCGACCATGCGCTTTGCGCCCTTGACGTTCTGCGCCATGCCGCCCTTAACGAGCTTTTTCATGACAAACGGCTTAAACAGCTCCAGTGCCATCTCCTTGGGCAGACCGCACTGATACATCTTGAGCTCCGGACCTACGACGATGACCGAGCGTCCGGAATAATCGACGCGCTTGCCGAGCAGGTTCTGACGGAATCTGCCCTGTTTGCCGCGCAGCATGTCGGACAGGGACTTCAGCGGGCGGTTGCCCGGTCCCGTCACGGGGCGGGAGCGCCGACCGTTGTCGATCAGGGCGTCAACGGCCTCCTGCAGCATGCGCTTTTCGTTGCGGACGATGATGTCCGGCGCGCGCAGCTCCA
>CAYYUV010000034.1:0-6780 GCA_964474405.1 uncultured Oscillospiraceae bacterium
ACGATGAAGCCGGTGGGGCAATAAAAGCCCATACTGCGTGAGTGCTTTGATGACAGGAGCGATTTGCACCCACGGTTTGCCGGCACGAATTTGGACATAAAAACCGGTTGTCTGACACAAAGCGTCCTCGGAAACGGGGACGCTTTTGAAATAGCAGGCAACCGCAAAAATAACCGCCGGGCTCAGCACCCGACGGTTTGTATGTGACGGAAAACGTTATGCGTCCTTGCCGCAGCAGTTTTTATACTTTTTGCCGCTGCCACAGGGGCAGGGATCGTTGCGGCCGACCTTGTCGGAGCGTTTTTTCTGCATCGGGCGGTTGCCGTCTGGCGATGCGGCCTCAATGGGCTTTGCAAGCTGCTCGCGCTGGATCGGCGCGCGACGGACGGTAACGCGCAAAAGGTTTCGGACCGCCTGCTCGCGGATCTCCTCCACCATGGCATCGAACATCTCAAATCCCTCCTGCGTATAGGCATTGATGGGATCCTTCTGGGCATAGGCGCGCAGGCCGATGCCCTGCTTTAGCTGATCCATCGCGTCGATATGATCCATCCAATGCATATCGACCGACCGCAGCAGCATGATGCGTTCAACCTCGCGCATGTCGAGATGTGCCTCCGAAAGCTCCGCCTCCTTCTTCTTGAGGCAGCTGTCGATAAATGCGCGGGACAGCGTGCAAAGCTGATCCACGGTGAGCTTTTTTCTATCGACGCCGGAGAAGATGAGCCTGTTTTCCAGCCCGCACAGATCGCAGATCTCGCGGCTGGTGAGGGTCAGATCCCATTCCTCGCACAAAGCATGCTCGCTGCAATAGTTGGTGATGATGCTGCGGATGGTCGAAGCGATCATGTCCTCAAAGCTTGCATGCATGTCCTCGCCCATCAGCACGCGGCGCCGCTGGCCGTATATGATCTCACGCTGCTTGTTCATCACATCGTCATAGCGCAGCACGTTTTTGCGCATCTCAAAGTTGGACGCCTCGACACGCTTCTGCGCCTGCTCGATCTGGCGGGTGATCAACCCGTTTTCAATCGGGATATCGTCCTCCGGGGACAGCCGGGACATCAGCCCCTGCACGCGATCCGCACCAAACCTGCGCATCAGCTCGTCGCCGAGCGAGACGTAGAACCGGGTGCTTCCGGGGTCGCCCTGTCGCGCGGCTCTGCCGCGGAGCTGGTTGTCAATGCGGCGGCTCTCATGGCGTTCGGTGCCGATGATATGCAGGCCACCGAGCGCAATGACCTCATCATGTTCCTTCTCGGTTTCGACCTTGAATCGGTCGTAATATGCTTGATACTGCGCGCGCGCGGCATGGATCGCCTCGTCATCCGTCTCGGAGTGACCGGTGGCCTCCTCAATCAGCTCATCCTCCAGCCCGTCCTGCTTGAGCGCACGGCGCGCCAAAAACTCGGGGTTGCCGCCAAGCAGAATGTCGGTGCCGCGGCCGGCCATGTTGGTTGCAATGGTGACCTGGCCGTATTTACCGGCCTGAGCTACGATCTCGGCCTCCTTAGCATGGTATTTTGCGTTAAGCACCTCATGCCGGATGCCGCGGCGTTTGAGCAGCTCGGACAGATACTCGCTCCGTTCGACCGAGATCGTGCCCACCAGAATGGGCTGTCCGGTCGCGTGAACGGCGGCGATCTCCTCGACCGCGGCGCGGAATTTTCCCTGCTCGGTCGTATAGACCGCGTCGGGATAATCGATGCGGATGTTCGGGCGGTTGGTCGGGATCTCCACAACGTCGAGATCGTAAATACCCGAAAATTCATCCTCCTCGGTCTTGGCGGTACCCGTCATGCCGGCAAGCTTTTTGAACATGCGGAAATAGTTCTGGAAGGTGATGGTGGCCAGCGTCTTGTTCTCGCGCTCGACCTTAACACCCTCCTTGGCCTCCAGCGCCTGATGCAGCCCCTCGTTGTAGCGGCGGCCAAGCATGAGCCGGCCGGTAAACTCATCGACGATGATGACCTGACCGTTTTGCACGACGTAATCCTTATCGCGCTCAAACATCGAATTGGCGCGAAGCGCCTGCTGGATGTAATGATTCAGCTCGGTATTGTCCACGTCGGACAGGGTTTCGACGCCAAACGCCTGCTCGGCCGCGGCGATGCCCTGTGCGGTGAGCTGGACGGTGCGGCGCTTGATGTCGCACATATAGTCGCCGCTCTCCTCCTGCCTGACGCCCATCATCTCATCTGCCTTGGCGACGTCAACAAGGTCTGCACCACGCTTGAGCCTTTTGACAAAGCGATCGGCCTTCTGATACATCTCGCTGGATTCCTGCCCTGCGCCGCTGATGATGAGCGGTGTGCGCGCTTCGTCGATCAGGATGGAGTCCACCTCGTCAACGATCGCAAAATGCAGATCCCGCTGCACCATCTTCTCCCGGTAAACGACCATGTTGTCGCGAAGATAGTCAAAACCAAATTCGTTGTTGGTGCCGTAGGTGATATCGCAGCGATACTGCTCGCGCCGCTCGTCGGAATCGAGATCATGCACGATGCAGCCGACCGTCAGCCCGAGGAAGCGATGGATCTTGCCCATCCACTGCGCGTCGCGCCTGGCCAGATAATCGTTGACGGTGACGATGTGTACGCCCTTGCCCTCCAACGCGTTGAGATAGGCGGGAAGCGTCGCAACAAGCGTTTTGCCCTCGCCGGTCTTCATCTCGGCGATGCGTCCCTGATGCAGCACCATGCCGCCCAGCAGCTGTACGTCGTAATGCCTCTGTCCGATCGAACGCTTGGCCGCCTCGCGCACGACGGCAAAAGCCTCGCACATCAGGCCGTCCAGGGTCTCGCCCTGATTGAGCCGTTCGCGGAACAGCACCGTCTGACGGCGCAGCTCCTCGTCGCTCATTGCCTGGTACGTCGGCTCCAGCGCATTGATCCGCGCGACATACGGCCGCATTTTCTTCAGTTTGCTCTCGCTCGTGTTGCCGAGCAGCTTGTCCACAAATCCCATCGTGCGGGCTCCTTCTTCCGTAATTACTAATAGTTCATTATAGCACGGCGCGCCGTGTCTGCAAAGGCCGGTTTTTTTGCACCGGTCAGCTTTTCAGCCGCCTGATGACCTCCTGCATGCGCGCGCGCTGCGCTTCGGACAGCATGGGGCTGATCATCTGATAGATCTCCTCCATCCGGGTGTTGCTCAGATCACCCGCAGCAACCTGTTCCTGCGTCATTTGGGTCAGAACGTCCATGCGCTCAGCAGCTGATTTTTGCTGCATCTGCTCATACAGGCGTGTCAGTTCGTCTTCCTGCATAGAATTTGTCACCTCCCTGTCTTAAAGGATATGCGGCCTGCACGCAAAGCGTGACACGCGCATATGCTGATAGTAAGAGGTGAACGCCATGCAAAATCCCCCGTTTCGACCCATGCCACCGACCTGTCGTCCGCAGCAACAGAACGGCTATGTGCCGCCCGTCTGCGCGCAGCCGTCTCCGCTCTCTGCCGCCGTGACCCTGGCAGAGTATATCCGTGCGGAGCAGGGCCGTCAGGGCGTCTGTTCCTTTGTCGCCGTCATCTGTCCGTTGGTGCCGCGCACCTTCCTGGATCAGCTGTGCCGCGCGCTTTCGGTGGAGCTTCCCCCGCCTCCTCCGCCGCCTCCTCCTCCTCTGCCTCCCCCACCGCCACCGCCAAAGCAGGAGCTGCCGATCGGCCAGCTGATGCAGATGATGCGCCTGTTTAAGGGTGACGGCAAGTAAGGCCCTTTCCGGCTGCGCGCGCCGGAAAGGAATTCGGTATCGTTATGCCAAAACAGGAACAATGTCCCGGCAGGGGAACCGGGACATCGTTCGGGGGAGGTATTTGCTCGAAAACAAAGGAGGGTTGACTAGAAGATTTCTGCATCTCACTGGTATCAGATTACCGCATGAAGGTGTCATAAAGATGTTATAAAAGTGAACAAATTACGTCCGCCCCCGTTTTTGCAAAAAAAGCGTGTGCGTTCCGCGCGCAATATGGTAATATGTATGTAGAAGCGATGCCGCAGAACGATATTTGTGGCGTCGGAAGGAGTGGAACGTATGCGCATATCAATTTCCGGCAAGAACCTTGAAGTTTCCGATTACATCCGCGAGGTTGCAGAAAAGAAACTCTCCAAGCTCGAGCGGTACTTTCCGCAGGATACGGACGTGCTGGTTACCCTGTCCGTTGAAAAGAACCGGCATATCGTAGAAGTCACAATTCCTTATGGCGGGCGCATCATTCGCGGCGAGGAGATCTCGGGCGATATGTATGCCTCGCTGGACAATGTTCTGGACAAGCTGGAAAAGCAGATCGTCCGTCATCGCACGCGGTTGGAGAAGAATCTGCACGCCACCATGGAGCTTTCGGCTGTTGAGGAGGACGATGAGGAGGATGCGCCGCGCATTGTGCGGGTCAAGCATTTCGACATCAAGCCGATGAGCGAGGAGGAGGCCATGCTGCAGCTCGAGCTGCTTGGGCACTCGTTCTATGTCTTTGAGAATGCCAAGACCGGCCAGATCAACGTGCTCTATGTCCGCAAGGACGGCAATTTCGGACTGATTGAGCCGGCATAAGCTGCGTTTATATTGCACTAGGGCCCGCGGGGGCCCTTTTTCTGTGCGGGCGTGCGGGTTCTGCCTGACCGCAGCGGAGCGCGAGGCGCTCCGTGCCCGCGCCCGGGGCTTTTGCGACGGAATGCGCGGCAATTCCGGCTTGCACGCATAGGCGCGATATGCTATAATGGCATGCGAATTTGTATGAGGTGACGACAATGATCGTATTGGACGAATATAAACAGCAGCTCTCGGAGATTGTGGATCTTCTCAAGCAGGCGCGTGCGCAGATGCATCCTGACGCGCTGCAAAGTGAGCTGAGCGAGCTCGAGGAGCAAATGGCTGCGCCGGATTTTTGGAACAACGTCGATGCCGCCAACAAGGTCAATCAGCGTGTGAAGGCGCTTTCCGGCAAGCTGGAGCGACTCAAGAAGCTCGAAGCCGCGCGGGACGATCTGGATACGCTGATCGAGATGGCCGAGGAGGAGAGCGATGAGTCGCTCATCGATGAGATTCGGGACGAAACCTATGCCCTGCGCGGCCGGGTGGACGCGCTGCGGCTGGAGATGCTGCTCAAAGGGCCTTATGACAACTCAAACGCCGTTCTGTCGCTGCACGCGGGTGCGGGCGGCACCGAGGCGCAGGACTGGACAGAGATGCTTTACCGCATGTACACGCGGTATTGCGAGCGCCGCGGCTGGACGGTGAAGGAGCTGGATCTGCTGGACGGCGACGATGCCGGCGTCAAATCGGTCACCTTTGAGGTGGATGGCGAGAACGCCTACGGCTATCTGAAGGCGGAGAAGGGTGTGCACCGGTTGGTACGCATCAGTCCCTTTGATTCCTCCGCACGGCGGCACACATCGTTCTCCTCGCTGGATGTCACGCCGATTTTTGACGATGATGCGGGCGACATTGCGATCGACCCCGACGACATCCGCGTGGATACCTACCGCTCCGGCGGTGCGGGCGGGCAGAACGTCAACAAGGTCTCCTCCGCCATCCGCATCACACATTTGCCGACCGGCATTGTGGTGCAGTGCCAGAACGAGCGCAGCCAGCTTCAAAACAAGGAGACCGCCATGCGCATGCTGCGCGGCAAGCTCTTGGAGGTGCAGGAGCGTGAGCGCGAGGAGCAGATGGCCAGCATCAAGGGAGAAATGAAGAAGATCGAATGGGGCAGCCAGATCCGCTCTTATGTGTTTCAGCCGTATACGCTGGTCAAGGATCACCGCACGGGCGCCGAGATGGGCAACATTCAGGCCGTGATGGACGGGGATCTGGATTCGTTCATATCAGCTTATCTGACACAGTCCTGATAAAGCCCCGATAAGGAGTGCAACGTACGAATCGTCCGCTAAGCGGGCGATTCTTTTTTGTGCTTTGGGGACTTTTTGCAGAATGTCCGGACGGGAAGCGTAACAATAAAACAACAGCAAGGGCGAAAACCCTTGCTGTTTGTTCTTGCGTTATTGCGCAGCCGTGCCTCGCCGCCAACGGGCGATGCGCCGCGAATTGGCTCACGGGAGATCAAAGCCCGCAAAGCCGTCTGCGATCGGCTACATGCGGTTAGACGAGCTCGAGAACGACCATGTCGGCCGCGTCGCCTCTGCGGGGCCCGAGCTTATACATGCGGGTATAGCCGCCCTTCTTGCCCTCTTGAATGCGTGCGTCATACTTCGGGGCGATGTCGCGGAACAGCTTCTCCACCACGGGATGGGCGCGATCGGCGGTACGCTCCTTGTATTCCTTCTTGCTCTCGTCCTTCTTCTTCTGCTCAGGGACATCGTACAGATAGGACATGATCATGCGGCGTGCATGCAGCTTGCCCGGCAAATCCTGCACCTTGTTGACCTTGATGATCTGATCCTTGCTGTTGCGCGTTTCCTTCTCCACGGTTTCGCTGTTCTTATATTCCTTGACGGCAAGGGTGATCAGCTTTTCCGCAATACTGCGCACTTCCTTGGCGCGGTACTCGGTCGTGACGATCTTGCCGTTCCAAATGAGCGCTGTGGTCAGGTTTCTGAGCATTGCAACACGCTGGTCCGAGGGCTTTCCCAGTTTCCTGTTTGCCATTTGTTGCTTCCTCCTTAATCTTCGTTCGTGCGCAGGGAAAGACCCAGCTGCGCTAATTTCTGTTGCACTTCCTCGAGCGACTTGCGACCGAGGTTGCGGACCTTCATCATCTCGTCCTCATCACGCTGCACCAGCTCCTCGACGGTGTTGATGCCTGCGCGCTTGAGGCAGTTGTAGG
>CAYYUV010000035.1:0-6677 GCA_964474405.1 uncultured Oscillospiraceae bacterium
GCGAGCATGGTCTTGCCGCAGCCCGTGGGCCCCAGCATGACGATGTTGCTCTTTTGCAGCTCCACATCGTCGTCCGGCCGCTTTTCGGCGCGAACGCGCTTATAGTGGTTGTAAACCGCCACCGCCAGCGCCCGCTTGGCAGGCGACTGGCCGATCACATACTGATCCAGCGCAGCGACAATTTCAGCGGGCTTGGGGATATCGCCGTCCACCTTTTTGGCTTCCTGCGGCTCCGCCTGCTGCAATTCCTCCTGCACGATCTCGCGGCAAAGCTCCACGCACTCGTTGCAGATGTATACGTTCGGACCCGCGATCAGCTTCTTGACCTCGCCGCGCTGCTTGCCGCAAAAGCTGCAGCGCACCTGATCAAAGCCGTCCTTGTCCTTTGTTGTGTTATAACCGCCGTATTTGCTCATTCCTCACTCATCTCCTTGGGGCAATGACCTCGTCGATCAGGCCGTAAGCCCTTGCTGTTTCCGCATCCATGAAGTTATCCCGCTCGGTATCCTCCGCGATCTTTTCGATCGGCTGGCCGGTTCTTTTGGCCAGGATCTCATTGAGCCGCTGCTTGAGCCGCAGAATCTGCTCGGCATGGATTCGGATATCCGTCGCCTGTCCCTGCGCACCGCCACTGACCTGATGAATCATGATCTCGGCGTTTTCCAGCGCATGTCTTTTGCCCTTGGCGCCCGCAGCGAGCAGGAACGCGCCCATTGACGCCGCCAGTCCCACGCAGATGGTGGACACCTCGCACCTTAAATACTGCATCGTATCGTAGATGGCAAGGCCCGCCGTCACGGAGCCGCCCGGACTGTTGATGTACAGATAGATATCCTTGTCCGGATCGTCCGCCTCGAGAAACAGCATCTGCGCGACTACGATGTTGGCCGTATCGTCGTCGATCGGGCCGCCCAGAAAGATGATCCTGTCCTTCAACAAACGGGAATAGATATCGTACGACCGCTCGCCGCGGCTGGTCTGCTCGACCACCATTGGGATCAGATTCATCGTGCTTTCCTCCTTCATGTCCGCCCCCGGGCGTTATTCCTCTTTGGCGTCCCCTTCGGGTTCGGCCTTATCGGCGTTCTTCGCCTTCTTTTCTTTCTTTTCCTTCTTCTCCGCCGTCTCAACCGCGCTGTCCACCACCAGGCGCACCGTCTTCTCGGTTGCCGCACGGTCGGTCATATACTCGATGTCGTCG
Organism: uncultured Oscillospiraceae bacterium; assembly: GCA_964474405.1. Classification (GTDB taxonomy): domain Bacteria; phylum Bacillota; class Clostridia; order Christensenellales; family CAG-138; genus CAYYUV01. Next base: position 1,202 of record CAYYUV010000035.1, read on the forward strand.
GACGTGAACTCCTTCTTGAGCTCCTCGACCGGGCGCCCTGTCTGCTCGGCATACCGCGCCATCACGGCTTCGATCTCCTGTTCGTCCGGCGTCACGTTCTCCGCCTTGCGGATGGCCTCCAGCACCAGCTGAAGCTTGACGCGGATCTCCGCCTCGCCGCGGTAGCCCTTTTTGAGCGTTTCCACATCGCCGCCCAAATACTTGCAGTAATCCTCCAGAGACAGCCCGCTCGAAGCCAGCCGATACTGCATATCGCGCAGCATGTAATCCACCTGACGGTTGATCATGCAGTCGGGAATATCGACCTTCGCGTTGTCGCACGCGCCCTTGAGCGCGTCGCTCTCCTTCTGATTCTTGGCCTTTTCCGCCTTTTCGGCCAAAAGCTTTTCTTTCTTATTCTGCTTCCAGGCATCCACGCTGTCGGATTCGGTGGAAATATCCTGAATGAACGCATCGTCGATCTCGGGCAGTTCCTTGATCTCCACGGCCTTTACCTTGCAGTGGAACACGGCTTTCTGACCTGCCAGGTTCTCCGCATGATATTCGGTCGGGAAGGTAACTGTGATATCTTTTTCCTCGCCGACGGCACAGCCGATCAGCTGCTCCTCGAAGCCGGGAATGAACGAATTGCTGCCGATAACCAGATATTGATCCTCCGCGGTTCCGCCGTCAAACTTTTCGCCGCCCACGCTGCCGCTGTAATCCAGCAGGATCCGGTCGCCCGATTCGACGTTCCGCTCCACGCTGACAAAGCGCGCCTGCTTCTCGCGCTCCTGCTCCAAGGCCTGCGCCACTTCCTCATCCGTAACAGTATACTCCTGCTTCGGAACGGCTATACCCTTGTATGCGCCGAGCGTGACCTCGGGCTTAAGCTGCACGGTCGCGGTAAACACCACGCCCTCGCCCTCGCCGATCGAATCCACGCCGAGCGCGGGCTGATCCACGGGCTCGAGCTTGTTTTCGTCCACGGCGGCGTCATACGCCTCGCCCCAGCACAGATCAAACGCGTCTTCATAAAATGTGCCGACGCCATACATGTTTTCAATCACCTTACGCGGGGCCTTGCCCTTGCGGAACCCCGGCACGTTATAGCGGTGCGCGCTCTTGTGATACGCCTCCGCAATTGCCTTGTCAAATACATCTGCGGCGATGCTGACAGTCAGCTTCGCCTTCGCCCCATCCAACAGCTCAACCTGTGCCATTTGCACTCTCCTCTTTCTCATTCAAACGTCTAATATGGCATACTGCGCCAGTATCGGTGTATCTTAACACATTCTTATCCCGAATGCAAGCACTGCCACAGTTTTTTCACCATTTGCGCGGGAACAAAAAAGGAGCGGCGCACCCGCTCCACGATCATGCATTCCGTATCAGGACTTACCCAGCAGCAGGGTACTTGCATAGGGGTCGGTCTCCTCCGGCACGAGATCGCTCTGCAAAAAGCCGATCATATCGCACAGGCGTCTTGCGCCGTACTGCTGTCCCGCCACAGCCGTGCTCCGGTTGAGCTGCTCACCCATAAACGTGATGGAGGTGGACTGGCCGCCGTCCATGTTGTAAGCAAAGGTGCAGCCGTAATCCAGAAAGACGCCCGACAGCTCATCCAGCGTGATGGAGCGGCGGTAGCTGGTGTTGACGGCCATAAAATGCCACGGGCAGACCTGGCCGATGGCGCTGCGCCAGGACATCTGACCGTAAAACGGGTGCTCGGTATAATCCGCGCGCGCGCCGTCCTCCACCAGAACGGGCCCGAACGTCCAGCAATCCACAACGCCCTGATCCAGCAGCTCCGCCGCCGTCGTTGCGGCCGCGTCCTCCAGACGCAGCGTGCCGTCCGGCCATGCAGCAAAAGGCACCGTCTTGCCGTTTTCCGTGTAAATCTTTCCGCAGCGTATCTGGATGCCCTTGGGGTTGTTGCCATAGGTCAGATAATCGCCGGTGATGGCGAACACCGTGTCGTTTTGCCGCGACAGGCGCGGCCCAAACTCGGATGGTGCCGGGCCGTCCCCTCCGCCGGCCAGAATACCCATAGGCACGCTGCCCGCCGCAGCGAACAAATCCGCAACCAGCGGTAAAAAATCATAATTTGTACTGCGTGAGATCTGAACCGCGCCGGTCTTGCCCAGATACAGCCACGGCCCCGCCACGCCGCCGCTCAAGGCATATTCCGCGCCCGCGCCGGTCTTGGTCTTGGCCGCGGAAACCGCCTCGTCATAGGCCGTGACGTCCCTAAGCCGCCAGTCGTCCACGCCGCCCTGGCCGTTGCTGTTTTCCCCGCAGACGGCAACAAGGCCGTCCGCGCGAAGCCCCGCCGTGTGCCATGCGCCCGCGGCAAACGCGATGATATCCGTCCAGCCGGCCGTGTCACACTGGCCGCAGCTGTTGTCGCCCGTCGCCAGCACGGTAAAATCCGCCGTCAGCGCGAGCGTATGGTTTGCCCCGCAGCAGATATCGATCACGTTCCGCCAGTCGGACACGTCGCACTGGCCGTAGGTGTTGTCACCCGTCGCCACCACGGTGCCGTCCGCGCGAAGCCCGACCGTATGCGTCAGCCCTGCCGCCACCTTGCGGATGCCCTGCCACGACTCCACGTCGCACTGCGCAAATAGGTTGCTTCCCGCTGCCAGTACCGAGCCGTCCTTTTTGACCGCCGCACTGTGAAACGCGCCCGCTGCGACGCCGGTTATGCCCGTCCACCTGGAGACGTCGCATTTGCCGTCCGCATCCTGGCCGAACGCGGCAACCGTGCCGTCGCCGTGCAGCACCAGCGCGTGGTTGAGGCCGACCGCCGCTGATGCGACGTCCGTTTCGGCTTCCAGCGCGTCCGCAAAGCCCAGCGTGTCGCCGAACAGGGTAAGCTTGCCGTCCTGGATATACAAGGCCGCAAACATGCCGCCGTACACCGCGTCCGCCCCGCCGGGCAGCTGTGAAACGTCGTATCGTTCATCTCCGGCAAACAGCACGCCCTTCATGCCCACGGCGGCGGTATACCACGCGCCGGCCGCGATGCTGTTTTTATACTGCTCATTCAGTGCGGAAAGCCGCTCCGCCCTTTTCTCTGTCAGCTCGGCCAGCGTCGCGGGCGCATCCTCAAAATCGCCCAGCTTTTTCAGCGTGCCGAACGCGCCGGCCAGATCTCCCGTCTCATAAAACAGCGTTTTGGCGCGGGCGATCTCCAGCCGGCCAAAGCAGCGGGCGGCGCTTTCGTCCGCGCCCGCATAGCCTGAAGCCTCGGTAAAATATTGATAAGCCGCCTCGTTGTCCCCCGCCGCCTCCGCCGCCAGTCCCGCGCCGTAGCAGCTCATACGCAAAAGCGTATCCCGTTCGCTCTGGGACAGCGCGGAGCTGTTCAGCATCGTATCGATCTCGGCAAGCAGCGTCTGTGCCGGGGCGGTCTGACCTTCCTGCAACAGCGCATCCGCCTGTTCAAACTTTTGCCGCGCAAAGGCGGTCATGCTCGAAAGCAGCCCGGCCTCTGCCCGTTCCAGATACCCCGCGTCTATCCTGCCCTCGCACAGCGCCGCGGCCTCGGTATAGGCGGCGCAGGCCTGCTCGTAGGCCCCGCTCTGCTCCAGACGCGACGCCTTGTCCAGCGCCGCCGCAGGTACGGCAAACTCATAGACTGCAAAACCGGCGATCAAAAGCGCGGCAAAAGCCCCGGCAAGGATCGGAATCCACCGCTTTTTGCGGCCGTTTGTTGCTTTTTCGATATGACGCATCGCACCCTCCGCCCAAATAAGAACCAATCGATATTTGTTTTATTATAATAAATGAAGTGATGGCTTGTCAATTTGAATCACTTCGCGCGGAAAAAGGCCGCCCGTATCCGCCCCTGCGTGCGGCTGTGCGGGAAGGGTGAGACGCGGAACCGATTGTTCATCCAATGGCGCATATTGTGTGATGATATGTGCCGTCGATAACAGAATGCTGGTCTGTGTAAATCAGCAAGGATGCTTCATTTGCTTGCAAGCATTTTGGCGTATTCCTCAGCCGAAATCGGGCGCGAGAAATAATAGCCCTGCACGGTATGGCATCCGCTCTCCCGAAGAAACGCAAGCTGTTCCCGCGTCTCCACGCCTTCCGCCACCGTGTGTATTCCCTGTCCCTGTATCAGCTGCAAAATCGAGCGGATCATCCTTTTGCTCTTGACGCCGAGCGGCGCCTCTTTCAAGAACCCCTTGTCCAGCTTTACCTCGTCAAAATCCATGTTGCCGAACACGCTGAGAGAGGAATACCCGCTGCCAAAGTCATCCAGCGAAACGCGCACACCAAGCTTGTGCAGCTCATGGATTACGTCGCGGAACGCGCTCTCGTTGTCGATACAGGTATACTCGGTAAACTCGGCAACGATCAGCTGCGGCGGCACCTGCGCTTCCGTTATGATCCGGGTCAGCTTCTGCAAGAACATTTGGTCGTACAGATGGCTCTTGGAAAAATTGATGGCGACCGGCACGGGGGTAAGCCCGGCGGCAAGCTGCGCCCTGAGCTGCGCGCAGACCTTCTCCACAATATAAAAATCCAGCTTTTCAATCAGGCCGTTGCTTTCAAACAGCTCAATAAACTGATCCGGCATGATGAGCTGATCCCCGCGCTTCCAGCGAACCAGAGTCTCCGCGCTGACGATCTTTTCCGTCTTGATGTCATAAATCGGCTGAAAATACGTCTGAAATTCGCCCGCCGTGAGCGCGCGATCCACGCTCAGGATCATCTCGACTTCTTCCTTCTGGCGCTGATCCATGGCGTCGTCATACACCGTGATAAACTCGTTATAGTTGCCCTTGGTCATACGTTTTGCAGCCAGCGCGTGATCGCGCATGACGGAAACCGGCTGGGACGCGTCAGCAATCGGATATATGCCGAAGCTCATCAGCACCAGCACATGCCCGGTGACCACTCTGAACCTGTTGTTTGTGGTCAGGATGCGCTGTTTGATCTCTGCCAGATCGTCTCCAAATAGGAGCGCAACAAAATGATCGCCGTAAATGCGTCCGCCGATCTCTCCCGGCTTCATATCCTCGGCCAGGAGGCGCGCAATTACGATCAGCAGCTGCGTTGCCCTGTCCTTTCCGTACATGGCGTTGATATACTTGTAGCCGTCAACGTCAAAATCCACCAGATACCTTTGCTTGTTCGAAAGCTCCTGCAATTTTTGTCTTGCGACACTGTCAAACCCCTTTTCGTTGTACAGCCCGGTCAGCGCGTCTATGCGCAGCGTGTGCGCGTCATGCTCGGCCGCCGTCTTTTGCTCCTCCGCCTGTTTTCTGGCGAGCTTTGATTTGTGCATCACCGTGATCGCCAGACACATAATGACAATCGACAGCACCAGCAAAACACAAACGCCGAAAGGATGATCATGGTGGGGATCCGATTGACCGCCGCTTCCATGCCGCTGCCGTCCTGCACGGTATTGTCAATCAGAATGTCATTAATCTCCGACAATGAGAGGTTGGAAATGGATCTGTTGAGTACGGCCATC
>CAYYUV010000036.1:0-6245 GCA_964474405.1 uncultured Oscillospiraceae bacterium
CCGCGGAGGGCCTTACCCTTCATGCGGCCGCGGAATACTCTGCGGCGCTTTACTCTCTTCGGCATCAACATGGTTATTTGCCTCCTTCCTGACGCTTCTGCCTTCTCAGGACCTCGCCTTTGTAGATCCACACCTTGATCCCGATGCGGCCGTAGGTGGTATGCGCTTCGGAAAATCCATACTGGATGTCGGCGCGCATGGTCTGCAGCGGGATGGAACCGTCGTGATAGCCCTCGGTGCGCGCGATCTCGGCGCCGCCGAGACGGCCGGAGCACATCAGCTTGATGCCCTTGACGCCGGGCTTGGACATGGCGCGGGACATCGACTGCTTCATAGCGCGGCGGAAGCTGATGCGCTTCTCAAGCTGGCTTGCGATGTTCTCGGCGACAAGCTGGGCGTCGGAATCGGCATCACGGATCTCCATGATGTTGACGTTGACGGGCTTTCCGATCTTCTTGGAGATTTCTTCCTTGATGACCTCGATGCCCGCGCCGCCTTTGCCGATCAGCATGCCGGGGCGTGCCGTGTGAATGGCGACGGTGACCTTGCCGGCTGCGCGCTCGATCTCAATGCGGGAGATGCTCGCCTGGTAATACTTACCCTTTACAAAATCACGGATCTCACGATCCTCGATGAGAAAATCTGCATAGTCCTTCTTCGGGGCATACCAGCGCGTGTTCCAATCTCTGATCACGCCGACGCGGAAGCCGTTCGGATTAACTTTCTGACCCATGTGTTTTCCTCCTTACTTGACCTGATCCAGGACGATCGAAATGTGGCTGGTACGCTTGCGGATCGACGAGGCGCTGCCGCGCGCTCTTGCGCGGAACCGCTTGAGGGTCGGACCCTGATTGGCGTACACTTCGGCGACATACAGATCGTCACGGTTCATGTCCAGGTTGTTCTCCGCGTTGGCCACGGCCGAGTTCAAAAGCTTCATCACAGGCTCGCTGGCTGCCTTAGGGGTATACAGGAGGATGGCGGACGCTTCCTTGACGCTCTTGCCGCGGATCAGATCGATGACGATTTTGACCTTGCGGGCGGAAATGCGAATGTAACGCGCGGTTGCATGCGGACGCTTTTCGGCATGCTCGCGCCGATACGCTGTTTTTTCTCTGCTTCTCGATGCCATTGCTGCTTCCTCCTTACTTGGCGGCCGACGTCTTCTCGCTGCCACGATGGCCGCGGAAGGTGCGGGTGGGCGCAAACTCGCCCAGCTTATGACCTACCATCTCCTCGGTGACGTAAACCGGAACATGTTTCCGGCCGTCATGCACGGCGACGGTATGCCCGACAAACTCCGGGAAGATTGTGGAGGCGCGCGACCAGGTCTTCACAACGCTCTTCTTGCCGCTCTTGTTCATGGCGTCGATGCGAGCATAGAGGCGTTCGCTGACAAACGGTCCTTTTTTAACCGATCTCGACATAATCTTGTGCTCTCCTTCCCTTACTTATCGCCCGACCGGCGACGAATGATGAATTTGTTGGACTGATTCTTCTTCTTGCGCGTCTTGTAACCGAGCGCGGGCTTGCCCCACGGGGTAACCGGGCCGGGACGGCCGATCGGGGATTTGCCCTCGCCGCCGCCGTGCGGATGGTCGCAGGGGTTCATGACAGAACCGCGAACCGTCGGACGGATGCCCATGTGACGCTTGCGGCCGGCCTTGCCGAGCATGATGTTCTGGAAGTCCAGATTGCCGACCTGGCCGATCGTCGCCTTGGCGTTCTGCGGGACAAGGCGAACCTCGCCGCTGGGCAGACGCACCTGCGCATACTTGCCTTCCTTTGCCATGAGCTGTGCGGCGTTGCCTGCCGCACGCACCATCTGCGCGCCCTTGCCGGGCTTCAGCTCGACGCAGTGGATCAGCGTGCCCACGGGGATGCTGCGAAGCTCCATCGCGTTGCCGACCTTGATGTCGGCGCTCTCGCCCGAAATGACGGCGTCGCCGACGTTCAGGCCGAGGGGAGCGATGATGTAGCGCTTTTCGCCGTCCGCATAATGCAGAAGCGCGATGTTGGCGCTGCGATTCGGGTCATACTCGATCGAAAAGACCTTGGCGGGAATGCCGTCCTTGTCGCGCTTGAAGTCGATAATGCGGTACTTCCTTTTGGCGCCGCCACCCTGATGACGGATGGTGATCTTGCCGCTGTTGTTGCGGCCGGCCTTGCTCTTAAGGTCCTCGGTCAAGGCACGTTCCGGGGTCTTCCTGGTGATCTCTTCAAAAGAGGAGACCGTCATGAAGCGCTGGCCCGGCGTGGTGGGATTGATCTTACGAATTGCCATGTGCTGCCTCCTTACTGCGCAATGCCGTCGAACAGCTCGATGCCCTTGGAATCGGGAGTCAGCTTGACATAGGCCTTTTTGGTGGCGGGCGTTCTGCCCTCCGTGCGGCCCTGACGCTTCATCTTGCCAAGACGGTTTACGGTGTTGACGGAAGCGACCTTGACGTCAAAGATCTGCTCGACTGCGTTGCGGATCTCGATCTTGTTGGCGGACTTGGCCACTTCAAACGTGTAAGTCTTCTGTGCGATATAATCGTAGCTCTTCTCAGTCAAAATCGGAGCTTTGATGATGTCATAGGGGTTTTTCATCAAACGTACACCTCCTCGATCTTTGCAACCGAATCCTTGGTGAGGATCAGTTTGGGATACTTCAGGATCTCGTAAACGCTCAGCGTGCCCACCAGCGTCGTCTGAACGCCGGGGATGTTGGCGCTGGCGCGCTCGACCTGCTCATTCTTGTCGGCCAGAACGATCAGCGCCTTTTCGGCTTCGTTGGCCTTGAGCACCTTGACCATCTCGCGGGTCTTGGGCTCACTGAGCTCCAGCGATTCAAAAACGATCAGCTCGTTCTCGTTGACCTTGGAGGACAGGGCGGACTTCATCGCGATGCGGCGCACCTTCTTGTTGACGCGGATGCTGTAATCACGCGGCTTGGGCGCGAACACGACGCCGCCGTGCCGCCACTGCGGCGAGCGGGTGGAACCCTGACGGGCACGGCCGGTGCCCTTCTGACGCCACGGCTTTTTGCCGCCGCCGGAAACCTCGGCGCGGGTCTTGGCGCTCTGCGTGCCCTGACGGCAGTTGGCCAGATGTGCCCGAACCACTTCATGCAGGACGTTCTCGTTGACGGGCTGGCCAAAGACGCTCTCTGAAAGCTCAATGTCGCCGACGACCTTGCCGTCCATATCGTACAATGCTACTTTAGGCATGTCTTGATCCTCCTTACTTTACTGTGCTCTTGACGGCGACCAGCGTCCCCTTCGCACCGGGAACTGCGCCCTTGACCAGCAGCAGGTTGCGTTCCTTATCGACGCGGACAACCTCCAGGTTCTGAACGGTGGTCATCTGGCTGCCCATATGACCGGGCAGGTTCTTCGTCTTAAACACGCGGCTCGGATCGGAGCAGGCGCTCATGGAGCCGACTCTGCGATGGTAATGGGAGCCGTGGGTCATGCGGCCGCGGCCCTGGCCGAAGCGCTTGATGACGCCCGCAAAGCCCTTGCCCTTGCTCTTGCCCGAAACGTCGACCTTGTCGCCTTCGGCGAAGGTATCGGCGGTGATGACCTGCCCCACTTCGTAGGACGCGGCATCGTCAAGCTTGAGCTCGCGCAGATAGCGCATGGTCTTCTGACCCGCCTTCTGGCAGTGACCCGCCTCGGGTTTGTTGGCAAGCTTCTCGCGGAGTTCGGCAAAACCCACCTGAATGGCGTCGTAACCATCGTGGGAAACGGTTTTCTTCTGGATAACGGGGCACGGACCGGCTTCGATGACTGTGACGGGAATCATGGTACCGTCAGCCAGGAAAAGCTGCGTCATACCGATCTTCTTGCCCAAAATGGCTTTCTTCATGGTACATACCTCCGATGATTTTCTTACAGCTTGATTTCGATATCCACACCTGCGGGCAAATCGAGCTTCATCAGAGCGTCCACAGTCTTGGCAGACGGCTGGAGAATATCGATCAAACGCTTATGGGTGCGCATTTCAAATTGCTCACGAGAATCCTTATACTTGTGCGTCGCACGAAGGATCGTCACAATTTCCTTCTCGGTGGGCAGGGGGATGGGGCCGGATACCTGGGCGCCCGTTCTCTTGGCGGTCTCGACGATCTTCTCGGCGCTCTGGTCGATCAGCGCGTTCTCGTACGCCTTGAGCTTGATACGAATCCTTTGGTTTGCCATATTATTTGTGCTCCTCCTTTTTTTCTTGGGCAGTACACGGAGCCGTGTGTTTCCCTCATCTTGTTTCATGCGCAGTCTTGAAAACTGCACACTCGGGACGGCACGAAACCGCTATTTTTGCCCCGCCCGCTTCAGTTTGGGGCGTTGGGTCCGGCGAGAATTACCCGGATGGCAACCGGCAACCTCCCGCACGGCCCGCACGCATGGCTTTCCATACGCGCAACGGAACTATTCTACACGAATCTTTTTTTGATTGCAATACTTTTTTACAACTTTTTTTGCTGATTTGCCAGCTTTATTTCCGAAATCTTGCCGCTTGCTCCACCTGTGCCGATTCCTTTTTGTCCAATTTAAGCGTTGCACCAAATATGCACCAGGCAAACCGCCGCTTGCGCCTTTTTTTTGTGTATGTTATATTATAGGAAACAACAGAGGAGGGAACGCCATGGAAACACGTCAACAGAACAATGCGCCGATCACCGTCGGGGGTTGGTTCGGCATCATGATCCTCAGTGGGATTCCGCTTTTGAACCTTATTATGGCCATCATCTGGGCGTCTTCGCCGGGCACCCGCGTATCCCTGCGCAATTACGGCAAGGCCATGCTGATCTGGATCGCGATCATCGTTGTGCTTGTCATCCTGCTTGCCGTTCTCGGCGTCTTCTCCGCTTCCGCCATCGCAGGGTTGGTTTACTGACCTGTCTGTATGTTTGACTGTCATATCCACTATTCCGCCGACGTCGGTGCGGAGCGGCTGCTGGACATCGCCTCTGCGGCGGGGTATGACGGTTTTGCGCTTCTATGCATCGCCAAGGGCGGCATGCGGGACGTTCTTGCCGACGCGCTTTGGCTGCGTGGGCAGACGCGGCTTGCCGTGTTGGTATTTGGCGGCGTCCCCGTGGATACCTACGCGCTGCCGCCAAAGGCACAGGAAGCAGCACTGCTGTCCATCTGCCGGCAGCTTCGGGATCGCGGCTGTACCGGGCTGAAGCTGTTGGAGGGCAAGCCCTCTGTATACAAAGCGCTCGGCGTGCCGGCGTTTGACGCGCCGGTATGGGAGGCCGCCTGGTCGTATCTGGAGCGAACCGCGTTTCCGGTTGTGATGCATCTCAATGACCCGCGCGCCTTCTGGGATGTTGCCGGCTGCTCCGATTATGCAAGGAGCATGGGCTGGTGTTATGATGCGGCCTATCCCGCGTTCGATGCGCAGCTTGCCGCCATGGAGCGGGTGCTTATGCGGCATCCGGCTCTGCATATCCTGTTTCCGCATTTTCTGTTCTTGTCTGCCGAGCTTGCGCGGCTTGCCGCGTTGCTTGACCGTTATCCGCATGTCATGATCGACACCACGCCCGGTCTGGAGCAATATCCCGAGCTGGCTGCGCAGCCGGAGGCCGCGCGCGCGTTTTTTCACCGCTATGCGGATCGGATCTGCTTCGGCACCGACATCGGCTCACGCAGCGTCGTTCGCACGGAGCCTTGGCCGCTCGACAAGCTCGAGGCGCATTCCCGCATCCGGCTTGTACAGCACTATCTGACGGAGCGGACGCCATGGACGCTTGCGCCCGACAACGCATACGTCAAGGGCATTGCGCCTGTGACGGTGCAGCCGCTCGGCCTGTCGCAGGACGCGCTGACCGGCATCAACGGTGGCAACTTTTTGCGCTTTGCCGGGGTCTGTCCTGTCCGGATTGAGGGATAACTATCGCTTCGACCCGCAAAACGGACGGACGCGATTTGTGCGGCCGCTTTGCGCTCGCACCGGCTGAAGTCAGGCTCTATACTAAATATTGGGGTTTTGGAAAATAAGAGAAGCATGATGCTTCAAAATCTTGTAGACTAAAGCTGCAACACAATCACCTACAAGAACGGAGAAGAAACCATGCTTCAAAACAATCATATCGCAAAACTGCTGGATATGGAACACATGATTTTGAAAGAGGTGAAATCTTTTTCTGGCTCTTCGTCAATAGTTGGGTAGAGCCACATAATACGGTACAGACACCGCACGGGTAACACAAAAGCGGCGCACAGACCGGTTGGCCTGTGCGCCGCTTTGATTAG
>CAYYUV010000037.1:0-5082 GCA_964474405.1 uncultured Oscillospiraceae bacterium
GTCAGCCGTCACGAAAGATGTATGAGCAATTAGTAACCACATATCCCGAAATAAAGATATAAAAGTTTACAGCGTATCTGCGAAAAAACAGATATGGATTGCGGCAACATGACGGCGCTTGCCACATCGCTTTTGCAGGCCGCTGGGTTTGCAACCGAGCGATTCGATATTGACAAAGAAGAGCTGCACGGAACGGCGGCGCTTGATCCAAAGCGTCTTGCGCTGTATCTTGCCAATCTGGAAACGGCGAGCAATCAGACGGCCGTGCGCATCTTCTGGGCAAAGAAGCACGCGCTGGATGCGCCTCGCCATGTGTACGAGGAGGACAGCGTCTTTGTCTCGTTTGCAAACCCGTATCACCTGCAGGATGTGCCAAGGATCAAGACCTATATCAACGCGTACAGCTGCCACGAGGACACGGTTCGCGCCGTGATTGACAGGCTGCTTGGCCGCAGCCCGTTCACGGGGGTATCCCCGGTAGACGCTTTTTGCGGTCTGCCGGACGCAAGGCTATAAGAAAGGGACTCTTTTACCATGAAGACAAAGCAATGGGGCGGGCTCGCAGCGGCGGTGCTCGCCGTTTTGATCAGTCAGTTTTTGCCCGAGACGGGCACGCTGAGCGCCGCGGGCGTCAAGACTGTTGGGCTGCTCGCCGCTTTTTTGATTATGCTTGTGACGGAGGCGCTTCCCGTGGTCGTAACAAGCCTGCTGTTTTGCGGGCTTATGCCGGTGCTGGGCATGACACAGAATCTGGGCTCCGCGCTTTCCGGGTTTGCGCAGCCGATCGTATTCTTTACGCTGGCGTCGTTTGGTATCGCCGCCGCCATCACGACAATCCCGCTTTCCAAGCGGATTTTGCGCGCGCTGATGCGCTTGTTTGGCAAAAACATAGAAACCGCGCTGCTGGCCATCATGATCTGCGCGGCACTCGTTTCCTCCCTGGTGAGCAACGTCCCCACCTGCGCCATCTTTATGGCGATCTCCCTTTCGTTTGTAGAGCTGTATCGGGACGAGGCGGAGCGGAGAAAAACCGCGCGCGCCTTTATGATCGCCGTCCCGGTCGCCTCCATGATCGGCGGCATGATGACGCCTGCGGGCAGTTCGATCAACCTGCTTGCCATATCGCAGCTCGAAAGCCTGACCGGCCAGACGGTCACCTTTGTGCAGTGGATGTGCGCGGGTATCCCGCTGGCGGTCGTTATGGTGCCGCTTGCCTGGTTTCTCATCGTCAAAATTTACCGGCCTGTACCCGTCAGCCGTGAGGAGATCCAGTCGTTCGTAAACAGCATGGACGTGCCGGATAAGATGGGCGTGCAGGAGATCAAGGTCGTCTGCCTCGTTGCGTTGATGCTGGCGCTCTGGATCGCATCGAGCTGGGTCAAATCCATCAACGTGATGGTGGTGGCGATTCTCGGGTGCTGCGCGCTGTTTTTGCCCGGGATACGGATCCTGAACATTGAAACATTTTTGAAGGAAAACAGCTGGGACGCGTTTTTCCTTGTGGGTACGGTGCTCAGTATCAGCGGCGCCATGATCGCAAACGGCGTTTCGGGCGCCATTGCAAGCGCCCTGCCCGCCATGAGCGTTCCCGCCATCATTCTTTTGGCAGCGACCGCCGTGCTGATTTTCGCGGCGCTGATCGTGATCCCGGTTGCTACCTCGATGATCCCCATCATGGCGGTTCCGCTTGTCGCGATTGCGGCGGGTGCCGGCGTGTCCCCCGCGCTCATATTGATGGCCGCGGCGCTGTGCGCCTGCAACTGCTATTTGCTGCCGCTGGATACGGTCGCGCTCATCACCTATGGAAAAGGCTATTTTCCATGACGGATATGGCAAAGTCCACGGTGTTTTTACAGCTTGCCATGGTGGTTCTCTGCGCACTGTGGCTGCCCGTTGTGGGCGCGCTGTTCGGCATGGTCTAAAGAGGGTGCAAGTGATGAAGCTCACGCTGGTGAAGGCCGTCCTGTTCGATCTGGACGGGGTGCTTGTTTCAACCGATGAACAGCATTATCGGGCGTGGAAGGCGCTTGCCGACAGCCTGAACATTCCGTTTGACAGGGCAAGCAACAACCGCTTTCGGGGCGTAAGTCGCATGGCGTGCATGGATATCATGGAGGAGCTGTCGGGCAGGCGCATTACGCCGGAGGAAAAGCTGCGCTATGCGACATGGAAGAACGACCGTTATCGGGCGCTGCTCACGGAGCTGACGCCTGGCGATCTCGATCCGGCGGTACGGGCGACGCTTGACGCGCTGCGAAAGGACGGCCTGCTGCTGGCCGTGGGCTCCTCAAGCAAAAACGCGAAATACATTCTGGAGCGAATCGGGCTTGGCGGTTTTTTCGACGCGATATCGGACGGAACGAACATCACGCGCAGTAAGCCCGATCCCGAGGTGTTTGAAACGGCTGCGCGCATGCTGGGTGTCCCGGCCGAAGCCTGCCTGGTCGTCGAGGACGCGGAGGCGGGCATTCGGGCGGCAAAGGCAGGCAAGATGCTTGCATGCGCCATCGGAGACGCAAGGCGCAGCGGCCTTGCCGATTATGAAATCGAGCAACTGAGCGATCTGATCGCTTTATTGAAAAAGGAGAGCGAAACAAAATGAAACGGATTTCCCTTCTGCTTCTTGCGGCAATGCTTCTATTGACCGCAGGCTGTGCGGGCACACCGAAAGCGAACGCGCCGGACACGGCAGAAACCGCGCAAAGCATCCCCGCGGCGGCGGCAACGGCTCCGGCAACGGATATCAGCGGGAGCTATACCTATACGTTTACGGGTCTGATGGGCGAAGAAACGATGCAACTTGATTTTGCGGACGGCACAGTAACCATATCGCTGCCCGGCAACGCCATGATCACGGACGTGTATCAGAACGCCTATACCGACAACGGCGACGGCAGCGTATCCATAGCGGGTCTGAAGAACGTGGACAGCGCCTCGCCCTACGCGATACCCGGCTTGTGGGGCTGGATCGACGGCGCAACGGGCGCATGTACCGTGCTGCTCGATGAGGGCGCAAAAACCTTCATGCCCGCCGACGGCGCGCCCGAAAGCCAAGCGCCTAATGAAGCGGCTGCCCCGGCTGACACCGGCGACAGCTCGCTTTCGGACATCGCATACGCAACCGCCTCCAAGACGCAGACGCTGGATCTGCTGCTTCCCCAAGGCGACGGCCCGTTCCCGCTGGTGATCCTCATTCACGGCGGCGGGTTCAAGTTTGGCGATAAGCAGATGGACATTGTGCAGAAGATGTTTGCCCTCACCGACGCCGGCTATGCCGTTGCCACCGTCAATTACCGTCTGAGCGGCGAGGCAGCCTTTCCCGCAGCCGTCGCAGATGTGAAGGCCGCGGTGCGGTTTTTGCGTGCAAACGCTGCCGAATACCGTCTGGACGCAGCACGCTTTGCCATTTGGGGCGAATCGGCTGGCGCATACCTTGCGGCCATGACCGCCGTGACGGGCGACGGCGTGCTTGTTGGCGACGTTGCCGACAACGCGGATACGTCCTCGGGTGTCAAGGTGCTGATCGATTTTTATGGCCCGATCTCGTTTTACCTTATGGACGAGGATGCGGCCTCGCTTGGGCAATCCTCCGCGACGGGAAGCGAGAGCTCCTTTGAAAGTGCCTTTATCGGCAAAGCCATTGACAGCCTGACCGCCGAGGAAAAAGCGGAGATCGACCCGATTACCTATCTTTCCGCCGAGCGTCCTCTTGCCGTGTGGATTCAGGCGGGGGATGCGGACACCAGCGTGCCCTGCTTACAGTCCAAGCGGTTTGCAGAAGCCTGCCAAACGGTCTATGGCGAGGATGCAGTGTTCTTTGCGCTTATCCCCGACGCTTCGCACATGGACGACGCCTTCTATACGGAGGAAAACCTGGCGGCCCTGATCGCCTTCCTTGATGCGCATCTTTGAGCCCGGCAGCAGCTTGCTCCTCCCCGCCGTGCCTCGGCCCCGACAAAGAAAGGATAACCATGGATTTGTGCTGTTTTGATATTCCGTATGCGTCGGGCTCGCCCGCGCAAAAGCTGGATTTGTACTTGCCGGAGCATTCGTTCATAAGACCCGTTCCGCTGATCCTCTTTGCGCACGGCGGCGCGTTCACGTTCGGGGATAAACGGGACGGGCAGGAGAAGCCGATCCTTCGCGGGCTTGCACGCGGCTTTGCCGTTGCAAGCATCGAATACCGCAAGTGCGACGAAGCGTGCTTCCCCGCCATGGTCTATGACGCAAAAACGGCCGTTCGTTATCTGTGCGCACACGCCGCAGAATACGGTCTGGACACGCAACGCTTTTACGGCTGGGGGCCTTCTTCCGGCGGATGGCTCATGTCCATGCTGGGCGTAACGGCGGGAAACCCCGCTTTTGAAGACCTGTCCATGGGCTGCTCCGCATACAGCAGCGCGTTGCAGGCGGTTGTGGACTGGTGCGGCCCCTGCGGCGATTTTCTTAGGATGGATGCGGATTTTGTAAGCAGCAACGCGGGCGTTGCCGATCACAGCCAGGAGCATTCGCCGGAATCGCGGTTTCTGGGCGCCGAGATCACGCGGGTTCCCGAGCTGTGCCGCATGGCCTGCCCCTGCACCTATGTGAGCAGGGACACGCCGCCGTTTTTGATCGTACACGGCGGGCGCGACCAGATCGTGCCGCTCGAACAGTCAACGCGGTTCTATGACGCGTTGTGCAGCGCCGCGCCAAATACGGGGCACCGGCTGTATGTTGCCGAGGGTAAGCTTCATCACGGCCACCCCTGGTATGAAGAAGCCTGGGTCGCCGATATGGGCTTTGCCTTTTTGTCAGAACAGACGCCAGGATAGATCGTCTTGCGGGTCTGTGTCGATGCGTTTGCAGGGGCGGATGATATCCGCCCCTATATTTCATACGCCACGTTCCAATTTGCAACGCAGACCGTCAAAAAACAGGCTCCGCAGCGGGAACGATCCTATCCCGCTAGCCGCATCTTTTTCCTTTTCGGGCAAATCCATATCATCGCCGCCTTGCGCGGAAAGGCCCCCGGGCGGGCGTGTGAGAGATGATTATAACAAAGAAATCGCCGCGAACTTATTGAAAGTCCGCGGCGACGTG
>CAYYUV010000038.1:0-3790 GCA_964474405.1 uncultured Oscillospiraceae bacterium
GCGACAGCTTTTACATACTACCACCTCCCTTTACCATTGTCAAGCTGTTTTTTGACTTTTTTTAGGAAATTTTCCGGCGTTGCGCCGGATGCGATTTTATGCTATGATTGGCACAGAAAAGAGGCGTTTATGGCTAACGGATCCGGCGTCAATCGCATTGAAGAAACTCGCAGAAAGGCTGACCAGCTACGTTTTGCGCGAAGGTCGCTGCAATACTTCGTGCGCGCAATCGTTCTTGTGGTTGTGATCCTCGGGGTATGCACGCTCGCGTTTGTGCTTACAGCGCGGGTGAGCAACGCGTATATCCTTGTTAATGAGGGCATGGCCATGCGCGCGGAATGCATTTTGACCGGGGACAATGTGTCGGAGCTGCAAAACTATTTTACCGGCGCGTGCATGACAAACGACGCGCGTCTTTCGGACACTTCCTATCATAACTATACAATCAACACCTACGACTACCGGCTCTCGACGGATAAGCTGAGCGTGATGCCGTGGAACACGCCTGCATACCTGATCGTGACCGAGCAGGTTCAGAGCATCAAAGGCACCGCGAACACCGAGGACGGCGCTGTGGCGTCGGACATCCCGGCATGGACGACCGTCCGTTACCGCGTGGAGCTTGCATGGATCGGCAGCCGCTGCTACATCACCGCCGTCACGGTGGACGAGGTGGATCCCGACCTTGCGCCCGCGCATACGTCGGATCCGAACGCGACCCCTCTGCCGATGGCCACGCCGACACCGGAGGCGACCGAGCTGCCGACGGAGCTGCCCGCCGGATGACCCCGTTTTCCACAGAAACGCCCGTTCTGCTCGCGCCGATGGCGGGCTATACCGACAGCGCATTCCGCATTCTATGCCGTTCCTTCGGCTGCGACCTTGCCTATACGGAGATGGTCAGCGCCAAGGGGCTGCACTTTTTGAATGCGCGGACGGAGCTTGTGCTTTCGATTGATGCGGATGAACCGCCCGTGGCGGTGCAGCTATTTGGCAGCGACCCCGCGATCATGGGCGAACAGGCGGAAAGGCTTTGCGACCTCGCGGGCGACCGCCTGGTTCTTATCGACCTCAACATGGGCTGTCCCGCGCAGAAAATCGTCAAAAACGGCGACGGCTGCGCGCTGATGCGGGATCTGCCGCTGGCCGCGCGTGTGATCGAACAGGCCGCCCGGCACAGCCGTGTGCCGGTTACGGTCAAGTTCCGCAAGGGTTGGGATGCGGCGCATGAGAATGCCGCAGACTTTGCCCGGATGGCCGAGCAGTCGGGCGCCGCGGCGCTGACCGTGCACGGCCGCACGCGTGAGCAGCAATACGGCGGGGCTGCGGACCTTGCCTGCATCGCGGCTGTAAAGCAGGCTGTATCCATTCCCGTGATCGGCAACGGCGACGTAAGAGACGGTGCAAGCGCAAAGCGGATGCTGACGGAAACCGGCTGCGACGGCGTGATGATCGGCCGGGGCGCGCTTGGAAACCCGTTTGTGTTTGCGGCGGTCAAATCGGCGTTGGCCGGCCTGCCGCACACCCCTCCGGATCGCCGTGCGCGGATGGCGCTTGCGTTGAAGCACGCAGAGATGACCTGGGAGCGGAAGGGTGAAAACGGGCTTGTGGAACTTCGCAAGCATATCCCGTTCTACTTCGCCGGTTTTCCCGGCGCGGCGCGGCTGCGCGTTGCGGCAAACAACGTCAAAACCCTCCCGGAATTGCGGCGCTTGCTACTTGACACGGATGACTGACGCACATATAATAAACTAATTCAAACTACCTTATATAATAAAGGAGTGTCGGAAACAATGGCAGATGTCTGGTTGACGCAGGAAGAATATAACAAACGCGAGGAGCGATTGGAATACTTAAAAGGTGATCGGCGGCTGGAGATCGCGGAGATGCTCAAGGTCGCGCGCGCGTTCGGCGACCTGTCCGAGAACGCGGAATATGACGCCGCCAAGAACGAGCAGGCGAAGAACGAATATGACATCGCCACGCTCGAATCGGAGCTGCGCAGCGCACATGTGATCGATGAGAATATTCTCACGGGCAACACGGTCGCCGTAGGCGCAACCGTCTCGATGCATTGCATCACGGCCAACACCGACGTGACCTACCAGATCGTGGGCAGCGCCGAAGCCGACCCCGTCGCGGGTAAGATCTCCAACGAGTCGCCGATCGGCGGTGCGCTGCTGCATCACATGGTGGGCGACGTGGTCGAGGTTGCAACGCCTGCGGGCATGGTCGAATTTAAGATTTTGCGCATCGGCAAGTAACTGCCGCATACGCATACAGGGGGAAGCATGGAAGAAAACACACCGCAGGTAGCGGAAACGCCGGAAATGACGCAGGAGCAGCTGTCCGAGCTGTTGCAGATTCGCAGGGACAAGCTCTCAAATTTGCAGGCAGCCGGGCAGGATCCGTACCGTCATACCACGTTTGATCAAACGCATCACAGCGCCGACATCCTTGCCGACTTTGACAAGCTCGAAGGCCAGCCCGTCAGCATCGCAGGACGCATGATGTCCAAGCGCATCATGGGCAAGGCGAGCTTTGCGCATATTCTGGACGGCGCGGGCGACATTCAGATCTATATTCGGCGCGACGACGTTGGCGAGGACGCCTATGCCGCGTTCAAGCAATATGACATCGGCGACATTGTGGGCGTCAAGGGCACCGTGTTCCGCACCAAGACCGGCGAGGTTTCGATCCACACGACGGAGCTGGTGCTGCTTACAAAATCACTGCGGCCGCTGCCTGAGAAGTTCCATGGGCTGAAGGATCCGGAGCTTAGATACCGTCAGCGGTTTGTGGATCTTTTTGTCAATGCCGGCGTGCGCGACACCTTCCGCAAGCGCAGCGCGATCATCGCCAACATCCGGCGGCGGCTCGACGCGCAGGGCTTTATCGAGGTCGAGACCCCTGTTTTGAATACCGTCGCAAGCGGCGCAAGCGCGCGGCCGTTTGTCACGCATCACAACACGCTGGACATGGACATGTATCTGCGCATTGCGACCGAGCTGCATCTGAAAATGTGCATTGTGGGCGGTCTGGAGCGCGTATATGAGATCGGCCGGCTGTTCCGCAACGAGGGCATGGACGCCACGCACAACCCGGAGTTCACCACGATCGAGATCTATCAGGCGTATACGGATTATCACGGCATGATGGCGCTGTCGGAGGATCTGATCTCCAACTGCTGTATGCTGGTCAACGGCACGACAAAGATCACCTATCAGGGCACCCCGGTTGATCTGACGCCGCCTTATCGCCGTCTGCCGATGAACGACGCGGTGCGTGAGTTCACGGGCGTGGATTTTCTTGCCTGCAAAACCGACGCGGAAGCGCGTCAGAAGGCCGCGGAGCTGCATCTGGAGATCACGGACAAGACCGCGACCCGGGGCAAGGTGCTGGTCGAGGCGTTTGATGCATTTGTTGAGGACAGGCTGATCCAGCCAACGTTCATCATCGACTATCCAACCGAGAACTCACCCCTGTCCAAGCGCAAGCCGGACGGCAGCGGGCTGACGGAGCGGTTTGAGTTGTTCATCTGCGGACATGAATATGCCAACGCGTTTTCCGAGCTGAATGACCCCATCGACCAGCGTGCCAGATTTGTGCAGCAGGCCGAGGAGCGCAGAAAAGGTGACGACGAAGCCATGCCGATCGACGAAGATTTTTGTCTGTCGCTCGAATACGGCATGCCTCCCACGGGCGGCATCGGCATCGGCATCGACCGTCTGGTGATGCTTTTGACCGACAGCGCGACCATCCGCGACGTGCTGCTGTTCCCAACGATGAA
>CAYYUV010000039.1:0-2683 GCA_964474405.1 uncultured Oscillospiraceae bacterium
GAAGCCTTCATGGAAGCGGCGCAGGAAAGCGCGAGCGCGGCGGCGGCTTCGGAAGCAATGGCGACGCAGAAGGCTGCGGACGCGAAGCAAAGCGCCACGGACGCGGAAGCGGCACAGGCTGCGGCGGAGGCCGCCCAAACAGCGGCGGAAACCGCCCGCGACGCAGCACAATCCGCACAGACCGCCGCGCAAACCGCACAGGCGGCGGCGGAAGCGGCTCAGGCCGAAGCGGAGGCGGCGGAATCCGGCGCGGAAACAGACGCGGAGGCGGCAGCGGCTTCCCGCGCGGCGGCGGAGGCGGCGCAAACGGCGGCGGAAACCGCCCGTGACGCAGCGCAGGCGGCACAGACCGCAGCGGAAACGGCACAGGCGGCGGCAGAAACAGCGCAAAGTGATTCGAGCAATAACGCCGCTGCCGCACAGACCGCGAAAGACGCGGCACAGGCCGCGCAGACCGCTTCGGAAACCGCAAAAGACGCGGCGCAGACGGCGCTGACGGCAGCCGAAACCGCCAAAACGAACGCGGCGGATAGCGCACAGGCGGCGTCCGCCAGCGCGACGGCTGCGGCCCAAAGCGCGGCGCAGGCGGCTTTGAGCGCCGAGGCAGCGGGGCATTCGCATCCTTTGGTGACCATTTCGCCGGATCTGACCGGCGCGGAGAATCCCGAGGCCGGGGGCGCGTTCTCCGTGGTCGACGGCGTCACCCGCGACCTTCTCGGTCATGTCGAGCAGATCAGCGTAAAAACCGTCACCCTGCCCGCCACCGTAGACATTGCTAGTTTGCGCGATTACGACAGCACCAACAAATGGGGAAGCGAAATCAATGGCGGCGGCATCCCCAACATGATGGATCGCATCTTTTACTTCAAGTCCAACCAGATCGGCAACTCGAACGATGTGTTCAAAACCGGCGCATACGGCGTCCGAAACACAGATGAAAACATGCCGTATTTGGGCTGGTGGTATCTGCTGGTCTTCTGCAAGGATGAGGCCAACCAGATCAGCGTTCAGTGGGCATTTCCCGTAACCGCCGGGAAGGATGGCGAACTGTGGCTGCGCATCATACGGCGCAAGGAAAGCTACTATGGCACATGGGAACGCATGGCGACCGCGTCAACGGTGGATACGGTCGCGTCCGATCTTTCGACGCTCTCTCTTGCCGTCGCGGGGAAAGCCGAATCGGAGCATGTTCACACGATAGCGGATGTGACGGATTTGGGATCGACGCTGGACGGAAAAGCCCCTGCCGCCCACACCCACGAGGCGACGGACATTCTGAACCTTGAAGCCTCGCTTACGGGCAAGGCCAACGCTGTCCATACCCATGAGGCTACGGACATCTTGAATCTGGAGGCTTCCCTCACCGGCAAGGCCAACGTCGTCCACACCCACGAGCCTACGGACATCAATAACCTCGAAGCCTCGCTTACGGGTAAGGCCAATGCCGTCCATACGCACATCGTTGCCGACGTGACCGATCTGCCCGCAGCGTTAAATGGGAAAGCGAACATCACGCATACCCACGAACCCACGGACATCAACAACCTCGAAGCCTCGCTCACCGGCAAGGCCAATGCCGTCCATACCCACGCCATGACGGATGTCACCAATTTGAATACAACGCTGGCCGGGAAAGCCGCCGCCGCCCACACCCACGCGCAGACGGAGGTATCCGGGCTGGCGGACGCGCTGGCCGGAAAAGCGGCGGCTGCGCACACGCACAGCCAGTACCTGACCGCGCATCAGGACATCTCCGGCAAAGCCAACGCCTCGCAGGTGGTACCCCTCTCCGCGACCGCCAATGTCAACGGCTCGTTCGACCGGGGCAGCGTCGCGCCAACGGGCACGTCCAAGCTCAATTACAGCGGCTACTTCGAGGCCACGCGCGTCTACGGCGGCTATTACAGCGACTACGCCGAGTATTTCGACGTATTGGGCGAAACCGAACCCGGCGACGTGGTGGCGCTCGACCCGGCTACCGGAGAGATTCGGCGCTGTGAACGCGACGCCTCGCCGTATGTGGTGGGCGTGATCTCCAATGCCTATTTCATCTGCATAGGCCGAAAAGAAGGACAGGCCAATGTCCCCGTGGGGCTGGCGGGCAAGCTGCCCGTCAAGGTGCGCGGGAGTTGCCGCACAGGGGACTTTCTGGTATCTGCCGGGGACGGCTTCGCCCGCGCGCTGCGCGACGGAGAAACGCCGCCCTTTGGCGCTTTGCTCGGGATGGCGCTTGAAAACAAGGCAACCGTCGATCCCGCGCTTGTTCAAATGCTGATTAAATAAAAGGGGGATTCCCATGAGTCGTTATGAAGATTACGCCAACAGCCTCGCGCTCTCCGAATATGTGTTGAGCCTGACAGGTGACCCGGAGTACGCGGAGGAAATGGAAGCCCATCGAACCGCCCTCGCCGCGCTCATCGCGGAAAATGCCGACGATATTTCGCTCCTGAGCAGCGTTGTGGATTCCGTCTACAAAGCCTGCGAAGGGCAGCGTCCAGATCGCAACGCGGCGTGCGAAATGTTTCTTTCCGAATGCGCCTCTCTCGGCATCGCACAGGCGGGGTTCATCATGGACATGGCGGATGCGATCTACGAGATGGCCACGAGCGAAAAGCACGACCTCTACGATGGTCTAACCGAAGAACCCGCGTCCGATTTCTTGCGGGGCGTCGTCATGCTCTGC